>JBBKWX010000157.1:0-52761 GCA_037969175.1 Bacteroidia bacterium | reverse complement strand
AAACACCAAATAAAGTCCATTGAAAGAAAATTTCACTTCAATCTCTGAGAACTCTGTGTAAATCTCTGAGACCTCTGTGGTAAAAATAGCACAGATTCCACTTGTAGATAAGTACTTATTATGCAATTCGACAGGATTAGAAACCCGATTCCGGAGAACAATGCGAAAAAAATAAAGATCAAAGGAACACTTTTGCTGATTCTCCAACTGGTCCCAAATCTGAGGGTTGACTCATATGTGACCATGCTTCATTCATGTCAATACGTTTGATAAATAAATTTACAAAATTCAATTCAGTAAATCAATACTTGCAATTCAATGCTGAATGTGTAAATTTGGATATAATCCAAGCGAATGTCCTTAGTTAGAATATTGTTTATCAGTCTTATATACTGCATCTTTACTACCACTGATCTGTTGGCTCAATTACCTCATATCATGTCAGGTTCCGAAAGGAGTATGATGCCTTCGTATCTGGATCAGATCACTCAAAGAAATCAGATAAGTAATCCACCTGCTTCTCCCATCAGGGCTATGGCAGAATGGGAAGAGATAGATGGGCTGTTGGTCACCTGGACCGGTTATCAGTCGATCCTGACGGAGATCGTCAGGCATGCACGTGTTCAGACGCATGTATATGTAGTTTGTTCGGATTCAAACGCTGTAAGGTCTTCTCTGACAAGTGCAGGTGTGCCATTGAGTAACATAACGTATCTGGTTGCTCCATTCAATTCTGTTTGGGCCAGAGATTATGGACAATGGAATGTATATACAAACGATGTTGATAGTTTACTGTTGATCGATTGGATCTATAATCGCCCAAGACCTGCTGACGATAATGTTCCAAATGTGTTGGCAGCCAAAACCGGTTTGCCAATTTATTCAATGACATCTGCTCCATATGATCTGATCCATACCGGTGGAAATTTTATGGTGGATGGAATGGGCTTGGGTTTCAGCAGTAATTTGATCCTGGATGAGAATCCGGGAAAGACAAGTGCAAATATCGATACGATCATGAAAGCATTCATGGGGCTCGACCGCTATGCGAAAATGACAGTATTGCCATTTGATGGGATTCATCATATTGATATGCATATGAAACTGTTAGATGAGGAGACCCTGCTGATGGGATCCTATCCAAATGGAGTTTCGGATGGTCCACAGATAGAAGCAAATCTATTGTATGTATTAAGTAATTATCCAACTACTTACGGGACTCCCTGGAAAGTTATACGAATTCCTCAGCCTCCAAGTACAGGCGGTGCGTATCCTCCTTCTGCTTCTTACCGGACTTACACAAATTCTGTTTTCATAAATAATACTATTCTGGTTCCGACATATTATCAACAATACGATACTACAGCTTTGCGAATTTATCGGGAAGCTTTGCCCGGTTACAATGTGATCGGTATAAATTGTAATTCGATCATATCTGCATCCGGAGCATTGCACTGTATCACCAAAGAAGTAGGAAGTTCAGATCCATTATGGATTACACATAAACAACTTGAAAACACATTTGATACTTCAAATCCATATCCTGTGGTAGCAAGAGCACAACATAGATCAGGTGTGAATGCAGTTTCGTTGTGGTATACTACAGATACTTTACAGCCCTATACCAGCATTAGTCTTATGCAAGGAATAGTTCCGGGAAATGAATGGTTTGGTAGCATTCCGGCTCAAGTTGCCGGCACTACCGTCTATTATTTTCTGGAAGCAATGTCTGCAAGTGGTAAAACGGGATATAGACCCATGCCGGCCCCAGCAGGGTATTATAAATTTAAAGTAGGAGTACTTACGCAAGTTTTTTCTCAGGAAATTCCTTCAAGTTTCTCAGCCATTTTTCCAAATCCTTCAAAAGGCATAACTTGTTTCCAGTTTGATTCCAAAAAAATAACAGAGGGCGAACTTAGAATTTATGATCAAAGTGGAAGAGTCGTTTTTGTAAGTGAAAAAAACAGAATAATTATCGGTGAGAATAGATATTTTATTGATACTACAAACTGGAGTGCAGGCTCATTTGTGGCTGAATTATACACCAAAGATTTCCGGATCAGAGGAAAACTAATGGTCAGATGATATGTGTTTGTGTTAAAATTTATTTAACTTGAGGCTTAATAGGATTAGTCATCAAATATTAATAATAAAATTCAAAAATAATTATGGGTAAAGGAGATATAAAAACAAGACTTGGTAAATTAATCGCAGGTTCATACGGAAAGCTTAGAAAAAAGAAAAAGACGATCTACAAGCCGGATGAAAATGTTGCAAAAGCTAAACCTGCAAAGGTAAAAGCTGAAGCTGCAGAAGAAACTGTTGAAAAGAAAGCTGCACCGGCTAAGAAAGCAACAAAAGCAAAAACTGCAACTAAAAAACCTGCAGCAAAAGCAGCAACCAAAAAAGAAGAAAGTGAAAAGGCCGAATAAGGTTCTTTTATTTAATAAGTAATAAATGAAAAGTCCTGATCAACATGTTTGATCAGGACTTTTCATTTTATCTATTTTGAAGTTGGGATTATAAATTCCCTCTTAATGCTTGCTCGCGTTCAATTGCTTCGAATAAAGCTTTGAAATTCCCTTTTCCAAATGATTTTGCTCCTTTGCGCTGTATGATCTCAAAGAAAAGAGTAGGGCGGTCTTCAACAGGTTTGGTAAAGATCTGTAGTAAATATCCTTCTTCATCACGATCAACCAGGATCCCTAATTTTCGCAGATCCGAAAGATCTTCTTCGATCTTACCAACACGCTCAAGGAGTTCGTCATAATACGTTCCGGGTACTGTTAAGAAATCAACACCACGGCTTTGCAATTCAGATACAGTATCAATTATATCACTTGTTACTATTGCTATATGTTGTACACCGGCACCTCTGTAGAATTCAAGATACTCATCGATCTGAGATTTCTTCTTTCCTTCTGCAGGTTCATTGATCGGGAATTTGATAAAGCCATTTCCATTCGAAACAACTTTACTCATCAATGCAGTGTATTCAGTTGAGATATCTTCATCATCAAAAGTGATGATAGTTTTGAAGCCCATCACATCCTCATAAAACTTGACCCAATCATTCATCCTTCCCAGTTCCACATTACCTACACAATGATCGACATATTCAAAGCCTACAGGCTTACTTTTAACTTTTGCGCTCATTGGAACATAACCGGGCAGAAAAACACCCTTGTAATTCGTTCTTTCAACAAACGTATGTATGGTATCTCCATAAGTGCAGATAGATGCAGTCTTCACTTCGCCATCTGCATCACTCAGAACCTTCAATTCGCCTGCGTTTACAGCACCACGCTTCATTGTTTCCAACCATGATTTCTCGGCATCATCCACCCAAAGTGCCAAAACTTTTACACCATCTCCATGCAATGCAATATGTTTTGCAATATCAGATTCGGGATTTAATGGAGTAGTCAGTACAAACCGTAGTTTGCCTTGTTGTAAAACATAAGACGCTCTGTCACGAATACCGGTCTCAGGGCCTGCATAAGCTACCAGTTCAAAACCAAATGAATGTTGGTAGTAATATGCACTTTGCTTGGCATTTCCAACATAAAATTCTACATGGTCTGTGCCTTTCAGGGGCAAAAAATCTTGTGACATAATTTTTTATTTAGGATACAAATTTACCGAAATCAAGGCAGGAATCAAAAAAAAGCCCAAATCAATGATTGGGCTTTATACTAAATTTTAATAGTTTATTTTTTCATCCAAACGGAGTTGTCTATTATCTGATCCAGGAATAACTCAAATTCCTTCAGGTCACGTGGCGTTTCATTATGGCCGTCCAACACTGTTTTCATATTACCTTCAAGGTTATATTTTATTATGGTTGTAGGGAAATCGGTCATGTTGCGATCTATATATTCATCTTTAAAGTAATAGAATTTGATCTCCTTGGCCCTGTCTGTGATTTTCTTAAGTTGTTCCTTTGATAAGATGGTATAGAACATTCCTTCTTTATTCACAAATCGGATTCCTTCATATTCAGTATATCCGTTCTTGTAAATATGAAATTTATAAGTAGGACAAGTTCCGTAACATGGAGTTCTTTCCATAGACAACAATAAACTGTCATTCTTCATTGGAGATATAGGAGTATCATCCACTTCAGAAGCTTCATGGGAAATGGCCGGAGTATCCTCGGTTGCCACCAATACAGGATCTGTTGTATCTGTTGTTGTTTTGCAAGCGCTTAAAAAGCTTAGACTCAGCAATATCGAAAACGTTAGGAAGAAGATGTTTTTGCTTTTCATGCTATAAAAGTACAATTTTGTACAGATTATTTTTTTGGAGCATTGATGCCTTTTTGTTTTGCCATGTCCTCAAGTCGCTGCTGAAATTTAGATTTCTTATTGCTTTGAGGTTTTTTCTTATTCTCCTGGATCTTGCGGTGGATCTCATCTTCGTTCACAAGCCCCTTGATAGCAAATTGTTGTCCAATACTAATCACGTTAGATAAGAAGTAATAATAACTCAAACCTGCTGCGAAATTGTTGAATAAGCCAAGGAACATCACCGGCATCAGATACATCATCCATTTCATTTGCGGATTCATACTGCCCGTCATGCTACTGTTATACTTCGTGTAAAGCAAAGTAGAAATAGTCATCAGCAATGTAAACAAACTCACGTGTGCCCCATAGAATGGGATTGTAAATGGCAGATCCAGGATGCTATCGTAAGTTGAAAGGTCATGTGCCCATAAGAAGCTTTCCTGCCTCAGCTCAATGCTTGCAGGGAAGAAGCGGAACATGGCGATCAGTATAGGGAATTGAAGCAGCATTGGGATACAGCCTCCAAGTGGATTGACTCCGGCTTTCTTGTACAAGCCCATGGTCTCTTGCTGAAGCTTTAAGGGCTCTTCTTTAAACTTGGCCGATAATTCATCGATTTCCGGTTTAAGCACCTTCATTTTGGCAGAACTCAGATAGGCTTTATAAGTCAGCGGGAGTATCAGGACTTTAATGAACAAGGTGAGGATCAATATGATCAATCCGAAATTGAGGTCAAAGCTGTTCAGGAAATTGAAGACCGGAATAACCAGATATCTGTTAACCCAGCCAAAGATCCCCCAACCCAGCGGGATGAGCTTCTCAAGATCCAGATCAAAACTTTTTAAGGTCTGGTAATGATTAGGTCCCAGATAGAAACGCATTTCAATGTTTTCTTCAGATTTGTGATTGAAAGGCAAAGAAAAAGTTGCTGCCATATTTCTTACATAACTCTCATCTGCTTCAGGATCGGCACTGACGGTTGTAGGTTTATCGAAACCTGAGTCTGAGATCAATACAGAAGAGAAGAATTGCTGTTTAAAGGCAACCCATGTTACACTTGTCTTAAGCGTTTCTTGTTCCGGATCTTCTCCAATTGAAAGTTCATCAACATCATTTTCTGCAAATCGATAATATACAGAGGTATTATCAATCTCGTTCTTCCTGCTTAACTCATGTCTGCGAGCTTTTAGCTTCCAATCCAGTTCTATGGTACTGATATTGGGCGCAATAATATCCTGCATCCCCTTCATTACCACATTATATCCTACCAGATATGAGTTTCCTTTCAGCGTATAGATCTGATCGATAAAACTCCCGGGCTGAACCTCCAACCTCATGGTGATGGTGGCCAATTCTTCTCCGCTAATATTTTTCGATTCACCCAGTGTTTTGAAATACAAATTGCCGGTTGAAATAGTTCTGTTCTGAGCAAAGAATTTCAATTCCATTTCACTATCCTCACCTTCGAAAAGGATGACAGGTAATGAATCATGAGTTTTGTACTTTTTCAGTTGAGCAAAAACCATTCTGCCACCTTTATTACTAAAGGTTACTTTCAACAATTCATTTTCAAGCGTTGTGAAAGTCTCTTCACCTGCAGCTGAAGAGGCAAAGCTACCCAACTGTTGTTTCTGGTTTTCAATCGCAATAGAGTCATTTTCTACAACTGCAGGGAGACTGTCTTGAATTATTTCCGATTGTGTTTTCACTGCTTCGATCTCATTTGCTTTGGTGATCAAAGCAATCGAATCTTGTTGCTGACTGAATCTTTCAACTTCCTCCGTGCTTGGACGGTTCAGATAGCTAAATGTGAGAAGGATCAAGCCAATAAGGCTTAATCCAATGATGGAATTACGATCCATGTTGGAATAAAAATTTAGGCGGCAAAGATACCATTATCCTTGGTAATGCCACAATAGAATTATGATTTAGCGTGTTGAGGAATGATCCATAGCTGCTCTTACAAAAGAAGAGAATAATGGATGCGGATTTTCAACTGTACTCTTATATTCAGGATGAAATTGAACGCCTATAAACCAAGGATGGTCCTTTAATTCAATGATCTCTACCAGGCCGGTATCCGGATTGATACCTGAAGCAAGCATGCCTGATTTTTCGAAATCTTTCAAATACTTGTTATTGAATTCGTAGCGATGTCTATGTCTTTCCTGAATCTTGCTCTTTCCATAGATCTGTGCTGCTTTACTTCCTTTCGAAAGCTGGCAAGCGTAAGATCCCAGCCTCATGGTACCGCCTTTCGCTGTAATATCCTTCTGATCGGACATGATATCGATAACAGGATATTTGGTCTTATCATCCATTTCGATTGAATGAGACCCTTTGAGTTTCAGAATATTACGACTGAATTCTATAGCTGCGCACTGCATTCCAAGACAGATTCCTAAAAACGGAATCTTCATCTCCCGGGCATAGGTGATAGCTCGGATCTTTCCCTCTATTCCTCTGCCGCCGAAACCGGGTGCAACAAGGATCCCATGCAAGCCTTTTAGTTTTATGGCAACATCACTTTCATCCAATTTATCAGAATGTATCCATTCTAAATTCACCTTACATTCGTTTGCTACACCGGCATGAATGAATGCCTCGGCAATCGATTTATAAGCATCTTTAAGTTCAATGTATTTCCCGATAAGCCCAATCCTTACCTCGGATGTAGGATTCTTTAATTTGCCTAAAAACCGTTTCCATGCCTGAAGCTCGGGATCGTTCTTGGTCGAAAGTCTCAATTTACTAAGTACAACTTTATCTAATTGTTCCTTCAACATCAATAATGGAACATCATAAATAGATTCTGCATCGATAGATTCAATAACAGCATTGATATTTACATTACAGAAGAGTGCGATTTTCTTACGTATGTCATTCGACATATGATGCTCAGTTCTGCAAACAAGAATATCCGGTTGAACTCCATATTCCAATAAAGCTTTTACAGAGTGTTGGGTAGGCTTGGTCTTTAATTCACCTGCAGCAGCCAAAAAGGGGAGAAGGGTTAGATGAATAACGAGGCAACTACTGCCCATTTCCCATTTTAGTTGACGGACAGCTTCCACATAAGGTAATGATTCGATGTCGCCAACGGTACCACCAATCTCAGTAATTACAATTTCATATTTACCGGTATCACCCAGTAATTTTACGCGTCTTTTTATCTCGTCTGTTATATGTGGGATGACTTGAACCGTTTTCCCCAGATAAGCCCCTTCTCGTTCTTTGTTTATTACAGTCTGATATATTCTACCGGTAGTAACATTGTTTGATTGAGAAGTAGGAGTATTGAGGAATCGCTCATAGTGCCCCAGATCGAGATCTGTTTCTGCTCCATCATCGGTTACAAAACATTCACCGTGTTCATAGGGATTTAAGGTTCCCGGATCAACATTAATGTAAGGATCAAGTTTTTGGATAGTAACTGTATATCCCCTGGATTGAAGAAGTTTCGCAAGTGAAGCGGAGATGATACCTTTTCCTAAAGAGGAAGTAACTCCGCCTGTTACGAAAATGTACTTGGTGAGTGACATGTTTTCGATTTTTAGGAGCGCAATTGTGCGCTACCAGACGGGATGTAATATTACGGAAAATTATCGAGGCTATTTTCAGAATGATAAAATATCAAAATGTTTATACAACTAAACTTAGGCTGGGTATGAGTTTCATGATATAAAAAAAAATCCTCCTGAAAATTTCAGAAGGATTTAAATTTATTGATGTTTGTTTAGAATGTCATGCTGACACCTACACTTGGTAGAGCGGGAAGTTGATCTACACGCTTATAAGTGACACGATCAAAATAGAAAATATTTTGGCGGTTGTAAGCATTGATAATACTACCGTTAGCTTCAAGAATGGAGTTCTTGGAAATGGCCCATGATTTTTTTATACTGATATCAAGACGATGATACCAAGGAAGTTGCCCTCCGTTAAGATCGCCATAAATGATACCCAGATTACCATTTGCGGTTGTGTAATTTTGGTTAATACCTTGGGTAAATGGAAGGAACTCATAGAATCCTTGTGTTTGTGTAAAAGGAAATCCGGATCCCAGATTCCATCTTGCACTTACTTCCCAATCCAGACGTTTTCCGAATGTGTAGTTTCCAACCAGATTTACGTTATGTCTTCTGTCAAAATGCGGAACATAATCTCTTCTTCCATCAAATCGGTCAACAAAACCTAAGGAATAAACAGCCCAGAGATATACTTTCTTATTATCATATTTCCATACTACGTCAATACCTTTTGCAACACCATTTTCAATGATGTAATCTTTTTTAAGATAATCAGGCTGAGCATTGTTTTCAGGAATATCATCATACAATTTATCCCGGTTGATATTCGTCAGTTGATTGAACTGTTTGATATAACCTTCAACATTTAAACTCATGTGATTGGGAAGATCGTATTCAAATCCAAAGATCGCATGACGCGCTTTCTGCAATTTGCTTGTCACATCTTTTCCATCAAAGGTTGATTGAAGATTATCCGGACCACTTAAGAATCCATAAAACAAGTTTACTACATCACGATCTGAAGTTGCACTGATCAGGTTTTGTGAATATAATCCTCCTGCAAACTTCAATCTGAAATTATCTCTCATGTTAAATTTCATCCCAAGTCTGGGCTCAGGACTGAATTCAGAAAGAGAGGAATAATAGTGTAATCTAAGACTGGGTTCTATGATAAGTTTCGTTTTTATGATCTTCTTATACTTAATATATCCACCTAACTCTGTAGTGTTTTCAACCTGAGAAATATTTCTTCCTACAGAATTAAAAAAGTCAAAATTGGTTCTGAAACCTAAAACTTCCAGACCATATTTTACTTCATCCTGACCCATAAAATAGGTGAAGTTAAGACCCATATTAAAGCCATTGATAGAACTTGTTCTTGGTTTTAGATTTGCTTCCTGTAAAGTTATATCATAACTGGAATAAGAAAATGCACCATCTATCAAAGCAGTAGATCCGCCCGGAACCAAAACGAAATTAGAACCGAAACCTGTAGACTTCCAATCTATATCAGCTACATTCTTATAACGAACATTATCACTGAAATTGAATCCGAAAATATTCAACTTGCTGCCATTATCTGCATTCATGGATACTTTGCCATAGATGTCATTGAAATTGTAGGGCAGTCCTGCAGTATCTATATATGTGTAAAATATTTTTGAACTTTCCTGTAAGTAGGAAGTCTTACCTGAGATCACAAAAGAACTATTGCCACCCCCGCCTTCAGTTGCCTTTTTTAAAGGGCCTTCTATCATTAATTTGGAAGTAAAAGGACTTGAAGAAATCTTACCACTGTATCTCTTTTTATTTCCCTCACGTGTTGTGATATCCATGATAGATGAGATACGGCCAGAATATTCAGCTCCGAAACCACCGGTATATACATCCGCTGAACGAATAATATCATTATCAAAAACTGAGAATAAACCGATAGAGTGGAAGGGGTTATAAATGATCATTCCATCTAATAATACTTTATTTTGTATCGGACTTCCACCCCGGATATAAAGCTGCCCTCCCTGATCACCGGTGAAGATGACACCCGGCAACACTTGCAGGTATTGGGCCAGATCAGGTTCACCACCAATAGAAGGTACCTGACTCATTTCTTTCGGAGTGATCTTATTCACCGAAACCTGAACTTCAGTTCTGGCTTCTTGTTTCTCAGCTGATATATTGAAAGTCTCTAATGTGAAAGCTTTCTTTTGCAGATAGAACTTTTTAGTAATGATCTCACCATCTTTGATCGTTACCGGATTAATTATCGTGTCGTATCCAACATAAGATACTATCAGATTATAAGTTCCAGCCGGGATCTTGGTAATACTGAAAAAACCATTCAAGTCAGTCGAAGCTCCATAGGTAGTGCCTTTGAAGATCAGATTTGAGAAAATGATGGGTTCAGCAGTTTCTTTATCGTAGACAAACCCTCTGAAATTGGCTGTTTGACTAAAAGCTGAATTTGAAAAAGTCAGCATAAATAATGCTGATAACAGGGTTAACCTGAAAAGAATATGTTTCATGAATCTACTAAATGGGAACGCTAAAATAAGATAATTTTTTGAAAGGCAGGAACAAGCTTCAACTTCCTAACTCCAGGATGACATCAAATTCCTCCCTTAACAGTGGCATAACAGACAATCTACCTATTCTTACAAGGGCTATATTCTGTAGCCTTGCATCTTTTTTTATTAGGGATAAAGGAACTGTTTTCTTCAACGTTTTTACAGGAGCAAGGTCAACAGTTACCCAACGCTCATCCGTTGTAGTAGGATCCTGATACGATTCCTTAACTACTTTGGCAATCCCAACTACCTCGAGTCCTTTATTACTATGATAAAATAAAACCTCATCACCTTTTTTCATATCACGTAAATGAATCCGGGCGGCATAATTTCTTACCCCATCCCAGCTGGTCTTTTTATCTTTCATGAATTCCTCCCATGAATATTTGAAAGGTTCAGATTTTACTAACCAATAATTCATAACTTTTCTTTTTTAGTGGATGATCTTCCAGGTCAATTCTCTTAATAACTCTCCATCGTCGGCATTCACAGAATCAACCCCTTTTAGTTTTGCATCGTACTCCCTTAACAGAGATATTATCCGGATGGTTTTATCTGCTGAATATAATCGGGCAGCGGCGGTATATTCTTTTACAAAAAATGGATTTATTCCCAGACCGGAAGCAACTGACGACTGGCTTTTATCTTTCAAACCATGATACATCATCAGCTTAGAGAAAAAACCAAACAAGGATGCAAGGACCACGATAGCCGGATTACTTTTTGGATTGGAACCAAAATATTCTGCTATCCTGTTTGCTCTTAAGATATCTTTTTTTGCAACCGCATTATTAAATTCAAAAACATTGAAATCTTTACTGATCCCAACATTCTCTTCTACGTGTTTTACATTTATTTCTTCACCTTTTTTTACATTAAGGAAAAGTTTTTTCATTTCATTTGCAACTCTACTCAGATCATTTCCTAAATGATCAGCCAGGACTTGTGCTGCGGCTGGGTTTACCGGATAACCTTTGGTTTTTGCAAATGCAGTGATCCAACCGGATACCTTATCATCATAAATTTTCTTGCTATCAAAAACAACAGCTTTTTTACTGATGACTTTATATACTTTACTCCTTTTGTCAAGCGATTTATATTTGTGACAAAAAACCAGGATCGTTGATGGTAGCGGATTTTCGAGATACGTCAGGAAGGGATCTTTGACATCTTCTTTGTCTTCCTTGCGGATCAGATCTTTGATAGACTGTGCCTCTTTAATTATCACAACCTGATAATTTGACATCATGGGATACCGCTTGGCATAACTCAGGATAGTGGCTACATCTACATCTTTACCATACAGAATACTCTGATTGAATTCTTTTTCCATGTCATTCAATACATGGTCTTCTATCAGATCAGAGATCTCATCAATATAATAAGGCTCTTCACCCATCAAAAAGTAAACAGGATGATAAACCTTGTTGCGCAGGTCGTTTAGGATTTGATCAAAAGTCATGGGTGCTTAAAAACGAAGATGTTTTACAGTAAGTCCGTTATTAAGTAGTTCATTCAAACTATCAATTCCTATCTGAATGTGATTTTTAACAAAATCTTTGGTGATGACCTCATCACTCTTTGCAGTTTTCACTCCTTCCGGAATCATAGGTTGATCAGAAACAAGGAGTAATGCACCGGTTGGGATTTTATTTGCAAATCCCGCTGTGAAAATTGTGGCAGTCTCCATATCTATACCCATACAACGGGTTACTCTCAAATATTTTTTAAATTCTTTATCATGTTCCCATACCCTCCGGTTAGTAGTGTAAACCGTTCCGGTCCAGTAGTCCAAATTATGATTCCGGATAGTGGTTGATACTGCTTTTTGAAGACTGAAGGCAGGCAGTGCAGGCACTTCAGGTGGGATATAATCATTGGATGTACCCTCGCCCCGAATGGCAGCAATAGGTAAAATAAAATCACCCAATTTATTTTTGCGTTTTAGACCACCACATTTACCCAAAAATAAAACGGCTTTGGGATTGATGGCGCTCAGGAGATCCATCACAGTAGCCGCATTCGCGCTACCCATCCCGAAATTTATCATGGTGATGCCATTGGCTGTGGCATTTGGCATCGGTTTATCTTGGCCGGTTACCTTAACACCATTCGTTTCCGCAAAATAATTGAGGTAATTGTTGAAGTTTGTTAACAGGATATATTTCCCGAATGACCCCAGCTCGGTACCCGTGTACCGGGGAAGCCAGTTTGTAACTATTTCTTCCTTGCTTTTCATGTATATTTGAAAAAAAAATCCTGCACTATGCCTCTCAAACTTAATCTTCCTTCTTTTGAAGCAGATATCAGGACTGAAGGGCAAAGTAAGCAAATATTTGACAGATTCCGAAGAAAATACGTGACGCTTACACCCGAAGAATGGGTTAGGCAACATATGCTTAATTACCTGGAGATCAAACTGGGCTTTCCCTTTTCATTAATTTCTGTAGAGCAAATGTTGAAAGTTCAAGGTATGCAGAGAAGGGCAGATATTGTATCCTGGGATAAGGCAGGAAAACCCTTGATGGTTGTTGAATGCAAGTCTCCTGATATTAAGATCTCTCAGGATGTATTTGATCAGGCTGCTCGTTATGCTTTGGAACTTGGGATCCGATTTTTATATGTGACCAATGGAATGGATCATTTTGCATGTATGATGGATCATGAGAACAAAAAGTATGATTTCTTTCGGGAACTTCCCTCATTTCAGGAACTTCTTGAGTTATAGTTGTCAATTTGATCCACAACTTTCATTACATTTTTGACTTTCATTCAGCAGATCGATTTAATTAATTCTGAATTTAATATCTTGCATCAAATACAATCCCCACCATGTCTAAAAGTATACTGACCATAATTGCCATTTTTGGTATAAGTTTCAATGTGATCGCAGGTAATAGCGAGATCAACACAACTCAAAAACAAAAAAACTTCCGTTTTCCGGCAGGGGTAAGTGAGCAAAATTATGTTCCCGGAAAAATTATTCTGAAAGTTAAAACAGAATACAGACAATTTTGTACAAATACAGGATTTGATGAATCCCGCTTCAGGAGCATTTCTACACAAGCATCTATTATAAACATGTCGAAGATCTTTCCCGGGAAAACTGCACCTGCAGTTGAAAGAAACAATATGGATCTGAAGTTGGCCGATCTGAGTTTGATCTATAAAGCGGATTTTAGTACAGACCTGAGAATAGAGAAAGTAATAGATCTGCTCATGGCTACCGGCTTATTTGAATATGTTGAGCCATCTTATATTTCCTCTGTTTCTTATACACCAAACGATCCTTTGCTTTCTAATTCAGGTATGTACTTTTTAAATAAAATAAATGCATACAATGCCTGGGATATAAATAAAGGAGATACGAATATAGTCGTAGGAATTGTAGATACGGGTACAGATTGGGATCATGGAGATCTGGTAACTGCAATAAAATACAATTATGCGGATCCGATAAATGGTATTGACGATGATAATGATGGTTTTATAGATAATTACAGAGGATGGGATGTAGCAGCAAATGACAATGACCCAATGGTAACGGGTAGCGGAGTACCTGCGCATGGTTCACATGTATCGGGCTGTGCTGCTGCTGCTACGGATAATGGAGTAGGGGTTGCCGGTTCAGGTTTCAAAACTAAATTTTTGCCTGTTAAGATCTCGGATAATTTGGGAAATCTTATTGCTGCTTATGAAGGTATTGTATATGCTGCCGATCATGGTTGTCATATTATTAATTGCTCATGGGGAGGACCCGGTGGAGGTCAATTTGGACAAGATATAATTGATTATGCAACTATAAATCAAGACAGACTTGTAGTCGCTGCAGCCGGAAATGATGGAAACGAGATCCATTTCTTTCCATCTGCATATAAATTTGTTTTATCGGTAGCATCAACGAATGATACAGATACAAAATCCGGTTTTTCAAATTATGGAACTTTTGTAGATGTATCTGCTCCGGGTTCAAATATCTATTCTACTTATTTTAATAATACATATACCGGATCAAGTGGAACGTCTATGGCTGCTCCAATAGCTGCCGGTGCCGCAGCTATTGTAAAAGCCCAATTTCCGTTTTATACAGGATTACAAATTGGCGAACAGCTAAGAGTTACAAGTGATAATATAGATGGGATCAATCCCGCCTATGCCGGGAAACTAGGCAGAGGAAGGATCAATCTTTTCAGAGCATTATCAGAGTCTGCAAAGTCAGTTAGAATGGAAAATCTTTTCCTTACAGATAATAATGATGATACATTTGTTGCCAATGATACACTCCGGATTTCAGGAGATATAATTAATTTCCTGAACCCGCTTTCAAATCTCACGGTTACATTGTCTACCACTTCATCTGCTGTAACGATCATCGATAATTCAACAACGCCCGGAGCAATGGGAAGTTTGGCAACATCTAATAATCTTGCAGATCCTTTTCTGGTAAAGATCAATCCATCGGCGGTTCAAAATGCAAAGATCCTTTTCAGGCTCACTTTTAATGATGGTGCTTATACTGATATTCAACAATTCGAATTGATCGTAAATGTGGATTATATCAATGTAACTAAGAATGACATAGGTACGACGATAACAAGTAAAGGCCGTCTTGGCTACAACAATACAGGTCAGTCAGAAGGTCTTGGTTTTACATATAAGGGCAGTGCTACGATGATGTACGAAGGAGGATTGATGATAGGTGCCAATTCAAATCAGGTTTCGGATAATGTGAGAGGCGCTTCCAATGGTCAAACCGATAATGATTTTCAATCTGTATTAAAAGTAGCAACTGTGATCCCAACCGTAAAATCAGAGTTTGATCTGTTCGGAAAATTCAATGATGCACTTGCAGGTGCCACAACAATGAATTTACTTGTTGATCACCAACTATATGTTTGGAGCACCTTTGCGGATCGGAAATATGTGATCGTAGAATATACCATCAAGAACAATGGCTCTTCAAATATCAGTGGTTTGCATGCAGGAATTTTTAGTGATTGGGACATCATGGATTACAATAAAAATAAGATCTCTGAAGATGCCGCGACAAGAATGGGTTATGCGTGGAGTACTGAAAACAATGGACTTTTTGCAGGAATTAAATTACTTACTCCGGGTCCGTTTATTCATAATGCAATGGATAATCTTGGTGGTGGAAGTGGAGGAATCAATATTGCTGACGGATATAGTTCAGCTGAAAAATATCAGGGTCTTTCAACAAACAGAGCAACAGCAGGTGGAGCCGGAGTAGGCAATGACATCATTGATGTTGTTTCAACAGGGCCCTATTCCATTAGTCCTGGAAACTCAATAGTTGTAGCTTTTGCACTTATCGGAGGCGATAGTTTATCAGATATTATTAGTTCGGCCATTGCCGCTCAAATTAAATATGATTTTGTAACAGGGCTCAGCGCTGCGTCAAATGATCTGTCGCAAAATGATCTCATCTTGTATCCGGTGCCTGCAAAGAATGAACTTAATGTAGTTATGAATTCTGCCTGGAGTGCGAACGACAAAGTTTCTATTCTCGATGCTCTGGGGCAAACGGTTTTCAGTTCAGATATTAAAGAGTTGAATACTGAAGGACAGAATTTGAAAATTTCATTAACAGAAATGAACGCAGGAATTTATATCCTCAAGGTTGAAGGAAAAAATTCTGCTATCACCAAGAAGTTCACAATTGTGAGGTAATCCAAATAATGACCTGAATAATACTGTTAGGGTCATTTTTATTTTTCGTATTTTTGACCAAATTAATTTAGAAGATGAAGCTGAAAGGAATTCTTTCGATTGCAGGCCAACCAGGCCTTTTTAAAATCATAGCTCAAACCCGCAGTGGATTTGTAGTTGAAGGTGTAAGTGATAAGAAGCGTATGCCGGTGGCATCTACACAACGCATTAGCATGTTGGAAGACATAAGTGTTTATACAACGGATGAAGATGTATTGCTTGCTGAAGTTTTGAAGTCGATCGCTGACGCAAAAGGCCTGAAACACGAATTTGATGTTAAATCAGATCCGGCGAAATTGAGAAGTGAATTTGAAAAATGTTTTCCTTCTTTTGATCAGGAAAGAGTATATAACTCAGACATTAAGAAAATTCTAACCTGGTTTAACCTGTTGAAAGACACGGATGCTTTTGATGAAGCTGAAGCTGATGAAGCTGTAGAAGAGGTGAAGGAAGTAAAAGAAGTTAAGACAACTTCAAAGAAAAAAACCGCAGCTAAAAAAACTACCAAGGCAGATGCCGGAGTTAAAGCAGTAAAGAAGCCATCAGGTGCCCAATTGAAAAATGCGGGATCTAAAAAATCTATTTAAATAATGTCGAATACGATCACCCTCCCGCAGAGACCGGCAAGAAAATTCCTGCCCGAAAATTTCAAATTAGAAAATTGGGATAGTCTTAAATCGTATTACCAAAATTTATCTGATCGCAATATTAGCAGTATGCCTGAATTAATGTCATGGCTGGCTGATAGAAGCGAAATAGATTCATTGGTAAGCGAAGATATGGGTTGGAGATATATTCGGATGACTTGTGATACAGCGAACAAGGATTTTGCTGATGCATATTCATTGTTCATTACAGATATCTCACCTCAACTTGCTCCTGTTTCAAATGAGCTTGACAAGAAATTGCTTGAAAGCCCTTTTCTAGCTGAGCTTGATAAAGGTGATTATAAGATCTTCATCCGTGGATTGCGTAAATCTGTTGAGATCTACAGGGATGAGAATATTCCGCTTTATACACGTATTCAGACGGAAGAACAGGAATTCAATACACTGGCTGGTGAAATGACCATTACTCATAACGGTAATGAACTCACTTTGCAACAAGCTGCCAGCTTATTGAAAGAGACAGATCGTGAGATGAGAGAACATATTTGGAGGTCGATCAGTTCTCGTAGGGCTGAAGACAAGGAGAAATTGGATGATCTCTTTTCCAGATTATGCGTGCTACGTCATCAGGTGGCAAAAAATGCAGGCTTTGATAACTTTAGGGATTATATGTTTGCGGCTTTAGGACGCTTCGATTATACACCTGAAGATTGTTTTAGTTTTCATGAAGCAATCAGAACACAGATCTTGCCTTTGTCCAATTATCTGGATAAGGACAGAAAGGAGAAACTAAAGCTGGATCCTCTGCGTCCCTGGGATATGGAAGTTGACCCAAGCGGTTTACAAGGGCTGAAGCCATTTAATGGCGGGGTGGAGTTGATGGATAAGGCGATTGAGAATTTCTATAAGATCGATCCCTTTTTGGGAGAATGTCTGGATATCCTCAAACAAATGAATCATGTGGATCTTGAAAGTCGCAAAGGAAAAGCACCCGGAGGATATAATTATCCATTAGCTGAAATAGGAGTTCCTTTTATTTTCATGAATAGTGCCGACACATTGAGAGATGTGATAACTATGGTTCACGAAGGAGGACATGCTGTGCATTCACTTGTGACCCGTGATCTTGAATATAGTGCTTTCAAAGACACTCCTTCTGAAGTGGCTGAACTCGCATCTATGTCTATGGAACTCATAGCTATGGAACATTGGGATGTATTCATTGAAGATAAAGAACAATTGAGAAGAGCCAGAAGGCAAACACTTGAAAAAGTAATCTCTGTGATGCCATGGATTGCAACAATTGATGCATTCCAACATTGGATATATACAAACCCCGGACATACCACTGAGCAAAGAACGGAGGCCTGGAAAAAGATTCATTCTGCTTATTCAAATCCTGAAATTGATTACAGTGGTTTAGAAAATGCCTTCAATACCTCCTGGCAAAAACAAATGCATTTGTATCAGGTTCCTTTTTATTATATCGAATATGGAATGGCCCAATTAGGCGCTATTGCCATGTGGAAGAGTTATAAAGAAGACCCAAAAGCTACAATAAAAAACTATTTAGCTGCATTGAAACTGGGATATACAAGATCCATTTCTGAGATCTATGAAACTGCAGGGATCAAGTTTGATTTCTCATCTGATTATGTTTCTGAACTTTCCAATTTCATAAAGCAGGAATTAGAAAATTGTTAGTCTGATTTTGTAAGATTTAACTGGTTTTTTATAAACTAGTCCAAAATATTAAGTTACCTGATTGGATACCTGCTTTTTTTGTTCCTTAGATATAGAAGACACTTTTTCAGGTGTTTGTTGATATATTAACATGGATTTCATGTTTATGTTCTTATGATTTTAATGAATGACATAGTTGATTTGTAATTCATTATCTGTAATTTAAGATTACATACCATTGTAAGATATCGTATAAGTTTTCCATTACCTCATGCGGTAGGAGCGTAACTTGGCCGAGTATTAAGCCGTTAAGCATGATACACTAAATCAAACTTATTTGATTCTATGGATATCCTAGGAAAAGCAAGACTGCTTTTTAATTCCAGTACACTTGTTTCAGCTTATGGGCTGATCTATAATCGTGTATTGGCATTGTTGCTGTCCGTATCGTTTATTTTTTCCTGGTTCTTCACCCAAAGTGTTGTTCCTGAAGTTGAAGCCTATCTTTTTCCCTGGTACTTCATGGGAATATTCCCCATATTTATTTTTATCCTGAGTTATATTCCGGAAAAAGGTGAACGAATCAGTGCGTATGGAATCCAGGCATTTTTTCTGCCCGCCACTTTATATATAATAGGACTACTTCATGTAAATAATTATCACCAGGATTTTGAAATAGCTATGATTGCCATGTTACTTGTGGCAAATCTTCATTTTTCAAGAATCTGGATAGCAGTTATTTATAACCTGATCTGTTTGTCGGTTCTTGAATATCTTGTGATCATCAATCCGGAAGCATTACCCATTACACCGATGTTCTTTGCATTGCTGATAGCCGGACTTATGGTATTTTCTGCAACATGGAGATTCATGAGATTGAATTATCATAAGAACCTGGAGGAAAGAGAAAAGACCCTGAGCAAACTATTCAATAGTACACCGGATGCCTGGATATTATTCCAACCCGGTACCCTGAGGATCATGGATCATAATTCCCAATCACCTCCTCTGTTTGGATTGCATCCGGACGATTCATTGATCGGAAGAAATTTACATGACCTGATCAGTGGAGGATGGAAAGATGATTGGTCTGCATGGATCAAAGGCTCTGAAGAACTGGTCAGTTCTAATTTTGAAGCCAAATGGCACAAGGATGATAAAACAGATTTCTGGAGTAGTATTTCATTTATAAAGATTGATGTAAAAGAAGGGCAACTCCACCTACTGCGGATCTGTGATATTGATTCAATTCGTAAATCGCATGAGGAATTGTTGAATTCAAATTTGCAGTATCGTGAAATGATATCCAGCCTGAGTGAAGGTGTGATCGCAGCAGATAATGACAACAAAGTAATTTATTTTAATGATAAAGCTCTTCAGTTCCTTAATCTGGATCCCGTTGATTTGACCGGATCTATTGAGATTCCGGAACGACTTGCTGCATACGGGATACAGGAAGCAATAAAAAAAGGCGATGTAAATGGACATGGTCAAAGTTTCGAAATTGAATACCAAAGTCTGACCGGAGTAATATCCAACATCAAAATAAATCAAAACCGGTTAGCGCTGGGCAAAGGAAAAGGTTTTGGCACGATCTGGAGTGTTTCTCCGGCATGCGAGAAAGAAGAATTTTTGATCCATGAAGAGCCTGTCATTATGGAATCGGCGAAAGCAAATCCGGTTGCTATTCTGGATTTTCCACTACCCGACTCTGAACAAAAAATACCAAACAATCCCATTCCGGAATCTTCCGGTGCCGGAGGTTCAGAAGAGGATTATCAGTGGGTTGCAGGGATCTTAGAAAGAGGAGATTTTGGGCTCGCTATGCTTACTCCTGAATTGAAATTTTCAAAAGTGAATTCTGCTTTATGTGCCATGTTGGGCTATAAAGAGGATGATCTTTTGAGATTGAATCTCACGTTGATCACACATCCGGAAGACCTGAGAAATGGTCATCACCGACCGGAATATTTGTTTTCTGAAGAGCAAACCAAAAGGAGTTTTGAGCGCCGACTTATATGTAGGGACGGAAGTCAGCTCTGGGTCAATATGACCACATCCTTTCTTATGGATTCGGATGGAAGTTTGAAGCAGGGCATCATCATGCTTGAAGATATTACCGAAAAGAAAAGAATTGAGCTGGCAATTATTGAAGAGAAAGTAAATCTTTCGGCTATCATTGAAAATACGCGTGATGCAATTTTTTCTGTTGATCAGCATCATAATATTACTGTATTGAATACAAAGTTCAAGAAACGTTTCTTCGAACAACATGGTCGACATATCAATGTGGGCGACAATTACAGAGATATGTTGAGCGGGGAATCGCTTCAGAATTGGTTGGAGATTTTCAGCAAAACCATGCGTGGAGAAAGTCCGCGACTGGATGAAAAATATGCTCCCAATACCGGAAGCCCATTGGATCTTGAGACATCCTATTATGCTATATATAGCGACAAGGGATTGATCACCGGTGTATCAAGTATCTCAAGGGATATCACTGCCAGAATCCAATATGAACATGAAATAATCAAAGCAAAAGAAAAAGCCGAAGCCGCAACTGCTGCTAAAAGTGATTTCCTGGCGACTATGAGTCATGAGATCCGAACTCCTTTAAACGGAGTAATAGGTATGTCGGAACTTCTTAAAACGACTACGCTGACACAGACACAACGCGAATATGTAGATACGGTGTTATTAAGCAGTGAAGCCTTGCTTACCATCATTAATGATATTCTGGATTATAGTAAGATAGAATCGGATATGATGGAGCTGGAACAAAAATCTTTTCCACTTCAGCAAGTTATTGATGAGGCATTTGAAATACTGAATTATAAAGCCAAGGAAAAAGATCTGGAGTTGATCTATAATATTGAACCTGATATTCCATCTGAGATCATAGGTGATCATACCCGATTGAGACAGATCCTTGTTAATTTGGTAAGCAATGCAGTTAAATTCACTTCACGTGGCTCCATCAATATCCATGTAAGTAAAGTTGCAGATTCTGAAAATGGAATTACACTTAAATTTTCTATAAAAGATACCGGGATCGGTATTCCTCCGGATAAACTGGAAAGGTTATTTAAACCTTTCTCACAGGCAGAGACCTCTACAACCAGACAATATGGTGGAACAGGTCTTGGGCTTGCAATATGTTCAAGACTTGTAAACTTGATGAAAGGTGATATATGGGTAGATAGCAGATTGGGAGAAGGAAGTACATTCTCATTTACAATTCTTACCAAAAAAGGAGAAGTATCTACTATTTCAGTTCCTGTTATCGACGCTGAATTATTAAAAGAAAAGAATGTATTGATCGTTACGGATAGCAGGGAAGAGAAGAGTAAATTAAAATTGTATTTTGATAAATGGGAGATCAAAGCAACTTTCACAACATCCGGAAAAGAAGCTATAAATTATATCAGATCTAATTCTGAATTGGATCTGGTGATGTTGGATGCTGAGATCAATGATTCAGCATGGGAAGCTATTACCGGGCCTATTCGTGAAATTAAGGATGAGTCGCTTCTTCCCATCGTACTGTTCAATGCAGATACTTCAAACCTAAAAGATATCAGCTTTACAAACAGAATATTGACAGGACGTATCTCTAAGAGTGCTACAGAATCAAGGTTCTTTGACAGCGTTGCTTCTGCTTTAATGCATAAAAGAAATAAGCAGGCAGAAAGTAAGGAAGAGCAAATTGAGTTGGATGAAGATTTGGCCAGGAAATATCCTATTGAGATCATGCTTGCAGAAGACAATCCTATCAACCAGATCTTGGCCACAACCATTCTTTCACAACT
Organism: Bacteroidia bacterium; assembly: GCA_037969175.1. Taxonomy (GTDB): domain Bacteria; phylum Bacteroidota; class Bacteroidia; order AKYH767-A; family JBBKVM01; genus JBBKWX01. Next base: position 30,545 of record JBBKWX010000157.1, on the reverse strand, counting down.
TGGGTACAAAGTGGATGTTGCAAATGATGGAGCAGAAGCTTTGGAGTTGATGAAAACAAAGATCTATGATCTTATTTTCATGGATGTGCAGATGCCTAAGATAGATGGTATAGAGGCAACCAAAACGATCATAAGGAATTATCCTCCTTCCCGCCGACCAAGAATCATAGCTATGACCGCATTTGCGCTTGAAGGAGATAAAGAAAAATGTCTTGAAGCCGGAATGGATGATTATATTAGCAAGCCTATATTCCTTGAAGCATTACAACGTACCATTGAAAAATGGTCTAAACCCTCAACAGTGAACCCTAAAGGATCTCGTAAAATTATTTTTAGTAAAGAAGAACTTATCGATCAGGATGCGATCAAACGTCTTGAAGATATTAACAGTAAAGTCGATTCAGGTTTTATGCAGAACGTGATGAATATGTTTTTCGAACAGGCTCCAAAACTGATCGAAGAAATATCTGAAGCAGAAAGCAAAGGAGATCATTTAAATGTCGGAGCTCTTGCCCATAAATTGAAAGGAACAAGTTTAAATTTGGGTGCAAAAATTCTTGCACAAACATGTAAACAAGTTGAGATCAAAGGCAAGAATGCAGACATGACAAATATCTCGATCATGATCTCTGATCTGTCGGAGATCTATAAACAGACTGAGACGGAACTCAAGAAAATTCTTGAAGAGATCAAATAATATTTACTTCAGGTTCCAGCTTCACACCAAACTTTTCTTGAACAGAATCAAGTATGTTGAAAGCAAGATCCCGGATCTCTGATCCGGAAGCTTTACCATAATTAACCAGTACCAGAGCTTGCATCTTATGCGCCCCTGTGTTTCCTACCACTTTCCCTTTCCAGCCGCATTGCTCTATCAACCAACCTGCAGCAAGTTTGATCTTACCCGGAACCGTTGGATACCCTGGGATTTCCGGAAAAGAGATCTTTAGTTTTTCAAATAATTCCAGATCAACTTCAGGGTTCTTGAAAAAACTACCCGCATTCCCCAGCACGGTCGGATCCGGTAATTTACTCTGGCGAATATTTATCACTGCATTACTTACATCCCTGATCCCGGGATTCCGGATACCCATTGCATTGAGTTCATTTTCTATAGCGCCGTAGCTTGTATTAAGTACAGTGTTTTTGTTCAATCTCAATGCAACACCCGTGATGATATATTCTCCTTTTACTTTGTTTTTGAATATGCTGCTTCTGTATCCAAATTCACATTCATTAGCATTGAATTTTTTTACCAGACCGCTTTCGATATGTATAGCTTCCAAATATTCGAAGACATCTTTTATTTCAGTTCCATAAGCTCCGATATTTTGCATGGGGCCTGCGCCCGTACTTCCGGGTATCAATGACATATTCTCAACACCGCCCCAGCCTTCGCTTACACACTTCATCACCAACTCATGCCACACAACTCCGGCTCCTGCTTTTACTAAAACCGTATCTGCGTTTTCTTCAAGTTCAGTGATACCGGGCAACTGAAGTTTGATCACAAGGCCATCAAAATTCTTGGTAAACAACAGATTACTGCCACCACCAAGAATCAATAATTCAGATCTGCTTTTTCTGTATTCCGATATCAGATCAAGTAATTGATCTTCATTTTCAGCTACAGAGAAATAGCGTGCACTTACGTCTATTCCAAACGTGTTATACTTTTTGAGGGAGTGATTTTCAATTATCATAATATCAACTTGCCGCTAAATATCGATAGTTATAAGTTCATATTTGATTCGAATATACTGTATTAATGATCTCATACTTATTGATTTGAAAGAGTTTCCCTATTTGTTTTTGAGTGGATGTGTGAAGTATTTTTTAATTCGTAGATATTGTAATGACTATCAGAATATAGAGATTCGAAATGCTTGAATTCTTGATCAAAATCTGTTAGATCAATAATCATGTATCTGGCACCCAGATTAATTAATGAATTTAATGTGTCAACATTCGTCAATCCATCATTATCAATTGTCCATCCTCTTCTGTGAGCAAAATACATATTTTGAGGAGATTGGCCCCCATTAATTATGATCAGGTCGTTATTTGGAATATACTTTTTTGTTATTTCTTCAAGTTCAAGTTTGTATTTTTTATTTTCAGGTATGAAAAAATGATGCTGCTGATTTGCAATAGATTCAATTGATATCAATCCAAGAATAATGAATTGAAAATTGATGGGAATATGCATAACAAAATACCCGGCCAACAAAGCCATAATGGGGGTATATGGTATAATATAATAGCTATGAAGCGGAAAAACAGATCCGGTTTTTATTATGAATAAAATAAATACAATGCTAATAATTGTAACGCTTAACTTAAGAATTCTTTGTTTGCTTTTAATGAGTAGAAATACTCCAGCTACAAAACATGCAAAAGCTAAATAGGAATGAAAAGAAGCAAAGTAGAATTTTTCAAGGAGTTCAGGAATTAAGGGTAAGATTTCAGTAATACCTTCTTTAAATCCTTTTGGGAAATATAATTGATAATTGTAGGTTTTTAACAAGTAGGGAACCCAATAAAAATACCATAAACAAACTAGAGTAAAACTAATAATACCTCCAGTAAATATTGAAATCTTCCTTTGGATAGGAATTTCCTTGATCAGTACTACCACTGCAAGCACACTAAAAAGACCTAAGGCAGGGATTTTACAGAGCATTCCCAGGGTACAAAAAATAAAGAAAAGTGAAAAGTTTATTTTATTGCCATATTTTAAAAAGGAAAATGCGTAATACAATCCAATCATCATCAAGGATATACTGAATGTGTCCGGCATTATTTTGCGGGAGAAGGCAAACCAAATAGATGTTGTAAGTATTATGGTGGAATTGAAAGCTGTTCTTTTATCGAGAAGCTTTTCGACTAATTTATAGAAATAGAAAAGTCCAATACTAGATATTATCAAATTGATTAACCGACCATACCAATGCGAATAATCAAATATTAATGAAACCACATAAATTAGGTAATTATAAAATGGGAATTCAGAGCCAATAATTCCTGTCTTTTCACCGGCCATATCAATCCTGGGATAGAAGATATTAGCATCAGTTTCCAAAAAATTTCGGGCAACCATATTGGTAAGGGATTGCCGCCAGTTGTGAGAAATCTCAAGTGGAGCATTAGTTATCCCAACCATCCTTATTATAAAAAAGAAAACCAACCAGAATCTTATATCAGTTAGGATTTCGATAAATTGTTTCTTTTTCATAGTTCAAACGAAATCGATGGGCTAAAGTAAGCATAATTCAAATTAATGATGATTGGGGGAATTGTTGAAAATTATGTTTACAACTTGGAAATTATGTCCTGCAAACGAGGGTCTTCATCCGGTAATTTTGTGAAACCCTTATCAAACAATAGTTATGGAATCAAAACAAGTCAGAACAAGCGAGTCTACAGAATTTTTAAGCACAGGTGAATTACCCATCTGGATGCAAGCCGGGATCACTATTCTCGTTTTTACTGCAGGTATCATCCTGTATTACGCTATGTGATCAGAGGCCGGGTAAATAATTAACTTAGCACATTATTCCCGAGCTTGAAAAAAATTATCCTTTCAGTAAGTAATGATCTTCACAGTGATCAGCGAGTTCATCGATGTGCACAAACATTGCATGAAGCCGGTGTTTCAGTAACTGTAGTTGGCCGGTTGCGGAAGCATAGCCCCGAAATGCCATTGAGAGATTATGCAACACATCGCATAAACCTGTTGTTTGATTCCGGCTTTTTATTTTATGCCGAATTAAATTTCCGCCTGTTCTTTTATCTGCTCTTTAAAAGATCAGATGCATTGCTGGCAAATGATCTGGATACGCTGTTGCCAAATTACCTGGTTTCAAAGTTAAGATCATCAACACTGTTTTATGATAGTCATGAATACTTCACTGAAGTTCCTGAATTGATCAACAGACCTCGGGTACAGTGGATATGGAAACGCATTGAAAGTGCTATCGTTCCTAAGCTTACAGATATGTATACCGTGAATGATTCGATTGCCGGATTGTATGAGAAAGCCTATGGATTGCAAGTGAAAGTTGTAAGGAATGTTCCCTTCAGATATACAGCTTCGAAGATCTCAAGATCTGATCTGGGCTTGCCGGATGATAAACGAATAGTGATCATTCAGGGTGCAGGAATTAATATAGATCGAGGAACGGAGGAGGCTATGGAGGCTATCCTGCATGTCGATAATGCAATGTTGCTGATAGCAGGTTCCGGAGATGTTATACCCATCTTAAAGAAACGTGCGGAAGCAGCTGAATTCAAAGGCAAAGTGATGTTCTTCGACAGACAGCCATACAACAAACTCATGGCTTGTACAGCAGTTTGTGATCTGGGATTAAGTCTGGATAAGAATACAAATCTGAATTATTACTATAGCTTACCCAATAAATTATTTGATTATATCCAGGCAGGTATCCCTGTGCTGGCAAGTGATCTACCGGAAGTAAGCAATATAGTTCTTACTCATAGAGTAGGAGAGATCACTGCTACTCATGAACCAAAAACTTTGGCGAAAATGATCGAACATTTACTGGATGACAAGATTAATTCTGTCTACAAAGCGAATTGCCGGAAAGCGGCAGAAGCCTTGTGCTGGGAGAATGAAAGAAACACTCTGCTGGAAATAGTTGGTCTTTCCAAAGAGCAAAATTCATAAATTAGCTGCGTTCTACATTTATGGCAAGCAGACATATCCACGTTATATCATTTGACATTCCATATCCTCCATCCTATGGCGGTGTGATCGATGTATATTATAAGATCAAATCGCTATTCAGAGCCGGGATCAAAGTACATCTGCATTGCTTTGAATATGGCAGAGAACGCAACAGGCAGTTGAATAAAATTTGCGAAAGTGTCAATTATTATCCACGGAGTGTAAGCCGCTCGATGTTGTTCAACAGCCTGCCCTATATTATAATTACACGCTCATCGGATCTTTTGCTGAAGCGACTTTCGTTGGATCATCACCCAATATTGATGGAAGGCTTGCATTCAAGTTTTTATTTGAATGCACCTGAGCTGAAAGGTAGATTTATGATTGTCAGAACACATAATGTGGAACATGATTATTATAATGGTCTGGCAAAAGTGGAAGGGAATATTTTCAAACGCTATTATTTTTATAACGAGGCAACCAAACTTGAAAATTATGAAAAGTGCCTTGCAAAAGCTTCAATGATTGCAGCTATATCTCCGGCTGACGTGAGTCATTTTAAAAGCAAGTTTGAACATGTAGTTCACTTACCACCCTTCCATCCGCATGAAAAATTGACCATACGACCGGGTAAAGGTAAATTCGTTTTGTATCATGGAAATCTTTCTGTCGGTGAAAATAATGAAGCGGCATTATACCTCGTCAATAATGTATTTTCCGAATTGAAAAACATATCTTTTGTTGTTGCCGGGAATAAACCCAGCAAGGAATTGAAAGCACTGATAGCGAAGAAACGAAATATCACGCTGCATGCGGATATGGATATGAAAACTGTACAGGAGCTGATCAAAGAAGCGCATATAAATATACTTCCGACTTTCCAGCCTACAGGGATCAAGCTAAAATTAGTGACAGCCTTATTTTCAGGAAGACATTGTTTGGTTAACCCGGAAATGGTTGCCCATACTGAACTTGAATCTTTATGTCATATTGAAGCAGATGCCAAGGGAATGGTAGGAAAGATAAAAGATCTATTCCATGTTCCATTTACGGAAGAGATGGCAAAAGAAAGAGAACAGCTTTTGAAAAAATATTACTCAAACAAATCCAATGTGGATCGGTTTATTGAGCAAGTATTTGTGAATCGATAATTTTTCCATTCTCACATTTTAAAATGCGGGAAGGAAATTTTTCAATCAAGCCATAGTTATGCGTAGCCATCAATACAGCTCTGCCACTCCTGCTGATATCAAACAGCAGATTCATGATCTCATTTGAAGTTTCCGGATCAAGGTTGCCGGTAGGTTCATCAGCAAGGATAACTAAAGGGTCATTTAATAATGCACGGGCAATGGCAACACGCTGCTGTTCACCACCCGACAACTCATGCGGCATCTTAAATCCTTTGGTCACCAAACCAACTTTTTCAAGCACATCTTTGATACGCGCCTGAATCAAAACTTTGTCTTTCCAACCTGTAGCCTTGAGTACAAAGATCAGGTTGTTCATGATAGACCGGTCCGTAAGCAGCTGGAAATCCTGAAACACAATTCCAAGTTTTCTTCTTAAAAAAGGAATGTCTTTTGATTTTAGCTTTTTGAGATCAAATTCAGCTATTTTTCCTTCACCCTGATCCAATAGCAGATCACCATAAAGGGTCTTCAGAAGCGAGCTCTTACCACTACCGGTCTTACCGATCAGATAAACAAACTCACCGGAATCAATATTTACATTGATTCCCGAAAGTACCAGATTCTTCTTCTGATAAATATTAACATCTGTAAGTTCAATGATCGTATCTAGTGCCATAACAAATCAATTTATCAGATTTCCAGTTTTTTAATTTTCCCAAAGGGCATCTCCAGGATCAAAGCAATTATCTCCGCTTCCTTTTCTGCATAGCCCAGCTTTGTAAGTGCTTTCTCAGGCCTATCTACCCGGAAATAAGCCAATAATGTAAATTCATCATCTCTCAATTGCACATAGTCAGGGATCTTTGCAGTTCCTTTGATTTTCAGAATATACATGTAAATATGCTTATTGGCAAAGGTAGGATTATGTGTGAATGTCAGCAAATACAATTTTTAGATGAATTCTTCGTATTGCAATTCTCTAACAAGCCTGTTGACAATTTGTTTGAAATGAATATGCATGTTTATCAACAAGTCTGTGTGGATAAAAATAAACCTTTCAGGGCATTAGCTTGCCTATCTTTACGCTCTATTTGATAATTACACGAAGTCTAAGCCGACAAAAGAAATGATATATCACAAATTTGCTAAAGCTACATCAGTATTCTTATTGATCCTGCTAAGCATTGTCGAGGTCAATGCACAGCAAACTCATATTTATACAGACCCATCCGCTGAATTTCAAGAAGCAATGGATCTATTCAGAAAAGAAAAGTATGCTGCAGCCAGAGAAGCATTCGAGTCCTTTATCGTAAAAGATAAGGATAAGTCGCATGAAGCGAAGATAGATGCACTCTACCTCAGAGCTGTATGTGCCTTCGAACTTTTCCATGCAGATGCCGAGTTTTTATTGTTGGAATTTGTTAATAAATATCCTGAAAGTTCCAGAGCAAAAGAAGCTGCATTCCAACTGGGTAAATTGTATTACAAAAAGAAAAGTTGGAAAAATGCAGTTGATTGGTTTGAGAAAGTGGATGCCTGGTACCTTACCGAACAGGAGGTTGTTGAACATAAATTCAAATTGGGTTACGCATATTATAATAGAAACGAATTCGAAAAAGCTTCTGAAAAGTTTTTGGAAGTAAAAAATGGTAACTCGAAATATGCTATTCCTGCTTTGTATTATTATTCCCATATAGCCTATATCAACAAGAATTATGAAACGGCTTTGAAAGGCTTTATGAGCCTGAAAGACGACCCGGCTTTTGGTCCGGTTGTTCCTCAATATATTGTTCAGATCTATTATTTTCAAGGTCGATATGATGATGTTATTTCATATGGCACGAATCTGCTACCTCAAGCAGGACCTAAAGACAGAATTGAGATTACGCGTCTGATCGGCGAATCCTATTACAAAACAGCCAGGTATGCCGAGTCCATTCCTTTTCTTCAGGATTATCAGGATAATAATTCCTCACCAACCCGCGAAGATTATTATCAACTAGCTTATGCATATTACCGCACAAGTAACTGGGCGAAAGCCATCGTCAATTTTGAAAAATCAGTTGATGGAACGGATGAGCTTGCGCAAAATGCATACTATCATCTGGCCGATTGTTTCATTAAAATGAGTAATAAACAAAGTGCAAGAAATGCATTTCAGTTTGCATCCAAGTTGGAACATAATAAAGCGATCCAGGAAGATGCATTATTTAATTATGCAAAGTTGAGTGTAGAGTTGAACTTCCAGCCTGTGGCCATTTCTACATTACAGGAATACATGAAGTCTTTTCCAAACTCCGGAAGGATGGATGAGATCAATGAATTACTTGCTCAGGTATTTCTAACTACAAAAAATTATAAAGATGCCCTTTCAGCCATAGAAAGTATTAAAACCAAAACACCTAGAGTAAGAACAGCATTACAGAAATGTGCTTATTACAGAGCACTCGAGTTGTTCAATGATGGTGATCTGAAAAATGCAATTTCCAATTTTGATAAAGCAATTGCAAATCCATCTGATGAAAAGCTTGCAGCACTTGCCCGCTATTGGAAAGGGGAGTCTCTATACCGTCAAAATTCATTTGATGCCGCTTTAAAGAATTATCAGGAATTCGTATTTGCTCCGGCAGCCATTACAACTCCATTTTTTAATCTTGTTCAATATAATATCGGGTATTGCTATTTTAAGAAGGAGGATTATGCTTCTGCCATGACTGCTTTCAGAAAGTATGTTGCTAAAAAAGAACAGACGGATAAAGCTAGATTTGATGATGCAAACATGCGAGTTGGGGATGCATTTTTTATGATGCGGGAATATGATAATGCGGTTGATTATTACAATAACTCTATTGATTCTAAATCAAAAGCTGCCGATTATGCTTTATACCAAAAAGGAATTATTCTGGGTGTACAAGGCCGGTCTGAGGAGAAGATAAAAGTGATGCAAAACTTGATCAGTAATTATCCAAAATCATCTTATCTGGATGATGCGATCTATGAAACTGCAAGAACATATTCACTGATCGGAGAATTTGATAAGTCCTTACAGGCTTACGATAAGATCATCAATGAATATCCCAGTGGTTCATACTACCGCAAAGCATTGGTTGGAAAAGGACTTGTGCAGTACAATAAAAAGGAAGATAGCAAAGCAATAGAGACTTATAAATCCGTGATCAGCCAATTCCCAAATTCTTCGGAAGCAGCAGAAGCACTTTCGGGAATGAAAGTTATCTATGTAAATAACGGAGATGCTCAGGGTTATCTGGATTATGTGAAAGGAATACCCAGCGCTTCTATCAGTGTAGCTGCATCGGATTCATTGACCTATCATGCAGCCGAAAATAAATACATGAAAGGGGATTGTGCCGGATCCATGACCAGCTTTTCTGATTATCTCAGTAAGTATCCAAACGGTTTCTTCTCGATCAATGCAACATTCTATAAAGCTGAATGCGATTACCGCGAGAAAAGATTTGATCAGGCTATAACAGGTTATCAGTTTGTAGTGAATAAACCAAGAAATAATTTCACTGAAAAATCTTTGTTGAAATTAGCGGGGATCACATATTCCAGAAAAGATTATTCCAATGCACTGAAGAATTATACAGAGTTGGAAACAGTTGCAGAGGTGAGAAACAATCTGGTTGATGCCAGATTGGGTATCGTTCGTTGTACTTACAAATTGGGAGAATATACGAATGTGATGAATGCTGTTGACAAGCTCATTAACATGGAGAAAGTTCCTAATGAAATATTGCAGGAAGCCCGCTTACTAGGAGCAAAATCATTGCTCGAAACAAATGATCTGATAGCTGCACTTCGTGAATTCCGCTCCGTAGCAAAGATCGCAAATTCTGAAATGGGAGCAGAAGCAAAATACAATATTGCCTATGTTCAGCATAAGCAAACCTTGCATAAGGAATCACAGGCTAGCTTGTTTGAATTGATCAATCAGGTTCCGGCATATGATTACTGGATTGCTAAAGGATTTATATTGATGGGTGATAATTATGTGGCTCTGGCAGATACTTTCCAGGCAATACATACTTACAAGAGTATCATCGAAAATTATAGTGGTGAAGATCTGAAAACAATAGCTCAGCAAAAACTGGATCAGATTTCACCACCGGCAAACAGTGGCACAAACAGAGAAGGAAAAGAAGAAAATGAGAGCACTGAATAACATGAAAAAGCAAACACAAAATTCAAATTCATATTTCTCAGAGAAAATGTTTGAAATGAAAAAAATACAGATCAGTGCTATCCTATTTTGCGCTATCCTGATTCCTGCATCACTAAATGCACAGGGAACAGTTGAAGGAGAACAAATAGATGTTGTGAAACCATACCAGCCTGTACTATCTGATGCTTTTAAGATCAGTGATTCTCCGGGCAGAGATACTTCAGTCTATACAGTTCCTGAAATGAATTATGGGATCAAAAGTGAAAAGGCCAGCACGCAGTATGAAGCTGCTATCATCAAAGCTGTCAAGATCAAGGATGATAATATTGTTAAGTTATACAGATCTTATATCAAAGCCGGATTCGGAAATTATACCACTCCGTATGGAGAAGTTTATATCAACAGTTTGCGTTCCAAAAATTATAGTGCCGGAACACATATCTATCACAAATCATCAACCGGAACCATATCAGATGTAGGTTTTCCGGGATACAGCGACAACAGAATTAAATTGTTCGGTACGCGTTTCTTTGATACTTCCAGTATCGATGCGGATGTAAATTATAATCGTGATGCATTTCATTATTACGGTTTCAAAACAGCAGATACCCTGATCTCAAAAAAGATCACCGAACAGATCATTAATACACTGGATGGTAATTTTAATTGGGTCAGTAAGAATAAAGATAAAGATGCGATCAGGTATAAATTTGGTGTCAATGCCTACGGATTGCAGGATAGTTATTTGAGACAAGAAGGAGCATTTCGTTTTAAGGCGGATGCAAATAAATTGTTGAATGACCTGAGATTGGGAATGGATCTCGATGTGGATCTGGCAACGATGAAAGGGACTCAATTCGAAGGAAAGTCATCCCTGGTGCGTATCCTGCCTTATCTTGCCTATAACGAAAAGGACATTAATCTGAAGGGTGGAGTGAAAGTTGTTTCTGAAGGAGGAAACGGATCAACCGTATTTCATTTCTATCCATTTGTTGATATCGATTATAAATTGGTTGAAGATTTTATTGTTGTCTTTGGTAAACTTGATGGAGATGTAAGACCTAACAGATTCAGAAAATTATTGGAAGAAAACAGATATTATAGTCCTTACAGTGTTGCTTTGAATACCGATAATAAATTGAGTTTTAAAGCCGGATTCAGAGGTGCATTCAGCAATGCTATCTCGTATTCCACACATATTGAATACAAGAATTCCAACAATGAATATTTGTATGTGAGTGATACCAGCAGAACACCCTTGAATAAATTCAGTATCGTTTATGATGATATCAATGAATTAAATATTCATGGTGAATTAACCTTTAGAATAAAAAAGAAGATTCGCATCCAGACGGATCTGGATTATCATAATTATTCACCAAGTCTTTATGCCCGCGCCTATCACAAACCCATGCTGGAGTTACGTCTTGCAGGAATTTATAGCATAGAGGACAAGATCAATATCAGCCTTGGGATCTTTCATGCATCCGGAATATATGCGCTGGATTTTGCAGATGGAGGAAAAGAAAGAAAATTGGATGGATATGTTGATGTGAATCTTGGATTGGAATACAGATACAGTAAAATACTATCTCTGTTTCTCAATTTTAACAACCTGGGTGCATCGAATTACGAAAGATGGATCAACTATCCTGACCAGCGACTTAATATCCTGGGAGGCGTCACATATTCGTTTTAAGTGATAATTTGATTTGCAGCTATATCCTTATCTTTTAGAAATTGTTCCGGCCGGACAAAAAATGATGCGGCTGGATCTGTTTGTTTCAACAAGACATGGTTACAGTCGCTCTGCTATTGGTAATCTTTGCAGAAGCAATCTTTTGCTTGTGAATGGCATCAGTTCCAAGCCGGCTCAAAAGGTCAGGGCAGGGGACAGGTTGGAACTCTTGAAGCAGTATGCTGAATATGGAAAGCGGGATCAGCCCGCCGATATTCCCTTGGATATTATTTTTGAAGATGAATTCCTGATCGTGATCAACAAGGCTGCCGGGATGGCAGTTCATGCAGGTCTGGGAGATCATGGAAACACACTAGTCAATGCTTTGATTCATCATTGGAAAGGAGAGTCACAACCCTTTCTTGTACACAGGCTTGATAAGTTCACCAGCGGTTTGATCGTTGTAGCCAAACAAGGCAGCAAAGCTGAAACCCTTGCTGAATCCTTTGCTCAGCGCAAAGCCGGCAGGATCTATACAGCTTTGATCCACGGACATATCAAAACTAAGGAAGGCAGGATAGAATCCTTTATCGGACGGAATCCTCTCCGACCCGATTCGATAGAAGTAAGTACTGATCAGCGTTTCGGAAAACAGGCCATTACACATTATCAATTTCTTGAAACATGGGGTCCTTATTCATTGATCCAAGTAAAGCTGGAAACAGGAAGAACCCATCAGATCCGGGTACATATGCAGGCTATGGGACATCCTTTGGCCGGAGACAGAAGATACCCTTGCAATAAACCGGGTTTTAACGATGATTCAGAGGCTATAGCGCAATTAATTCCCGGTCAGGCATTGCATGCAACTGAGCTCAATTTTATCCATCCGGTCAATGCGATTAACATGCATTTTTCTGCAGATCTTCCCCGGGCTTTTGCAAACCTGCATAATTATCTGAAAAACAAAGGATAGGGATTAAAATAATTCTCCTTCCACATCCCGAAAATTGTTGAAAAGTAAGCCATTAAAGGGGCTTCTCGTAAGGGGTATTTTAGTATCTTTGCTCTCATTAATTAAATACGGATTACAACCCCATTTTGCATGAGCGAAGATACAGTGAACGAGCCGATCAAGAACACAGATTATTCTGCTGATAGTATTCAGGTACTGGAAGGATTAGAAGCAGTACGTAAACGTCCTGCGATGTACATTGGTGACATAGGCTTCAAAGGTCTCCACCATTTGGTATATGAAGTAGTAGATAACTCTATCGATGAAGCACTTGCAGGTCATTGTAAGAATATTGAAGTTTTCATCAATGAAGACAATTCCATTACTGTTAAGGATGATGGTAGAGGTATCCCGGTAGATATGCATACCAAGGAGCAGCGTTCTGCTTTGGAAGTTGTTATGACCGTGCTTCACGCCGGTGGTAAATTCGATAAGGATTCATACAAAGTTTCAGGAGGTCTCCATGGTGTGGGTGTCTCTTGTGTGAATGCACTTTCAACAGCTTTGAAAGTTGAAGTGCATCGTGCAGGGAAAATGTATGTTCAGGAATATAGCTGCGGTAAGCCTTTATATCCTGTGAAAGAAGTGGGTCCAACGGACCGTACAGGTACAGATGTGACTTTCCTTCCGGATAATTCCATCTTTATCACAGCAGAATATCATTACGATACGCTTTCTTCAAGATTGAGAGAACTTGCTTTCCTGAATAAGGGAATACATCTGAATATTACAGACAGAAGAGAAAAAGATGATGCCGGTGAATTTTTATCAGATCATTTTTATAGTGAAGGTGGCCTAAGAGAGTTTGTGGAATTCCTTGATGCTGCCAGAGAAAAACTGATCGAGCAGCCTATCTATCTGGAATGCGAAAAACAAAATATTCCTGTAGAAGTAGCTATGCATTACAATACTTCTTTCAACGAGAATGTGCATTCCTATGTAAACAATATCAATACCCATGAAGGTGGTACACACCTCGCAGGTTTCAGAAGAGCTTTGACACGGACACTTAAGAGTTATGCGGATAAGTCGGGAATGCTTTCAAAACTGAAATTCGAGATCAGTGGTGATGATTTTCGTGAAGGACTGACAGCTGTTATTTCTGTAAAGGTTCAGGAGCCACAGTTTGAAGGACAGACCAAGACCAAGTTGGGTAACAACGAAGTGATGGGTGCTGTAGATATGGCTGTTTCAGAAATGCTTAATAATTATCTGGAAGAGAATCCAAAAGATGCGCGTACCATCGTAAACAAGGTGATACTTGCTGCTACTGCGCGTCATGCTGCACGTAAGGCCAGAGAGCTTGTACAACGTAAGAGTGTGCTTACCGGTTCAGGCCTTCCGGGTAAACTATCGGATTGCTCAGAACGTGATCCTGCAAAATGCGAGATCTATCTGGTCGAGGGAGATTCGGCCGGTGGAACAGCTAAGCAAGGCCGTGACCGTAGGTTTCAGGCTATCCTTCCGTTGAGAGGTAAGATCCTGAACGTGGAAAAAGCAATGGCGCATAAGATCTTCGATAACGAGGAGATCAAGAATATGTTTACTGCATTGGGAGTTCATATCGGAACCGAAGAAGATACGAAAGCACTGAACATTGAAAAATTAAGATACCACAAGATCGTGATCATGACCGATGCGGATATCGATGGAAGTCATATTACAACGCTTATCCTTACATTCTTCTTCAGATACATGAAAGAACTGATAGAGAATGGATATATCTATATTGCAACTCCTCCTTTGTACCTCGTGAAAAAAGGTAAGGAAGAAAGATATTGCTGGAATGAATTAGAAAGGTTAGAGGCTGTTAAAACGTTGGCCGGAGATGGTAAAGAAAGCAATGTTGGAATCCAGCGTTACAAGGGTCTTGGAGAAATGAATGCAGAGCAGTTATGGTCTACTACCATGAATCCTGAATTCAGAACATTGCGTCGCATTACTATAGACTCAGCTGCTGAAGCAGATCGAATTTTCTCAATTCTTATGGGGGATGAAGTACCACCTCGCCGCGAATTTATTGAGAGAAATGCAAAGTATGCAAGAATTGATGCTTAATTTATAACCAAACACTAACATAAAATAAAACTCAGATATGAAAATTACAGTAGTTGGAGCAGGGAATGTAGGAGCTACCTGCGCAAATGTTATAGCTCATAAAGAACTAGCGAATGAAGTGATCTTGCTTGATATCAAGGAAGGAATTGCTGAAGGAAAATCGCTTGATATCTGGCAGACTGCACCAATAAATCTGTATGATTCAAGAGTAAAAGGTGTTACCAATGATTATGCTGCAACAGCAGGTTCTGAAGTTGTGATCATCACTTCAGGACTTCCTCGTAAGCCGGGTATGAGTCGTGATGACCTGATCGCTACCAACGCCGGTATCGTTAAATCGGTAACCGAAAATATAATCAAACATTCTCCGGATTGTAAGATCATTGTGGTTTCAAATCCCCTGGATGTGATGACCTATTGTGCTTACCTTACAGCACGCATAGATTCTAAGCGTGTATTCGGAATGGCAGGAATCCTTGATACTGCTAGATACCGTGCATTTCTTGCAGAAGCATTGGATGTATCACCAAAAGATATTCAGGCTGTGTTGATGGGTGGTCATGGCGATACCATGGTTCCACTTCCAAGATATACTACTGTTGCAGGTATCCCGGTAACAGAATTGATCGATGCTGATAAGCTCGAAGCGATAGTTGATCGAACTAAGAAAGGCGGAGGAGAATTGGTGAATCTAATGGGAACATCAGCATGGTATGCTCCCGGTGCAGCTGCAGCTCAGATGGCAGAAGCAATCGTGCGCGACCAGAAAAGAATTTTCCCGGTTTGCGCTTGGTTGCAAGGTGAATATGGTTTAAAAGATATCTACCTTGGAGTACCTGTTAAACTTGGAAAAAACGGTATCGAAGAAATCATCGAACTTCAACTGAACGAAGACGAAAGAGAGTTACTTGTTAATTCTGCCGCTGCTGTTAAAGAAGTGATGGAAGTTTTGGATAACATGCAATTGGTAACAAAATAAATTACCAAACATATTTCAAAAGAGCCTCGCATTCGTGAGGCTTTTTTTTGATTTTTTTTGATTAAAAATTACCACGAAGTTCACAAGTACACTCAGTGACACTAAGTGTTCTAAGTGACCTTAGTGGTAAAATAAAACAATGAGAAGCAGAGATCATCAATTAATTATAGAATATATTCTGCGCTCATCAGCGAGTTCTGCGGGAAATATTTTTCGTGCTCCGTTTTGTTTTAAAATTCCACATTTCACATTCCCCATTCCTAATTCATTTTTGTGTCTCAATTATGAATTACGGTAATTCGTAATTCGTAATTATTTTTTCACTACCAACCTGGTCCTTTTTTCAAGAGATGTAGTTACAGCAAGAGAATAAACTCCGGCTTTCAAAAACCCAAGTTCAATTTCTTTATTAAAAAAAGCTGTAGAGATAGAGTAATAATTTCCAAAAACTTTTCTGCCTGTGATGTCAAATAATTCTACTAAGACTTTTCCGGGTTCTTTAAATTCTGCTCCAACTTCAAGCATTTCTCTGAATGGGTTAGGGAATACATCAATACCTCCCTTGCTATCGCCAAGATTTTCATAACCAAGAGGTGGTTCTGTAAAGGCTACAATCCACAGGTCAGATGCAGGATTTGAAACAGGAGTTGCACTCCAATTATTCTGTGATTTATCACCACTAATGTTTGAAAAAGTTCCCCCATATAAATAGTAAACTCCATTATTTACAACTGCACTGGCTGCATACTCTCCAACATTACCACCCCAGCGCACATCCCATACAATAGTACCATTTTCACTAAGTTTTACAGCCCACATATTGTTGCTGGAACCTGGCCAGTTATTCTGAGTTTTATCTCCAGTGTTTTGACTTTTTGATGAACCATATACTAAAAATCCACCACTTGGAATAATTGCAATACCCGAAAATACTTCATCATGCGCACCACCTAATGTTTTATCCCACTGTTTAATACCGAGGCTATCACATTTTACTACCCAGTAATCACGCATTCCCCGTAGATTTTCAGACTTATCGTAATCAGCAGGACCACTTGATAAACCACATGTGATAAACCCTCCATCTGGTGTGGCTTGGGATGTATAATTTTGCATATCATTATCTGAGGAACCAAAACGGGCATCCCAAATCTTATTACCAATAGTATCAATCTTTAAAACCCAATAATCTTGCCCACCCCTAGAAGGCTGAGAGACATGCCCACCTGTATAACTAGAAGTCCATCCAATTAACAAATAATTACCATCCAATGTATTTGTGATAGTATAACACTCTTCATCTCCATCAGTACCATATCTCTTATCCCATAGTTTATTTCCTAAACTATCTAATTTCAAGACCCAAAAGTCGCGGAGTGTAATCAATCCAGGATTAAAGCCGGGTTCGGATACATCAAATCCTTGTTTAGACCTTGTTTTGCCTGCTATTAAAAAACCTCCATCATTTGTAATAGAAACAGACCTTACCACATCTTCGGTATTACCACCGTAGGTTTTATCCCATAAGATATTTCTTAATGAATCTAACCTAACTATCCAAAAATCTACATCACCTCTTGATGGTTCTGTTTTATCACCACCAATACCTCCTGAAGTGTACCCAACAATGAGGAATCCCCCATCATCCAATTCAACAAAATCTCTGGCAAAATCCCAGTTAGTGCTTCCAATTCCTTTCTCCCAAATTAAAACCCCCGAAGTGTCAATTTTAAATAACCAAAAATCTCCTGAACCTTTAGACACTGTACTTAAGTCTCCACTTAGACCAATTGGACACTCACCTAAAAAAAGCAGATTGCCATCTTTAGCTATTTTTATAGGTGCTGCAAAAGTTTGGTCACCACCAAAACCCCCATATCGCTTATCCCAAAGTTTTTGTGGATAAGATTGGCTAAATGCCTGAAAAAAAGTTATAAACAAAACTTGCACTAAAAAAAAAAACTTTCATCTATTTGCTTTTGAATAAATAAAAATACAAAAATTATGAACACAATAGACGTAACAACTATTACTCATGTGAAATATGCAAATTCTGATACTCCTTGGGAAGCAGTTCTTATTTCTGTCAAGCCAGATACTGGAGCAAGCTTGACAAATGATTTAGGACTTCTTTTTCAAGCAAGATACGTTAGAGTACTTGAAGAATGGGTGGATCTTTTAGGGGGCGATCCAGGACTTGGTAATACGAATCCACAAGTTAACATAAAAGATGGAACAGAGAATGACAGCCAATTACCAGGCGATCCAAACACAGTATCTCATCTTCAAATGTGGGGATTTTATTTTCCGGAAGGAGAATACTTATTTGATAATGTAGTCTTAAGAAATCAAGTTTATGTGGTTGGCTCGGGTAGTGGTACGGTTTTTAAATCAGTTTACCTGCCAATATTGACTGCTCAAAGTCCAAATGTAACTTCTCAACAAGTGGCACTCATAAAACCAATATTTACTCATCCTACCGGTGAACATCTTCGTTTTTGTATTCTGGAGAACCTAACTTTTGAAGATGCTCATGAACTTAAATTTGTTGCAGATGAGTTAGTGATCAGAAATTGTAGGTTTTACAATATGAATGGAGGTGCAATTGATATATCTAAATCAAAACAGATTCTTCTTGAAAACAATTTTGTAGGTTTTAATCCAAACACGGAAGAAAACGGGGCTTATGAATATCATCCGTTAGAAGAACTTGAACCATCTGGTTCTATTGGTGAGTTTGTTAGAAACGATAAAAAGTCAACCACAGGAATGGGGTTTTATTCAGAGACTATCAGTGGTGCCGGTCAAAGCCAAGTTGTTATTCAAAATAATTATTTTGAATATACCGGTGATAACTGCATTGGTGTTAGAGGCTTGAAAGCCAGTGAAGATTTACCGGTGACCTTAGAAGCAAGTGGTGTACTCAATATCAGAATCAGTAATAATCGCATCTATAAAGCAGGTAAGGCAGGTATCAAACTTACGTATGAAGGCGGAGGTCATTTGTCTTTTCCATATGGCCAGTTAAGTTGTCATGTGATTAATAATCAAATTCGTGAATGGGGTATTTTCAAACCTGAGGCTGCCATAACATGTGATAATGATGCAAGTTTTATTGAAGATGAGAATATTAATTTTCAAATTCCATCAGAAGAAAGTGATTTGTATTTGTCAGGTATTCCAACACAAGAAATTGATTTACCTTATATGTTTCTGGAAGAAACAGACGATGAAGATTTTGGATACAATGAACATGAAAGTGAGTTACCCATCCTTAGAGAAACGTATCATTCTTATTCAGCCGGTTTAACATTACATGGAAATCAAATCATTGGAAGTGGAAGAGCAAGACTGAATCCTGCCGATAGAAATGAAGCTTATGGCATAACTGCCAGAAAATGGAAAAGTATAACAATTAGTTCAAACCTTATTACTGGAACTCCCTTATTTAATACTTGTAATATTCATATTCCTTCCGGCAGTACAACTAGAAGTGGCATCCAATTAAATGATTGTTCTGAATTTACAATTGTATCCAACGTCATAATAAATCCTGCGTATGTTTATATAAGTGAAATGCCTGCAAATAAGGAATTGGAAAATGATACCAGAGGTGGAATTAAACTCATTGGTTCAATGACGGGGACAATAACCGGGAATACAATTAAAAACCCGGGAACTATAATTGATCCTGAGTTTCCTGACCGGAAGCATAAAAGCCAAGGCATTTTGCTCTGGAATTCAAGGTTTGTCATTGTATCCTCAAACATCATGATCGGCTATAACCCAAAGCATTTGTATACGCTTGACGAATGTACATCTTTTATAAAGTTTGTGACGATGGAACATGGAGTGAAAGAAGCAGGAGATGTTAATGATGAATTCAACCGTTGTGCTTCTAATACAATAGTTGGAAATAGAGTGTTTTTCGGTTACCAAAATTTAAACTATGTTCCATATTTGATTTTGGAAGAAGGGATTAACTCTACCAAACTCCCATTGGATAAGTACTATGGTCTAATTGATGAATCTGATATTGTTTAGAAATAACAAAAGTCCAATCTCAAATAAATAATTTAGCGATCTGCTCCTAAAAAGGTCTTGTGCAAACAAGGCCTTTTTTCGTGCTTTATTTTGATTAAAAATTACTACAAAGGTCACAAGTACACTCAGTGACACTAAGTGTTCTAAGGACCTTAGTGGTAAAATAAAACAATGAGAAGCAGAGATCATCAATTAATTATAGAATATATTCTGCGCTCATCAGCGAGTTCTGCGGGAAATATTTTTCGTGTTCCGTTTTGTTTTAAAATTCCACATTTCACATTCCCCATTCCTAATTCATTTCCCTATCTTTCCAATAATGAAAAATAGTATCATTCTCTTACAATTAATGGATATCGAAGGTGATGGATTTCATCTCATGATCCATGTAGAAATAAACGGATCACCTGCGCATCTTTTACTCGATACCGGAGCATCAAAATCTGTCTTGGATCTCAACAGAGTGAGCCGTTTTGCCGATCCCATGCACTTTACAGACAGCGAACGTCTCTCAACCGGATTAGGAACCAACACCATGCAGAGTCAGCAAACAATCCTTGAAAATATCAAGCTGGGTGAAATTATTTTGCAGGATTATGAAATGGTTTTACTCGATCTGAATCATGTAAATGAGAGCTATGAAAAACTGGGTATCGAAGCCATCGATGGCGTGATAGGTTCAGATATTCTTAAGAAATTTAATGCAGTGATCAATTTCGAAAAGCTGACCTTGGAGCTGAAGGAGGAGGAGTAACTTTTTTATCCGTGTAAATCCGTAATAATCCGTGTCATCAGTGTTCCATTTTATTTTTTAATCTAAAAACTTATGCCTCTCCTCGGCCTTGGGCAAGCGACAGGATTCGCTGCGACCAAACCAGGATGTACGATGTCGTGCTACGAAATTATAGAGATAATCCCGAAATTTTTGTGGCAGTAATTTGAAAATACCTGCAAGTTTGAAGATCCCTCCCAACTTTTGTGCAATGCGGATCACAGCATCAGATTCTATATAAGTTTTTCCATCTTCATACAAAACAGCAGAGTCCGGAAGATGTCTTTCTGTCAATAAAAAATCTGCAGTATCTCCTTGCAATGTGGCCAGATATAATTTATCTTTTTTATCAAACTTCAGGATAAAATTAGCCGCGCGATTACACAGCAAACAAGTGCCGTCAAAAAATACGATGGGTTTATCAGGGACGGATTGCAAAAGAGTAGGGGTCTACAGTTACTTCGTGTTTGTAATTTACATCTAAGGTCAGCGAATTCAAAGAGATCCGGGTCACATATCCGTTGCGCCCTGCACATTCTGTTGAATGATGCGGAGCCGGTCCGTCAGTGCTTGCATTTCTGTTTGCAACGTACATGAATCCATTCAGTTCATCCGAAATAATTCCATGTGGTTGATAACCTGTAAACACATTTTTTACTACTGCATTTGTATTCATATCGATGATAGAAACAGAACCTCTTTTTCCTGCAAACGATGCAGTGTCTTCCGGGCAACTTACAAACAACAAATTCTTGCTCTCCGAGATCGCCATCTCTTGCGGATAGATACCCACATTGATCGTTGCGATCACCTGATCATTTGCAGTATTGATCACCTTCACCTGATTGGTCTTCTGACAAGTTACATACAATCGAGTTCCGCTACTGTTTAAAATTACTTCATGCGGATCAAACCAGGAAATATCCAGAACCGGCATTCCGGCTTGTAAAACGATCTGTTCTACTTGTGGCAAATTTATATTTGTGATATCTAATTTGTTGATATAATTTCCGGTTTGTGTAGTTATATAAACGATGTTTCCGGTATTGTCAAAGTAAGATCCATGCGGCCATTTCAAACCCTGGATATCTTTTATTTTGATCATATTTTCAAGATCCACGACAGTTACTTTTCCATTGATTGTCCAATCAACTGCAACCGCTTTTTTTGAATCGTTTGTGATCGCAAGTGTATTCCAATTGCCTCCACCAATCATGATATTTCCTACAAATGAATCATCCGAAGTTCTGAATTTTTGTATCACATCTCCACCCAAAAAAACCACATACCAGAATTGTCCGTCGGGGCTCACCTTAACCATATGCGGACTCTCGATCGAAGCTTTGGTGCCGACAGTAATATAACGCATCACTTTGCCGGTTGCTGCATCAAGTACTGCCACCAGATCACATCCCTGATTTGTGAGATACATTTTTCTTCTGTTGCTGTTAGAAGCATATGCGATATTGCCATCTTGGTCAGGCGCACCGCGTGCTATCCAGCTGCGCAATACCTCAAGCTCTGTTCGTGTCAGCGGAGTATTTCCCAGGGGCATGGTCGGATTAATGGATGGTCCCAGATCAGCAAATGTATTTGTAAAAAACATCATCGTGCTTTGATCAGGTCGGTAAGGAATTACAGCTGCACCATTTCGGGTCCCTTCAAATAAACGGTCCCAGGAACTTAGAGATAAACCACTGGCAGCATCTTTACTCGCATCATTATGACATCCACTGGTAGCGCATTTCACAATAACTATTTTTGCAACATCATCCGGATACCCGCTCACATTCGGTAGCTCACCCTTGTCATATTTACATGAGCTCAGAATAAAAAAGAATGAAAGTAAAAGGCAAAAATTTCTCATATCATCAAGAACGAAATCAGGATCTGTTTGTTTTTATTTGAACTCAATTTCGTATAAATAATTTATGAGTCGATTTGAAATTATCTTGTTCAATGTGTAAAAAATAAATTCCGGAATCTGTTTTATTCAGATCAATTTCCCAGGTAGAAGTTACAGGGATCATACCGCTTTCAATCATTCTTCCACTTACATCAAAAAGCATCCATTCACTTCCATTTATAGAATTAGGAATATTTTTTATTCTGAATTTCCCTGTTCCCGGATTTGGATAAATGACGATATCAGATTCCGGTTTTACCGTATTAACATTGATTGAAAAATCTTGAATATATACGGCAACTCCGCCTGCATAATTCCCTAATACAAGATCTGTTTTACCATCATTGTTTAGATCGCCGGGCGCAATACTGATGCGTGAACCTTCATTGATATTCTGATACATCGAATCGGTCAATGTAAAATTCCCATTCAAATTTCCATCAATATTATCGTACTGATAAATGTACCCATTCTCAGCGCCAACCAATAGACGATACACATTGTTTTGTTGGTACAGATAGGGACTTGTATATCCTGTAACCCATCCCGGATTCCTTACTGAGACCCCACCAAAGACCGTTGATTCCAAAGTGAAGGATGGAGGGTTGCTCACACTTCCTGTATTCTGATAATAACTTAATTCTCCTGAACGCTTACCTACCAGCATATCGGGATAACCGTCTTTATTAACATCTATGATCTGCGGTGCGCTGAACTGACCTACATCAATGCCACCCAAATTAGGTGCACTGAGTACGAATACGGGAACATTTCCCGCTCCGGCAGTATTGGTATAAAGATGCAAAGTGCCATCTGTATTTCCGATCAACATATCCATGTCGCCGTCTTTATCTATGTCTCCAAAGGCAGGATAGATCCCGGTATATCCTTCAGCGATCAAATTATTCCAGTCATCTGTCACTTTTGTAAAAGCAGGAACTACATTCGTTCCGGTATTTCTGTAATAAGATATTCCCGAAGGATAAATTCCACTGCTGTTGAAATAACCATAATTCCCAATCAGAAGATCCAATTTACCATCCGCATCTACATCAAACAAAGCCGGGTTGGCACCTTCACCTACATCAATCATGTCATCCTGCATAAAACCGGATTTTTGAAATTGAAAATTAGGGAATGTGTTTGTTCCTGCATTCTTATAATACTGTAATCCTACATGGTTACTTAAATAGGTAGGACAAGCCAATAGATCTTTTACTCCATCAAAATCTACATCAACATAAAATGGGGCAGGGTAGGTAGTGACATTTACAGGAACATTTGTGGATGGGTATTGCGTGTCCTGACTTATAATATTTGCTCCGGCACTGCTACCTCCATTTGTCAATGACAGAAGATTATCTCCCAATATATCTCCCATTATCAAATCTTTATCGCCATCATTGTCAAGATCAAGAGCCAAAATGCTTGAACCACCATGAAGTCCTGCGCTTTTTGGATCGGGTTCTATAAAATTGCCCATTCTGCAGGATTGATTAAGGACAGCACTGTTATTCATAGAGCTCAGAGAAAAATTTCCCCAGCATCCGGTACTCAATTCAAATTTCAAACTGTCGCAATGCCCATATACGTCTTTGCTTTTATTTTCATGAAACTCTACTCTATACCCCAAAATATCAAAGGTGAGTATGTCCATGTCTCCATCTCCATCAACATCGGTGAATGCAGGCAGATTAACAGGACTCACATACAAATTTGTAGGAGTTCCAAAATAAAGTGAATATAAAAGGTCAGTAACTTTTGTAAATTTTAATCCCGTAGCAGCAGTATAATCATTTCTGTAGATCTGCATTCCACCGTTGCTATAGCCAAATATATCGGCTTTCCCATCACAGTTATAATCTGCCAGTAATACCCAATCATGAAGTCCTTTTGGAAACCGGCTTTGGAACTGAGGTGCATGTTTAAATTTCCCGGCTCCGGTTAATCCTGTATTCTTAAAGGCAGTCAATCTATTACCGCTCCGATCAAACATGACAAGATCTTGCAAACCATCTCCATCAAGGTCGATCTGACTTGCCTGAACAAAGTTCAACCCTCCGGCCCAGGGATTCAGCAAGGATTGACTGTTGACATTAACTATGATATTGTCATTCCTGCCAAATAATCCTTGTGCAGAGATTTGTATAGAGCTAATTGTGGCAATTATGAAAAGAATGCCGGAAATGGTTTTTTTCATCAACCAAAGATAGGTAAATTTGCACTCGATATCAGGCGATCCAGTGCTGATATGACAATAATTTGATTATGCCAAGTTTCGACATTGTAAGTGAAATAGACCAGCAAACACTGGATAACGCAATCAATAACGCTAAGAAGGAAATCCTGAATCGTTATGATTTTAATGGTTCAAAGACTACCATTGAATTAGAAAAGAAGAATTTGACGCTTGAGATCGTCACAGAAGATGATATGAAGTTAAAGGCGATCCGTGATATATTGATTTCACGTTGTATGAAACAGGGAATTGATCCGGAGAGTCTCGATTTTTCAAAAGAACATTATGCCTCCGGTCCACTAATTAAAAAAGATATCAAAGTTAAAAAGGGTGTGGACAAAGAAACCGCAAAGAAGATCGTAAAGATCATCAAAGACAGCGGAATGAAAGTTCAGGCTTCCATCATGGATGAGCAAGTGAGGGTTACCGGCAAGAAACTGGACGATCTTCAGGCTGTGATCGGGATGATGAAAGGTAAAATTGCAGATTTGGGGCTCCCGCTGCAATACATCAATTTCAGAAATTAATTCTCCAAAAAGTTTCTTGGAGTGAAAATTTTCTCTCAGATTCCGGGCTATTTAGTCAGGGAACTAAGACTTTATTTTAGAATTAATAATGGGAATACCTCATAATCAGATAGCTAGTAAATGTTTTGTAAGGTTAAATTGATTTTGAAAATAAAGTACAACGGTTGGAATGTAGTATTGCCTTTTACTTGTTTTTTAGGGCATTATCAATCGTGTTTCTTAATTGTTAATTAACAAAGGATATTCTATATTTGCGGGCTGAAAAAAACAAACCGGATACTAATCCAAAGATCACACAACTATTATGCAGAGCAAAGGTGCTATTAAGTTTTTCGCGATTGCCCTGACATTGGTATGTATATACCAACTGTCTTTTACGCTGGTAACCCGAAACATAGAGAATGATGCAAGAGAGTACGCAAACGGAGATCCTATCCTGGAAAGGAATTATCTTGACTCGATCTCGAGTTTACCGGTTTACAATCTGCTTGTAAAGAATTACACATATCAGGAGTGTAAAGAGCGTGAATTGAATCTTGGACTTGACCTTAAGGGTGGTATGAACGTTACCCTTGAAGTTTCTGTTGAAGAAATGATACGTGCTATGGCTAATAACAGTACGGATGCAACTTTTGTTAAAGCATTGGCTTTAGCTAAAAATATGCAAACAAATAGCCAGGACGATTTTGTAACCTTGTTTGGACAAGCGTTCAGTCAGGTTGATCCAAATGCAAAACTTGCAGCTGTATTCTCTACCAGAGAACTTCAGGATCGTGTAAAATTTGATTCAACAAATGACGATGTACTGAAGGTGATACGTGAAGAGGCTGAAGCAGCCATCGATCGTTCATTCAATATCCTTCGTACACGTATCGATAAATTCGGTGTAACTCAACCAAACATCCAGCGTCTTGCCGGTGGTCGTATCCTTATCGAACTTCCGGGTGTTAAAGAACCTGAGCGTGTACGTAAACTTCTACAGGGAACTGCAAAGCTTGAATTTTGGGAAACCTATGAGAATAAAGAGGTATTTGATTACCTGAATACTATTAATACCTTGCTGGGCAATGATGTTGATGGAGTTGCTCCTGTTGCAGATACACTTGCAGCTACAGCCGTAACTACTGATACTTTGCTTGCTGCAGCAACTGATACAGTAAATGAGACAGAAAGCCTTCTATCAAAGATCGAAGCTGACAGCTCAAAAGCAGATACATCCGGACAAGCCTCATTTGAAGAGTTCAGCAAAAAGAATCCTCTTTTCGCAGTTCTTTCTCCGGCTATCTTCCAAAATGAACAAGGTCAAAGTGAATATCGTCAAGGACCTGTTGTTGGTTTTGCAGCTACAAAAGATACTTCTAAAGTAAATTCTATCCTTGCACGTGAAGATGTTATCGCTAAACTTCCAAAAGATCTTAAACTTCTTTGGACAGTAAAACCGATAGATAATGAGAGCAAGGTTCTTGAACTTATAGCTATTAAAGTTAGTGGTGTAGATCAGAAAGCTCCTCTTGAAGGAGATGTGATCACCGACGCACGTCAGGATTTCGGTCAACTGGATTCACGTCCTGAGATCACAATGAACATGAACCCTGAAGGTGCTAAGCAATGGAGAAGGCTCACTTCTGAAAATATCGGTCGTAGCATCGCTATTGTTCTAGATGATTATGTATATTCTTACCCAACTGTACAAGGTGAGATCTCTGGAGGAAGAAGTTCTATCACCGGACGCTTCGAGATCAACGAAGCGAAAGATTTGGCAAACATTCTGAAAGCGGGTAAACTTCCTGCTCCGGCGCGTATCGTAGAAGAAGCTGTTGTTGGTCCGTCTTTGGGTCAGGAAGCTATCAATGCTGGTTTGATGTCATTCGTGATATCTCTGGTTCTGGTTCTTCTTTTCATGGTGCTTTATTATAGCAATGCTGGTTGGGTTGCCGATCTTGCATTGTTCGCTAACGTATTCTTCGTATTCGGTGTACTCGCATCATTGGGTGCTGTTCTTACCCTGCCCGGTATCGCAGGTATAGTTCTGACGATTGGTATGGCGGTAGATGCCAACATCCTGATCTTTGAACGTATTCGTGAGGAACTTGCCAATGGAAAAGGAATGCGACTTGCTATCTCTGATGGTTACAAGATGGCCTTCTCTTCTATCATTGACTCGAACGTTACTACATTATTGACAGGTATCATTCTATATATTTTCGGTAGCGGTCCAATTCAGGGTTTTGCAACTACATTGATTATTGGTATCTGTACTTCATTATTCGCAGCTATCTTCCTTACACGTCTTGTGTTTGACGCAAGGGTTGAAAAAGGGAAGACGATCAATTTCTCGAATAGATACACTGAAGGCGCTTTCAAGAATATGAAGATAAACTTCATCGGAAAGCGTAAGATGGCTTACATTATCTCTAGTACCATCATCATTATTGGTATAGTTTCATTTGTAGTTCGTGGTTTCAACTTCGGTGTCGATTTCAAAGGAGGTCGTAGTTATGTTGTAAGATTTGACCAGGATGCAAGTACAGTTGATGTAAGAAATACATTGGCAGGTGCTTTCGGAACTGCTCCTGAAGTGAAAACATTCGGTGCAAATAATCAGGTAAAGATCACAACTACTTATCTCATTTCTGATGCTTCAGAAACTGCTGATTCTAAAGTAGAGACGGCCTTGATCAATGGATTGGGTATTCAACCTGACCAGATCATGAGTAGCCAGAAAGTAGGTCCAACCATAGCCGATGACATTAAGACATCAGCCATTTGGTCCATCTTGTTCTCAATGATCGTTATCTTCTTGTATATCTTGATTCGATTCAAAAGATGGCAATTCAGTGCCGGTGCCCTTGCGGCCTTGGCGCATGACGTTCTAATCGTGCTTTCATTGTTCTCATTATTGCATGGTATTGTTCCATTCAGTCTGGAGATCGATCAGGCATTCATCGCAGCTGTCCTGACAGTAATCGGTTACTCTATCAATGATACGGTAATTGTGTTCGATAGGATCAGAGAATTCCTGCACATCCATCACAAAAAGACGGATATGAAACCTGTTATCAATGATGCCTTGAACAGCACAATGAGTCGTACTATCAATACTTCCTTGACTATCTTCTTCGTATTACTTGCCATCTTCTTATTCGGTGGAGAAGTGATCAGAGGATTCTCATTCGCATTGTTGATGGGTATCGTTGTAGGAACATATTCTTCTCTCTTCATCGCAACACCGATCGTTGTTGACTTGATGAAAGACGATTCTGAGATAAAACCAGTTGTCAGCCCTTTTGCGAAAGCATAATTTTTAACAATAGATCTTATAAAGCTGTCTCGTTTTCGGGGCAGCTTTTTTTTTGGTTCAGATCTGCGCAGATATTCTTTCTATTGCTTTCATTCCCCGAACCGGAATAATTTATTCAGTTCAATCCCTTCTTCCATATGATTTACGCATATAAATTTTCATTTTGAAATACTTTAATGTTTAGTATTTATTATTTGTTAATGCCTGATTTTATGGCAAACGTATTTCTTTAATTGCATCCTTCTAATAGAACACGGATAACGCGGATTTGGCGGATTAACACGGATTAATTCTCAACACTTTAACATTGAGTATTGAGTATTGATCATTGAGTATTGATCAAATTGTCATAGAGTATTGATCTTTGATGTAAAATTTCACTCTCAACACTGTTCCTCCA
This sequence comes from Bacteroidia bacterium, assembly GCA_037969175.1. Classification (GTDB taxonomy): domain Bacteria; phylum Bacteroidota; class Bacteroidia; order AKYH767-A; family JBBKVM01; genus JBBKWX01. The sequence continues at coordinate 1,620 of JBBKWX010000157.1, read as the reverse complement.
CAATTTGTTGTGGAGGAACCACTCCTAACACTCTTCTTTTTTCCATATCTTTGCATCAAATTATAATTCATGTACAGCCCGATAAATCTAATTTTTAATTTAGGCGGTGGTGAGATTTTCATCATCATGGTGGTTATTCTGTTGTTTTTTGGTTCAAAACGTATTCCTGATCTGGCTCGTGGTATGGGCAAAGGAATGCGCGAATTCAAAGACGCAATGAGCGGTGTTCAGCAAGAGATCAACGATTCAATGCGTGTAGATCAAAAAGCTTCAGCTCCTTCTGCACCAAAAACGGAAGAGAAGAAAGAAGATTCTAACGCTTAATTAGCTATACACAGCCTGTATGGCTAACATTCCATTACCGGAAACAAACCTTCCCCGTATAGTAATTATCGGTGGAGGATTTGCAGGAATTGAGCTCATCAAAAGCCTGAAAAAAGAAAAGGTTCAGATCATTCTTCTGGACCGGCATAATTACCATACTTTCCAGCCACTGCTTTACCAGGTAGCAACAGGTGGCCTGGAACCGGATTCCATCGCAACCCCTTTTCGTACTATCTTTGAAGGGTATTCCAACCTGTTTTTCAGGATGGCTGAGGTAAAGACCATCCACAGAGAAGCGAAATGTGTCTCTACAAATATCGGGGATGTCAAATACGATTATCTGGTCATTGCCACCGGATCACGCACTAATTATTTTGGGATAGAAGGACTGCGCGAAAGCGCCATGCCACTGAAAACTATTCCCCAGGCTCTGGATCTCAGAAGTCTGATGCTTCAGAATTTTGAAAAGGCATTGCTCATCTCGGATCTGGAGGAAAGAAATAGCAGACTTAATATCGTGGTCGTTGGTGGAGGACCTACCGGCGTCGAGATCTCGGGTGCGTTGGCCGAACTAAAGACCCATGTTTTGCCTCATGATTATCCCGAACTCGATTTTCGTAAAATGAGTATTTATCTCATCGAAGCAAATGAAAGAGTGTTGGCGGGCATGTCTGAATGGTCATCCCGGAAATCAAAGAAGTTTCTCGAGAACCTGGGAGTGGAAGTTTGGACGGGAATCTCAGTAAAGAATTATGAAGGGCGTAAGGTCCTACTGAGCAACGATAAAACACTCCAATCACACACTCTCATATGGACTGCGGGTGTAATGGGTAACCTGGTAGATGGATTGGCTGATATAACCGTTCGCGGGAATCGCATCGATGTCGATGAATTTCTGTCCGTCCGCAATAGCACAGATATTTTTGCTTTGGGCGATTGTGCAGGAATCAAATCGGATACCTATCCCAATGGACTGCCTGGTGTTGCTCCTGTGGCCGTGCAGCAAGGTCAATATTTAGGAAAAAGACTGAAAGCCATATTTAGAAACAAAGAAGTTAAGCCCTTCAAATATACCAACAAAGGCACTATGGCCACCGTGGGGCGCAACAAAGCTGTGGTCGACATGAAAGGCTTCCATACTCAGGGCTTTTTCGCCTGGTGGATCTGGATGTTTGTTCATATCATGTACTTGGTGAGCTTCCGCAATCGTATCGTGGTCCTGGTAAACTGGGTCTGGCATTACATCAGTTACGACAAAGCCATCCGCCTCATTATCCGCCCTTATATCAAAGGGCG
>JBBKWX010000156.1:0-8620 GCA_037969175.1 Bacteroidia bacterium | reverse complement strand
GGTCAAAAACAGTGTTAGGAGTGAAAATAAAAAAAAGTGCGAGTGCAGAGAAACAGTGCGATAATTTTCCGTGTTAATCCTTGTCTTTTGTGTCTCTTTGGTGAAAAAAGAAATTCCTCATTTCTCATTCACAATTTCTAATTAATTTTTATTCGCTGCTTCGTAGCCCTCGTCAATATGCAGTTTGCCTGATAATGCAGCAGCTACTGCAAGCTCATCGCAACGTTCATTTTCGGGATGATCATTATGGCCTTTGATCCAATGGAACTTCACATTATGTTTGCGATAGATTCTTAAAAAACGCGCCCATAGATCCGGGTTTTTTTTGCCCGCATATCCTTTCTTTTCCCATCCAAAGACCCAACGCTTTTCGATCGAATCAACAACGTATTTAGAGTCTGACCAAACAGAGATATTCGAACCCGGATTCTTGACAGATTCCAGTCCGACGATAACGCTCAGCAACTCCATACGATTGTTGGTAGTAAGCCGAAAGCCATCCGAGATCTCTTTATAATGTTGATTGAATTTTAACACCACTCCAAAGCCCCCCGGGCCCGGGTTTCCGCGTGATGACCCATCCGTAAAAATATGGATCATAATCCTACATTGGTTTTGAATAATTTCACTGCAATTGCCAACAAAACGATCCCAAATACTTTTCTCAAAATACTGATGCCACCCGGACCAAGAATTCGTTCAAGATGTCGGGTGTTTTTTAAAACTAAATAAACAAGTACCAGATTAAGAACAATTCCAATAATGATGGTCCAGTAATCATACTCTGCACGAAGCGAAAGTAGGGTGGTCATGGTTCCTGCTCCGGCAATAAGAGGAAATGCAATTGGAACGATGGATGCAGTTTCAGGAAGATCATCTTTATAAAAACGTATCCCGAGTATCATTTCCAATGCAAGAAAAAATATGATGAGTGAACCTGCAATTGCAAATGAAGCTGCATCAATTCCTATCAAAGACAAAATACTCTCACCCAAGAAGAGGAAAAGTACCATAATAAATAACGAAACTATCGTGGCTTTTTCACTTTGTATATGTCCTACTTTTTGTCGGAGCTGAATAATTATGGGAATAGATCCAATGATATCGATCACAGCGAAGAGGATCATGGATACAGTAAGGATTTCTTTTATGTTCATGGTAATTTATAAATCAGATCTTCAACAATGGCGGGAAAATGATCGTACTCCAGCTGATGTATTTTATTTGCAAGTGTTTGCGGGGTGTCTTCAAGGCTCACCGGACAGCTAGCCTGAAACAGGATCGGTCCTCTGTCATATTCTTCATCAACCATATGAATAGTGATCCCCGATTTTTTCTCTTTATTCGCTATCACTGCTTCATGTACGCGCATGCCATACATACCCTGGCCGCCATGCTTGGGAAGCAATGCAGGATGGATATTGACAACTTTTCCCGGGAACTGCTCCAATAAGGGAGCGGGGATCTTACGTAGAAATCCTGCCAAAACAACAAGATCAATACTCTTCTCATGCAGGGCATGAATAATTCGTTCCCATTCCTCGGATTCTGATGCTTTAAAGGAATGTGCCTCAACATCAAATGCTTTGGCTTTCCCTAGGACAGGCGCTTCTGCCCTGTCGCTGAACACAATAGTTACTCTAGCTTTGCTACCTTCTAAAAAGAAGCGAATCAAATTTTCAGCGTTGGTTCCTGTTCCCGAAGCAAAAATTGCTATGCGTTTGAAGTTTTGTGTTTGCATTCTTTGCAAAATTACACTAAATTATGCTTCTAAGCGATTAGAATGCTTAGTATCAAATAAAAACCAGCCTATATTAAGAGTAAAAAGCATAAAATTGGATTTATTTGGAACATATGAATAGAATTGCTTTACTTTGCACCCTGATTTACAAATTTAAACTAAGAAAATATGTCAGATATTGCTACCCGTGTTAAGGCTATCATCGTTGATAAGCTGGGTGTTGACGAGAAAGAAGTAACAATCGAAGCTAGTTTCACGAATGATCTAGGAGCTGATTCACTTGACACTGTTGAATTGATTATGGAATTTGAAAAAGAATTCAATATCGCTATTCCGGATGATCAAGCTGAAAAGATCGCTACAGTTGGTCAAGCTGTTGATTACATCGAGAAGAACGCAAAATAATTAATCCCTGACGTCTATGGAGCTTAAACGAGTCGTAGTCACAGGAATAGGAGCCTTAACTCCAATTGGTAATACTGCCCAAGAATATTGGGAAGGTTTGATCAATGGTGCTAATGGTGCCGGCCCGATTACCCGTTTTGATGCGTCAAAATTCAAGACAAAGTTCGCCTGTGAGGTGAAGAACTTTGATCCAAACAACTATTTTGATAGGAAAGAGGTTCGTAAGCTGGACCTCTTTTCTCATTTTGCAATTGCTGCATCCGATGAAGCTATTAAGGATTCTGGACTGAATACCGATATTGCTGATCCTGATAGGGTTGGTGTGATTTGGGGTTCAGGTATCGGAGGTCTTAAGACCTTTCAGGATGAAGTGGTTTATTTTGCTCAGGGTGATGGGACTCCTCGTTTCAACCCTTTCTTCATTCCAAAAATGATAGCGGACATTGCAGCCGGTCATATTTCGATACGACATGGTTTCAGAGGTCCTAACTTTGCAACGGTTTCAGCCTGCGCTTCTTCAACCCATGCCATGATAGATGCATTCACCTATATCCGTTTGGGTAAAGCTGATGCAATTGTTACCGGTGGTTCGGAAGCAGCAGTGAATGAAGCAGGTGTTGGAGGGTTTAATGCGCTTCATGCCCTTTCAGAAAGAAACGAAGGTTACGAAACGGCTTCCAGACCTTTTGATCTGGACCGCGACGGATTCGTACTTGGAGAAGGTGCAGGAAGTATCATTCTGGAAGAATACGAACATGCCAAAAAGCGTGGAGCTAAGATATATTGCGAGATCGTCGGTGGCGGAATGTCTGCCGATGCTTACCATATTACTGCACCACATCCGGAAGGACTTGGAGCCCTTAATGTAATGAAGGCAGCTCTTGCAGATGCCGAAATGAAACCGGAAGATATTGACTATATCAATGTTCACGGCACATCAACTCCTCTGGGAGATATCTCTGAGGTGAAAGCCATCATGGGTATATTTGGGGAACATGCTTTCAATTTGAATATCAGCTCAACAAAATCTATGACCGGACATCTATTAGGTGCAGCAGGTGTTGTAGAAGCAATTGCTGCTCTGATGTCAGTCATGGAAGATATAGTCCCTCCTACCATTAATCATTTTACGGATGATCCGCAATTTGATACCCGATTGAATTTCACATTCAATAAGGCTCAGAAACGTACTGTGCGTGCAGCTTTGAGTAATACTTTTGGATTTGGAGGTCATAATGCATCGGTCATATTCCGTAAAATCAGCAATTAAACAATTTTGAATTTCTTCTCACGGTACATACAGTACTGGTTGGCCGGCGATAAAGCTTTGAAACAAGCTGTTTGCAATATTGTAGGTTTCATGCCCGGTAATATCAGCTTATACAAGTTAGCTTTCATGCACCGTTCCGGTGGTGAGATCAAAAATGGTATCAAGATCAGCAATGAAAGACTGGAATATCTTGGAGATGCTGTATTGGGAGCTGTTGTAGCTGAAGTACTCTTCAAGAAATTCCCATTTAAAGACGAAGGCTTCTTAACTGAAATGCGATCCAAGATCGTAAACCGGGTTCATTTTAATCGCCTGGGAATAAAAATAGGGCTAGAGAAATTGGTGCAAACTAGTCCGGATCTGAATGCAAAAAACCGCAGTTTATATGGAGATGCATTCGAAGCACTTGTGGGTGCGATATATCTCGATAAAGGTTATGAAGGTGCTCGTATTTTCGTGATTCAACGGATCTTAAAAGTTCATGTAGATCTGGATCATTTGGTGAATCTGGAGGCTAATTTCAAGAGCAAACTTATAGAATGGGCTCAAAAAGAGAAAAAATCCATTACTTTTGACCTCGTAGAAGAGATTCCGGCAACAAATGGTAAACTTCTGAAGATCAAAGTTTATGTAGATGGTATTGAAAAAGGTACCGCTCTTGATTTTTCGAAGAAAAGAGCCGAACAAGCTGCTGCAGAGCAAGCTTGCAAGGAATTGGAATTGTCCTGATCTTTTCTGTCTCTTCGGGGCTAAGACCCTCAAACATTATGTCAAAAGTTACGCTTCATCTTGACTTTGAATATGATTTCTATTTAATAGGGATCGTTTGCAATTTGAAAGACTATCGGCTTAGTTATTCTATCAATAAATATGTAGGGATAGATTTGAAAAAGCAGGATAATCTTGAGATAATCGTAAACAAACAAAAAGAGACTAGTGTCTATTCTGTGTATATGGATCAAGGAAATGACGGTGAAACGTATCGGCTTCTTGCTAATAAAGGAAGCAATGGATTTCTGATTCCCGAACAAAGACAAATGGATTATTTTCTACAGGTCAGGACATTCAATGATAGTCCAGCACTTGAAGATATCAGAAAGATCTTAAAGAATATTGCCCTGATACAAGGTGCATATGAAATAAAAGTAGAAGAACTAAAATCAAGGGAAAACCTTCTTTTTTAATTATGATAAAAAAACACACTTACAACAGAACAAAAATTATTGCCACACTCGGGCCGGCAACTTCAGAGAAAGCTCAACTTGAAAAATTAATCCGGGCAGGTGTGGATGTTTGCCGAATTAATTCCTCACACGGTTCTCATGAAATTCATGCGGAAGTGATAAAAAACATCCGACTGATCAATGAAGAAAATAATTTCAACACGGGTATCCTGGTCGATCTTCAAGGACCGAAACTAAGGATAGGAAAGATCAAGGATGAGCCCATCATGCTTGAAGAAAAGGCAGAGATCCTGCTTACCAACGAGCCATGCGAAGGAACACTGGAAAAGGTATATGTGAAGTATCCATCTTTTGCTGCCGACGTACAGGTTGGTGATACCATTCTTATCGATGATGGTAAATTGGAATTGACGGTAATCAGCACTAACAAAAAAGATGAAGTGCTAGCCAAAGTTGTTCATGGCGGCGCACTCACTTCAAATAAAGGGATCAATCTTCCATATACCAAGATCTCCTTACCTTCCCTAACTGAAAAAGATCTTGAAGATCTTGACTTCGCTTTAGAGCATGAAGTGGAATGGATAGGTTTGAGTTTTGTGCGGTCTGCAAATGATATTCTAGATCTGAAAGAGCGTATCAAAAAAGCCGGAAAACAGACCAAAGTAATTGCAAAGATCGAAAAGCCGGAAGCCATAAAAGATATAGATGCGATCATAGAAGTATCGGATGCATTGATGGTGGCACGTGGTGATCTTGGAGTAGAGATGCAGATGGAGCAGGTACCTTTGATCCAAAAAATGCTTGTAAAAAAATGCAAACAAAAATCAAGACCTATCATTATCGCAACACAAATGATGGAAAGCATGATCACTAATTTCACTCCAACGCGTGCTGAAGTGAATGATGTAGGAAACTCTGTCTTTGATGGTGCGGATGCTGTAATGCTGAGTGCAGAAACGAGTGTGGGAGCTTATCCAATACAAGTTGTAGAAACCATGCGACGAATTATTTCCATGGTAGAAAATGAAGAAAGTATTTACTATCACATGCATCCACCAGAAAAAGGAAGTGATACTTTCATCTCAGATTCTATTTGTCACACTGCTTGTGTGATGGCCGAACAAGCCGGAGCAAAAGGGATCATTGCCATGACACATTCAGGCTATACAGCTTTCAAGATCAGCGGACACAGACCCAAAGCAGGAATATTTATTTTTACAGATAATCGTCCTATCCTGAATACACTTTCGTTGGTATGGGGTGTTCGGGGTTTTTATTATGATAAATATGTAAGTACGGATGAAACCATCATGGACATCAAGAAATATTTAAAAGAAAACGGTTACCTTGAGGCATCGGATATAGCTGTGCATGTTGCAAGTATTCCGATGAGCGATAAAGGCCGTGCCAATATGGTCAAGCTAAATAAAGTAGGTTAAACATCATTAATAACAATATGTCTATAAACGTAAAACTCCTGAAGGAGATATGTGAAGTTCCGGGCGCCCCGGGCTTTGAGAGCCGTATCCGCAAGATCGTGATGCGCGAAGTTAAACCGCTTGTTGATTCGGTAGAGGTCGACAATATGGGAAATGTGATCGCTTTGAAAAAAGGAAAAGCACGCAAAAAAGTTATGATCGGAGCTCACATGGATGAGATCGGTTTTATCGTTTCGCATATTGATGATAAAGGATTTATTCGTTTCCATCCTTTGGGTGGTTTCGATCCTAAGACACTTACTGCACAACGTGTAATTGTTCATGGGAAGAAAGATCTTGTTGGTGTGATGGGTAGTAAACCTATTCACTTGATGAGCCCGGATGAGAGAGGAAAAAGTCTGGCACTGACTGATTTTTTTATTGACATGGGCATGTCAAAAAAGGAAGTTGAGAAATATATTGCTGTTGGAAATCCGATCACAAGAGACAGAGAATTGATAGAGATGGGTGATGCTGTTAATTGCAAATCTATTGACAACCGTGTCTCTGTTTTTATTCTCATAGAAGCATTACGTGAGCTGAAGAAAAGCAAAGTTCCTTACGATGTGTATGCTGTATTTACGGTGCAGGAAGAAGTGGGGATCCGGGGAGCAAGTGTTGCTGCTCACCATATCGAGCCTGACTTCGGTTTTGGATTGGATACTACGATCGCATTTGATGTACCCGGTGCACAGCCGCATGAAATGGTAACACGTATGGGCGAAGGAACTGCTATCAAGATCATGGATTCATCTACGATCTGCGATTATCGCATGGTTGATTATATGAAGAAGACAGCGGATAAGCACAAGATAAAATGGCAGCCGGAAGTATTGCCGGCAGGAGGAACAGATACTGCGGGCATACAACGTATGAGCAAGAACGGATCTATCGCGGGAGCGATCTCTATTCCTACTCGTCATATTCATCAGGTGATCGAGATGGCCAGCAAGAGTGATATTCGTGGAAGTATTGATCTGTTAAAAGTATGTTTACTTGAATTGGATAAGTACGACTGGAGTCATTGATCTTTGAATGTTATTTAGAAGAACCGGAGGGCTTGGCTTTCCGGCTTTTTTTGTGCGAAAAAAAAGAACACTAAATCACAAAATTACACGGAGGAATAGAGCAAGATTTATCTGCGAAAAATTATTTCTTTAATCTTGTTTAATAATATTATTGTAGTAGCTTGCGTACTTATTGGCTTATCGAAGATTAAGCAAATTTATAGTTCAAAATAAGGACCAAAAAATTGACAATATCTTTGTAATTCTATAATATAAAAAAAAGTTAAAAACTAAATAAAAAGACTAAAATGACTAAAATGAAAACTCTTTTATCAGTACTCACTATGACCGTGATAACTAGCGGTGCAATGGCTCAGGGAGCATATGTAGATATAAATCTTGGTTTTGCTGCCGGTTGTGGATCACAGAACATGGCTGGTTTTTACAATTCTACAGAATCTGCAAACTCATTAAATCTTGAACAAGTAAATTTATCATTTGGTAAAGGGTTGAATTTTGGCGCTGCAATTGGGTATATGTTCAATCAACATGTAGGAGCTGAATTAGGACTTTCTTATTTGATAGGTGGTAAAACAACCGCAAAAGAGATTGATTTCCCACAAGGTAGTTCTGAAACTACAATGTCTGCAAAGATGATGAGAATTAATCCTTCGATGGTAATTAATGCTGCGTTTGATGGTCTAAGTCCTTATGCAAAATTTGGTTTAGTGATCGGATCCGGTACAATTACCAGTGAAACAACAGGTAATGATGGAACGGATACCTACACTGAAAACTGGGAATATAATGGTGGTCTTGCAATGGGTATGAGTGCTGCATTCGGTGCTACTTATAAATTGAGCGACAACATGTCTTTCTTTGGTGAATTGAACATGATCAACATGAGTTATGCTCCAACCAAAGGTTCTATGACCGAAGCCAAACTTAACGGTACAGATTTTCTGGCTTTGATCGATGTTGAAGATAAAGAGATCGAGTTTGAAGATAGCGTAACGTACACAGGTAATGAGTCTTCAAGTTCACCATCTAAAGAATTAAAAATGTTGATGCCATTTGGTAGTGTTGGTGTTAATGTTGGAATCAAGCTTGCATTCTAAAAACACTTTTTAATCTATAGAAAAACCGGAGGGCTGTGCTTTCCGGTTTTTTTTGTGCTGAAAAAAAATGGAGCACTAAATAACAAAAGAACTAATTTGAATTTAATTCTTAGTGGAATTCTGTGATTTATATGACGGCTTTTTTCACCAAAGAGACATAGATGACATAGAATTGCACAGAGAGATATCATCATACTTCCATCATTACAAATTTCTCATTCTTAATTCAATTTCACATTTCTAATTCACCATTTCTAATTGAACTCTGTGGTTTGTAAAATAATCCTAAGCAGAAAATGCAGTAACAATTTAAACCCGGGCTATTGACAACGCTTAAAATTCAAGCTATATTTGAATTTACATTTCATTCAGCGCTTAAATTTTGATTATGGATTACTGTAGAAAAAGTACTGTATT
>JBBKWX010000155.1:0-3749 GCA_037969175.1 Bacteroidia bacterium | reverse complement strand
TTACATCATTCATACAATTCTCATTTGTTAATTCTTTTAAATCCGCTTATTATTGTTCCCCACCATCTGACCAAAAATAGTTCACCGCCATCGCCCTCTTTTTTATTTTTCTCGCCAATAATCAGTGCAATTGGTTTGAGCTCTTCAAACTCTTCGCAAACAAACTTTAACATGGCGGCAAAAGGCAAAAACAGAATCATACCGGCCAGTCCCCAAACAGCTGCACCAATAAAAAACTCAGGATGGATGTTAATGCATTTATTTTTAAATTCCCTCCCACAATACGAGGAGTTAGAAAATTATCGGAGCGGGGATCCGCCATTAGTCGGACAGGCGCTACTCGAGCCTGTGTCCACCTCCCGATTCTTCGCATACGCGTCAAGCTAACTTTATCAATGTTGTATAATATTGCAAGCCCATGGCTTGTCATACAACACTTTGAATGTAGTTTTATCTTCTGTTTTACAAAAAATGAATTACGATAAGACCAACTGCAGGAACATTTTGGTGAACTTAAATTTTCCTCATAAATATCAAAGGTATTTGCAAATAGATACCCTTCTTTTTCCCGCAGATCTCACAGATGTCACGTTGTTCAACGTTTTCAGCGGTTATGAAACGTTATTGCAAGAGATTCACTTTGCATTCGCAGATCTCACAGAATGGAATATATAGCTTCTGTCCCCAACCAGTTGGGGACGGGAAATATTTTTAAACCTTAGCTTGACGCGTATGAGATAGCTATTGGGCTGGTGGACAAGAACACGCATAAAAAATACAATCGAATTAGAAGTGAAATTCTCATAAAAATTTCTTAGTGAAACTTGTGACCTACGTGCTCTTCGTGGTTATTTTTAATTTCTTAGCTTGACGCGTATGCGATTGTTCGGGATGGCGGATAAGAGCCCAACGATTATTTTTGGGAAGCAATTAAAATCCAGATGAATTTTCTTCCAGTTGCAGTCTTTAGTTCTTTTTCACGGCTCATTGCTTCCTTCTTAGTATCGAATTCTTCAGAATGAATGAGCGTCCAGAGTCTGTATCTAATGGTAAATCCTTTAGTTGCAAGATGATTGTGGGATAGCAATCTATTCTTCAGATCTGAAGTAAATCCAATGTAGATTTTATCGAAATTTTCAGAATACAGAACATAAACAGTGAACATAAACAAGAATGAATAAGTGCAAGTTTAGGTGTAAATCTCAGGCTAGTGTAGTTTAGCAGGACTCGAACCTGTGTCCGCCAACGGTTTTGTGCTTTGCAGCGGGCGGGGTTTATTGGGTTAAGCTTTCATGGCCTTAGAGTTTAACTTTCGAGTTTCTTCAAACTTACTGGCCAAGCACCAAAACCGCCTGATGCTAAAGCACGTGTTATATTCTATTTTCTAATCACAGTCTGTAGAATAATAATATAATAATAGTGTAATTTATTTTAGTTATAGATAATTATTTTTTTATAATAATGGTTTCCTTCATAGATTACTTTTATAAAATAGAGCCCATTAACAATGTTTTCAAAATCTATTTTTGGCTGCGCTGTTTCATGAATTTGCTTTGTCAATATTTTAGTTGAATGAATATTATACATTTCGATTGTAGCATTCGTTACTTGGTGTGGAAATATTAATGTAAAATTATTTTTAGTTGGATTTGGATATACCTTGAAATCAAAACTGTTATTTATCTTTTCAACATCGACAAGATTGCAATAAACTTGTTCAAATAAAATAGATGTAGTATCAAATAAAAAAATGTTTTGACTTACATGTGAAAGAGTTGAAGTTGTAAAAGTATCATTGATTGTCGTTGGTATAATATCATAATAATTAGGTTGTGATACACCATAATTAATACATGTTCCAAATTGTATACCAAAGGAAGAATTATCCATCAGTAATGCAGTTTGGTTATTGTTAGCACTTCCCTGGCTTAACAAGGAGCAGTACTGGTTATTACTTGTTTTAATCAAGTCCCAATAGGTTTGATTTTCAATACTGTCTTTTACTCCCATCAGATTTCCATCTTGGTCAAGTTTTAGAATAATTAATTTTCTATTAAATACAGATGAACTAGTTGAAAGCCAGTTTGCAATTACAAATATACTTTGATCAGAATTTTCAATAATTGTTTGGGGATAAAATAACCTGGTAGTATCAGAGATCTTTTTAGTCCATATCGGGTTCCCTATTGAATCTATCTTAATAATTGTAAATGTACTATCAGAATTGGCGCCTGTGGTGCTCAAAACACTTATGAAACCACCATCATTGGTTTGTCTAACATCATGAAATGAATTGTTCCCTGGAAATCCAATTGAAAACATAGGGTTTGACAGTGAATCTAAACGCAAAATATAGGGAATGTAATTTGCTCTGTAAAATGTAATGAGACCATTATTAGTTGTAGGCCGCATTTTATCCATACTACTAACACTGCCATTTATTCTAACTAATTTCTTCTGGTTAATTATTGTGCCGTGTTCATCAATTTTTACAAGTCTAATTTCAGGTTCATTGTAGTAGCATATGGTAAAGTGATTATCATTTGTTTTTACAATTCTTGTTCTCAACCCATTCAAAATAGTAAATGTCTTGCTCCAAATGACGCTACCATTTTGATTTATTTTTAATAATAAATCACTTGCAGTTCCCGAATCATTTTCAAATCTTCCCATTGCCAGAATTGAACCATCATTGGTTGTTTCTATGTCATCAAATTTTGTCCACATGTAAGGATAATTGCCTGAAAATCCTCGTGAATATTCCCGTATGAATAGGACATTGCCATTTACATCTACTTTTAGCAATACTGCTCTTTGAACGCTTGATGTAGCGACTCCGGCTACCACAATTTGATTATTGGAGATTTCTTTTATACTCGTAGGGTAGTTAAATGCTCCCAATGTAAACCTTTTAAAAAATGCACTTTGTGCATGTGTGACATTGACAATAGCAACCAGTCCTATGAAGAATAGAAATATCGATCTCATGAAATTGATTTATGAAGTATATATTAAAGTGCAGAAAATAGAAGGTAAGAATTGTAGCTAAGATTGCTTTAATTGTGATATAAACTACTAGTTAAGTATATTTTGATGAGACTAAAACTAAAACTATAACAATAATTGCTTATTTCCAACACTTTATGATCATTGCTGAGTTTGTAAAAATTGAATACTGGAAATACCGTTTTAAGTAGTTTAAAGATATATATTGAGCCTAAGACAGCTTGGGGCTAAAAGCTAGTATGGAATAGAATATAACTGGCGGATAAGAGCCCAACGTGCTTTTCTTTAAAAAAGAAAAAGCTGAGGAATTAACCTCAGCTTTCTTAGGTAGTCGGACAGGCGCTACTCGAACCTGAGTCCGCCAACTGGCGGATAAGAGCCAATGGCATTTCATAAAATGAGAAAAGGCTGAGTATAAACTCAGTCCGCCAGCTGGCGGATAAGAGCCCAACGACATTTCATGAAACGAGAAAAGGCTGAGTATAAACTCAGTCCGCCAGCTGGCGGATAGCGGGGATCCGCCGGTAGTCGGACAGGCGCAACTCGAACCTGTGTCCGCCAACTGGCGGATAAGAGCCCAACGCCATTTCATAAAAAAAGAAAAAGCTGAGGAATTAACCTCAGCTTTCTTAGGTAGCGGGGACAGGACTCGAACCTGTGACCTTTGGGTTATGAGCCCAACGAGCTACCAACTGCTCCACCCCGCACTGTATTTGAAAATCAACACTTTAAAAGCGCTGATA
>JBBKWX010000154.1:0-5018 GCA_037969175.1 Bacteroidia bacterium | reverse complement strand
TTATGGTCCTTTCCGTGATGCTGCCGATTCTGCTCCGGGAAAAGGCGATCGCAAATCCTATCAGATGGATTTCCGCAACAGCCGCGAAGCACTCAAAGAAGCCTACCTCGATGAAGAAGAAGGCGCAGATATTCTGATGGTAAAACCTGCGCTTGCGTATCTTGACATCATCCAAAAAGTAAAAGAGAATACGTTATTGCCACTTGCTGCTTACAATGTCTCAGCAGAATACAGCATGGTGAAAGCCGCTGCTGCTGCGGGCTACATCAATGAGCAAGCGATAGTACTGGAGAACATGTATGCTTTCCGCCGTGCGGGTGCCGATCTGATCATTACTTATCATGCAATGGATCTAGTGCGAAACAATTGGCTTTAGTTTTTTTTACCGCAAAAAAGCAATTGTCATCCTAGATCTTATTGTTTGTAGTTTCTTACGATAGCTTTTTCAATGCTTCAACCTTTGCCATATGTAACAAACATTTTTTCAGGCCACAAAAGTGAGTTGCAACTTTGCGGTAAAAAAGAGCTGCGCCTCCGCAGTAAAAAAACAAATTCGTATCTCGTAATTCGTATCTCGTAATTATTCTACCGTTACGCTCTTCGCCAGATTCCTTGGCTGATCCACGTTACAGCCCCGCAACACAGCAATGTGATACGACAACAACTGCAATGGAATAACAGAAACCAAGGGCACCAAACAATCATCCGTCTCCGGGATTTCGATCACATGATCTGCTAAGTCGCGCACTATGGTATCGCCTTCGGTAACGATCGCGATGATCACACCTTTGCGGGCTTTTACTTCCTGGATATTGCTGACAACTTTCTCGTAGCTGGTATTTTTGTTTGCAATTACTACTACCGGCATCTCTTCATCGATCAATGCGATAGGTCCGTGTTTCATCTCTGCAGCAGGATAACCTTCGGCATGGATATAAGAAATTTCTTTGAGTTTCAATGCGCCTTCAAGAGCTACCGGAAAACCATAACCACGACCTAAATAAAGGAAGTTTCTTGCAGCAGCAAATTTTTCAGCGATAGGATAAACTACATCATTCGATAATAATGCACGCTCTACTTTTGCAGGAATAGCTTCCAACTCATGCAGCAAAGTATGATATCTCGATTCAGTAATCGTTCCTCTTGCATGTGCAATTTGCAATGCCATCAAAGTAAGAACTGTCACCTGCGCAGTAAAGGCTTTTGTGCTCGCAACACCGATCTCGGGTCCTGCATGTGTGTATGCTCCTGCATCCGTGAAACGAGGAATAGATGATCCAACAACATTACAAACACCAAAAATAGTTGCGCCTTTCGACTTCGCCATTTCTATCGCTGCCAAGGTATCTGCCGTCTCTCCACTTTGAGAAATAGCGATCACGATATCATCTTCATTGATCACCGGATTACGGTAACGAAATTCAGATGCGTATTCAACTTCAACCGGAATCCGTGCAAGATCTTCGAATAAATATTCTGCAACCAAACCGGCATGCCATGAAGTACCACAAGCAACAACAACGATACGTTTTGCATTCACAAATTTATTTTCAAACTCTGAGATTCCTCCCAGTTTCAAAAAACCTTTGCTTGCATCTATCCGTCCTCGCATGCTGTCCCAGATCGAGCGTGGTTGCTCATAGATCTCTTTCAACATGAAGTGTTCGTATCCGCCTTTTTCAAGCATCTCAAGTTTGATCTCGAGCTCTTGTATGTAAGGCGTTTTTATCTGATTCTCTATCGTCTTGATCGTAAGTTCGCCGTCTTTTACAATAGCTACTTCTCCATCATTCAAATAGATCACATTCTTGGTATATTCAACAATAGGTGTTGCATCAGAAGCAACAAAATATTCTCCATCACCAACACCTAAAACAATAGGGCTTCCTTTACGTGCTGCAATAAGTTCATTCGGATTGTCTTTCGACAAAATAACAATTGCATAAGCTCCAACAACTTCTGCAAGCGCCATCCTTACGGCTTCTTCAAGCGGGCACTTGGTACTTTGCATGATGTCTTCGATCAGATGGATCAATACTTCAGTATCCGTATCACTGCGAAATTCATGTCCGCGATTGATCAGCTCTGCTTTTAATGTTGCATAGTTTTCGATGATCCCATTATGGATAATAGCAAGATCACTCGATTGTGAAACATGCGGATGTGCATTACGATCGTTCGGCTCACCATGGGTAGCCCAACGGGTATGCCCCATTCCTAAATGACCTGAAACATCTTTGCCGATCACAAAGTTTGCAAGCTCACTTACTTTTCCGGCTTTCTTGTAAATATTAAGATCACCGTTATGAAGTGCAACTCCCGCACTGTCATAACCTCTGTATTCTAAACGCTCAAGTCCTTTAAGTATGATCGGGAACGCATCGCGTTTACCTATGTATGCAACAATACCGCACATGATATTGGGTTTAATTAATTTTGGTTAATGTCAATTTAAATTTGATGTTCTTGTCAATGTGATTCGATCCACCAAGTATAGTTCGGTTAGCATTTACAATAGCTCCCGAACCTACAAGATACAAACCATAATCTTTACGTTTACCTGAAATGATGTCTTGTACATAATTCGATATCGTAAATCGATAGGTCTTATCTGTTGAATTATAATCTCCTCCAAAATAAGCTGAACTTATCAGGATATCAGAAAGAAAAGCTCCTCTTCCCAATGAATCTACTCCCAGTAAAATCAATTTGTCGTGGGGCGCATAATTGTCTGCAGTACCTGAAGGCAAGCTGAAAATGATCTCCGCTTTATTCACCAAATATTTACCAGTATTATTCACATTCGCAAGTCCGGGAATCTTGATCTTGCCTTTCAAACCGGTCAAACTCTGAACATAAAATTCATTTTTTCCAAGGGTGCTGTCAGCAAGCTGAAAACCTGCCGGCGATCCTGTATAATCATTATGATCAAAATAATTCACGCGTGCACAACGATCATTGATCAGTAGTTCGAATGTCAATGAATCGTTTGCTGTGTTTTGATAGTGTATCATGACTCGGGTAATAGCTGAAGCATAATTGATATACAAAATGCTGCCTTTCCCATTCGCATCTACAGGCTTGATATAGATCCCTTTCAGATAATCCAGGAAATTTTCATTGGTGCTTAGCGTACTGGTTCCACCCAGATTCAAAATGTCCTGACCGAAAGAATCGTCAAGTCGGATCCTTACTTGTGGAACAGATTTTACACCGCCTACCAATACACTGTCTTTTGGACGGGGTGTAAAAGTTAGTGAGCCAATTGGCGTATTATCATACACCGGCGTACCGTTACTGTAATATGAACTGTCGAGATAGATCTTATCCGTCAGCTTATATACATTATAAGTTTGCGATTCAAGCGTGTCGCCATAGTATCCGCTGATAACCATAGCCAAAACTACAGAGTCAACAGTTGCTCCGGCTCCGAAATTAATACTTCCGGCAGGCAAACGCAGATGGGTAGCGAAACTGGCAGTGGTAAGACCAAAGGTGTTATCGAATCTGGATCCAACAAGATTGACTGTATTCTCATCTGAACGGAGAGAATCTTCTCTCACGCTGAATGATTGAATACTGAATGTGTCTATTGCACCTACTTCCAACTGATCACCTGCAGGTTGAAGCTGCAAGCCCAAAGCCTGATCTTCACTGCATGAACTGAGGAGTGCTGTAGAGAACGCAATACCACAAAAAAAGAGTTTCCCCCGACTGGCGAAGGAAACTTTGTTTAATATTCTCGCATCTTTAAAGCTCTCTGCTTCAAGACCACGAAGGGATCTTGTATCCCCCGAATTCGTTTTTTTCATACTTAGTTGGCGAGTACTCCCGCTTCTTCCAATATCTCGTCGTAAAAATTTGAGAACTTACTGATATAATCGTCTCCCATGCATTCTCTCAACACAGGTTTATCTATCTTTTTCAATACTTTTTCAATTTCCGGATCCGGATTCTCACATGCAATAGCAACGGCATCTGCATTTTTTATTGCTGCAAGATTTAATTTCAGATGATCAGCATCCATATAGTCCGCCAGATGAGCATCCGTCATTCCATCCATTTTCAATTTGCGTGAAAACTCTCCGTTAAATTTCTCCGGAAAATGATCATCATACATAGAATAAACAACCTTGGCATTTTTAAATACCGGATCTTCACTATATGATGTCTTTATCAGAAGTGGAATAAGACTGGTCATCCAACCATGACAGTGAATGACATCAGGACTCCATCCCAATTTCTTAACAGTTTCTAAAACGCCGCGGCAGAAAAATATTGCACGATCTTCATTGTCTTTATGGAATTTCTTTTTTCCATCACGGAATACATTCTTTCTTTGAAAATATTCATCGTTGTCGATAAAGTAAACCTGCATCCTTGCAGCCTGTATCGAAGCAACTTTTATGATCAATGGATGATCTGAATCATCAATGATCAAATTCATACCGGATAAGCGGATAACTTCATGCAACTGGTTACGGCGTTCATTGATACATCCGAAACGTGGCATAAAAGTTCGAATCTCTTTTCCACTCTCCTGAATTCCTTGTGGTAAGTTGCGAGCAACTTTCGACATTTCGGTTAATTCAAGATAAGGTTCTATTTCTTGCGAAATAAAAAGGACTTTAGCTTTTCTCATTTTGTGGGGATTAATTCTGGGGGTCGATGCAAAAATACGAAATTTTTCGCAGAAATTACCAAAAGGCTTGCTTATAGCTGATTATCAGCAAGTAGAATTTAATATTTTACTGAAAATAAAAAATCTATATTTTGCATACACTACTATAATTCAGCACTATATAATTTTAATGCCCACCTTGCTATGTTGAATATTTAAATACATTTGTCCTCTGTATAAAGGAATTTAGGGGAGATAGCGTCTATTCTGATATAATGCTTGCTCAGAACGGGGTTGAAAAGCAGATCTGAATGCGCTGCTGTCCGGAATCGAGTTTCTGGAAATGTCGATTTTCATCATTCATACCGACATACAGGTTTTCCTTTATTTAATTCAA
>JBBKWX010000153.1:0-7626 GCA_037969175.1 Bacteroidia bacterium | reverse complement strand
GAAGTGCTTTGAGCCACAGCATAGATCCGATCTGCATCAGAAGGTGCCGTTGCTAATTCGATACGTTGGAATCCGCTGGTTGGAAAACCGTTTGCACCTGTATTCATCTTGGTCCAGCTCCCTGCATTACCGGTAGTCGAACTGTAGATTCCATCGGTAGTAAATATTCCGGCTGCTACCCACAGCATATTATCAGCACCTATCTCCATATCTGCCATCCGGTCCGTTGAGGCTCCTGTTCCGCTGCCCAATACTTTTGTCCAGCTTGTTCCACCGTTTTGAGATCTAAATACTCCTGCACGCGTGGCGGCGTATACATCATTCGTTATTGGATGAACCAGGATCTTTTGTACATATTGGAAATTAGCTGTTGGGAATGTTGATGTCAGTTGTGTCCAGGTTGTGCCTCCATTTGTGGATTTAAAGATTCCTTCCCCACGTATGGCATCCGCATTAAAATATCCTTCTCCTGTTCCAAAATAAATGATCTGTGGGTTTGATGGCTGAGCTGCAATCGTCGTTACTGCAAGATTTGCCATCAGATCATTCACCGGATTCCATACCGGAGTAGCAACTGTGATGTCATCCGTTTTCCATAAGCCACCACCAACCGAACCGGCAAAGACACGTTTTTTAGTAACGTCGTTAGGGTCAACCAGCAGGGTACGGGTCCTTCCGGCCACTTGCCATGGACCTCTTTCTGTCCAACTGACACCCGGAATGGCTCCGGAAACTTTATTACTATTCTGCTGTAAGCTTAGAGCCTGCGTATATTTCCATGCTTCTGTCAATCTTTCACGTGGAACAATGCCGGTTCTAGGATCCTTGGTCAGCTCAACCTCTTGCTGTATGGCCAGATCCATGCGATCTTGTTTGGCTATCCTTACAGGTTGAGTTATCTCAGAACTATTCCAGGAATTAAACAGGATTCCCCATCCTGCCAGAATCAGCAAAAACGAGGCTAACAGAGTGCTTAACTTGCTCTCTATATGTGCGTTATCTTTTGTCATTGTTGAAAAAAGCCACAGGGATGTGGCCAATTCAATCGAAATTTAAGAGATTTTTCAATTAAAACGCAATAAATCAAATGAAGTTTCTATTATTTTACAAATCAATGATATCTGATTAAGGCTTGCCGGAATTATCCTGACTATTCTGAACCTTCACGCCATTCAGTTTTATCTCATTTCCATCTATATAGGTGATTGATACTATGAGTTCGCCTAGCATATCATAGATCTTCCAAGTGCCATCCCGGATACCGAGTCGATAAGACCTTTCTTCCCGGACTTTACCATCGGGATAGTAGTATTTGTGAATCTTGTTTTCAAGTCCATCTATAAATTCTCCCTCGAATCTTAATTTACCATCCTTATCTACCCAATTCCAAAGTCCATCTTCACGGCCATCCACAAATTTTCCTTCCTTCACAATATCCCCGTTACTGATCTTCCATTTTCCATCTTTATATCCATCTATATAATATCCCGAACTGATGACACTACCTTGCTGATCAAATTCCATTGTCAAGCCATCTTCTCTTCCATCTCTGAATTGTTCCGTCCTCAATTTTTCCCCACTTTCATAATACCAAATCCAATCAGCTTCGGGTTTCCCATTTTTATAAAGTCCTTCCTGAAGCAGAGCACCGGATTCATAAAAATATTTCCAAACTCCAACGCGCTTACCATCTTTATAATCACCCTTTGCTTTTAGTTTTCCATTCAACCAAAACTCTTCCCAAGGTCCTTGTTCTTTACTGTTATCATCCAGCCTGCCTTTGCGTGTTACTTTGCCTTCAGAGTATGTCGTAGTCGCAATTATTTTTCCATCGGTATCATATTCCTTAAAAACACCAACAGGTTTCTCTCCGTCATAACTTCCAATTGATTTCAGTATTCCGCCTATATGATAATCTCTTGCTATATCTAATTCAATTATCTTTTGTCCTTCTTTTTCAACAAGTTTATCATTTACATACTCTTCAATTTCCTTTACAAGTCCTTCTTTAGTATACACTCTGAAGGTTCCATTTTTCTTATCATCTTTATACGTTCCATCTGCTTTTACATTTCCATTTTCATAAAATGTTTTCCAGACACCTTGCTTCATTTCGAATTTATCAATTCTATTTATCTTTTCTTCTTTTACAAAAAATCCATTTTTAAATGTGCTAAGTGTGATGACTCTTCCATCACTTCCAAATTCTTTGCTGATACCATCTTCGAGTCCGTTTTTCCAGGTTGCCGTTTTTAAAACTGCCCCATCCTCATAAAAATATTTCGCTTGTCCTTCTTTGATATCAAGTACATACGGCTCTTCCGATCTTACAGCTCCACTCTCAAAATATGATCTTAAATAACCATTCTTTTTTCCTTCTTTATATTGAATACTTGTTTCTAATATTCCTTTCACGTTATAGAATTTCCATTCACCATCGAGTAAATGATTTAGTCTGCTTCCTGTTGATTTTAATTTTCCATTTTCATAAAAACTTTTCCAAATTCCTTCAGGTCTTCCATTCAACATAGTTCCTTCTGAAGAAACTACACCTGTTGGAAATTTAAATTGATTGAATCCATTTGGATTTAATTTTTGCTCATCCTGAGCATTCAGAAAAAATGGAAAGAATAATAAAAGAAAGAAAAGTATTCTCATGATAAAAAAATTATAGTCCCGCCTTAGCTGAAATGTCAAGCATCCTTTTCATCGGAATCAACGCTTTTATGCGAAGATCTTCCGGAATGATCAATTCGGGCAATTCGTGTTTTAAACACAGATATACTTTTTCAAGCGAATTAAGTTTCATATGCGGACAATTATTGCAAGCACAGGAATTATCAGGTGGAGCAGGAATAAATGTCTTAGAAGGAGCTTTTAGTTCCATCTGATGGATAATACCGGGTTCTGTAGCTACAATGAATACATTATTTTCATTGTTCACCGCAAAATTCAATAATCCGGTTGTTGACCCTATAAAATCTGCAAGATCAAGTACCGGTTGTTCACATTCCGGATGAGCTATCAAAAGTGCACCTGGATTAGCGGCTTTCAGTTTAATGATTCGTTCCCGGGAAAAAATCTCATGTACCATGCAGGATCCATCCCACAAAATCATTTCTCTGCCTGTTTGTTTGGCTACATAGGCTCCTAAATTTTTATCCGGAGCGAAAATGATCCCTTTATCGGCAGGTACTGAATTTACAATTTCAATGGCATTTGTAGATGTACAAATGATGTCACTTTGGGCTTTTATGGCAGCTGAGCAGTTTACATAGGATATGACAACATGATCGGGATATTGAGCTCTGAATGCAGCAAATTTATCAGGAGGACAAGCATCTGATAATGAACATCCTGCTCTAAGATCCGGTAAAACAACTTTTTTTGATGGATTTAAAATTTTTGCAGTTTCAGCCATAAAATGAACGCCTGCAAAAACAATTATGTCGGCTGTGGTCTTTTCAGCTTGCTGACTTAAGCCCAAACTATCGCCGATGTAATCTGCAACATCTTGAATATCTGCATCCTGGTAATAATGGGCCAGGATAACAGCATTTTTTTCTTTTTTAAGTTTTTCAATTTCATCGAACAGGTCAAGCGTAGGATCAACCCAAAGGTCTACAAAACCTTTTGATTCAAGAAATGGAACTTTTTCTTCTTTACTATACATTAATATATTTTAGAATTAATATTTATAATAATAATAGGCTGTTCATACTGTTTGCAAATAATTAGCCTTTTGCTTGACATGGTATTTTATCCCTTGTTATGCACAGGTTATTAACAAGTTTTCAGATTATAACCTATTAATATTCAAAGTAAATGATACTGGGATAAATTCCGTCAATTAGTTTTATGTGTATAAGTTCTTTGTCAAAATGTCTTAATAACTGTTGAATAATTGTTGAGAAACAAATGTAAAATTTTCTTGTCTTTTAGTTTGTTTCATATAAGGAGGATTATATATGTAACAAGCAAGGATTATTTATAAAAAGATTTAAACAGTTTATTTATTAATTAACACCCCGATTGTTCATAAATTGCATCCATAATTACTCTCAATTATTTAACGCTGATGAATTCTCAATATTTACCTTAAAGATACTAAAATAGACAGCTGTGTTTATATATATACCTTATAAGGGAGATTTAGCCTTACAAATTGTTAATTTTGCTAGCAATTAAAAGACCATGGAACAAACTACATTAATAGATCTTGCAATTGGCTGTGACCATGCAGGTTTTGATTTGAAAGAAGAAATTTTGCCTTATCTCAGGGAAAAGGGATACAATGTCAAGGATCTGGGCACCTATAGTACAGATTCCGTTGATTACCCTGATTTCGTGCATCCTGTTGCTGATGAGGTAGAATCGGGTAAAGCCGGATTTGGCATTCTTATCTGTGGGAGTGGTAATGGAGTTTGTATTGCAGCAAATAAGCATAAAGGAATCCGGGCAGCTCTATGCTGGACTCCCGAACTCGCGGCTTTATCCAGGCAACATAATGATGCAAATATTCTTTGCATTCCGTCTCGTTTTATATCTTCTGCCATTGCTAAAGAAATGTTGATGGCTTTTCTAACTACATCTTTTGAAGGGGGTCGCCATCAAACCAGAGTCAATAAGATCACCATTCCCCAAAAATAATTATGAATAATAAACTGATCATTCTTCTGAGCTTTATTTTTTGTTTTAATACAATTAACGCCCAGACAAAAAATACGATTGCTGAAAAGTATGCATCTAGCATTACTGAAAAGGACCTGAAAGATTATTTGTATCAGTTAGCCGGTGATGAATTTTTAGGCAGAGAGACAGGTGAGATAGGACAAAAACTGGCAGCTGAATATCTTTCCAATAAATTCAGATCTTTTGGAATTCCACCACTGGCGGATGGAAGTTATTACCAGAAAGTACCTTTAATAATTTCACCTCCGGCAGAAGTAATGATCAACCTGGCAGGAAATAGATTTAATGACCAAAGCGATTTCTTTTTTACAAGAGGCTTAGTGGATACATCGCTTGCACAGAATAAAGTGTATTGTGTTGGGTATGGCATTGATGATGAGAAATATTCTGATTACGCCGGACTTGAAGATGTGTCAGGGAAATTTATACTTATTCTCCCGGGCGATCCTATGGATAAAAGAGGGAACTCACGAATCACCGGTAGTGGAGAGATAAGTAATTGGGCAAAAAATTCGAGAAAGAAAATCGCTTTAGCAAAGACTAAAAATCCATCGGTCATCTTTTATGTTACAGAACCTTTTGAAGAAACGAGATCACGTTTCACGCATTACATAGAAAGTAAGAGCATGAAGCTTGCAACGAATGTTACTGTTGAGAAAGATATTCCCGTATTTTATATCAGCAAGGAGATGGGTGATAAGCTGATAAGTAAAAGCGGATATACCATCGATAAATTGACATCTTCGATCAATAAACATGGTAAGACCCTGCGTGTAGAATCTTTGCAGCCTCTCTTGATAGATATTGATAAAAAGGTTGAGAAAATAGATACGGAAAATGTGTTGGCGTATATTGAAGGAAGTGATTTGAAAGATGAGTTGGTTGTGCTGACTGCTCATTACGATCATTTAGGTGAAAGTCATGGTAAAATATATTATGGTGCTGATGACAATGCCTCCGGAACATCGGCCATGATAGAACTAGCTGAAGCATTTGCGCAAGCGAAAAAAGAAGGAAACGGTCCAAGAAGAAGTGTGTTGATCATGGCTGTTACTGCTGAAGAAAAAGGATTGCTGGGATCACTATATTATACAGATAATCCCGTATTCCCTTTGTCATCAACCGTCGCAAATTTGAATATCGATATGATAGGCAGAAGAGATAAAAAGTATGCTGATGATCCCAACTATGTGTATGTGATAGGAAGTGATAAACTGAGTTCAGAATTACATACGATCAATGAACAGATGAATACATTGTATACAAACATCACACTGGATTATGTGTATAATGATGATAAGGATCCCAACAAATATTATTCTCGTTCTGATCATTATAATTTTGCTAAAAATAATATCCCTGTAATATTTTATTTTAACGGGTCACATGAAGATTATCATGAAGCGAGTGATACAAAAGAGAAGATAGAATTCGGTAAAATGGAAAAGATAACGCGTCTTGTTTTCTATACAGCATGGGAACTTGCAAACAGAGATAAGCGTATTTCTGTAGATAAAATTTCAATCGGTAAAGAATAAAGATATGGCTGAAAACCTGGAGAGTTTTCTTGAAGCTTCGGAGAAAAAATCATTTGATCTGGATCATAGAAAAAAGATCAACTTTAATATTTCCAAATATGACACAAGTGTTATAAAGGGAAAAGCTCAGTATGCGGATCTGGAATTGGCAAAGCAAAGAGCTTCTTTTGTAAAATGGAAATCCATTGAGAACCTGGATAAATATTTAATAGAATTCGAAGCCAGTTTTATTAAGCGTGGCGGAAAAGTGGTATGGGCACAAGATGGTCTGGAAGCACTGAATGAAGTGATGGGAATATTGACACGTCATGGTGTTACTTCTGTTGTGAAATCGAAATCCATGACCACCGAAGAGATCAACTTAAATGAAGCATTAGCTGAAAATGGAGTTCATTCTGTTGAAACCGATCTGGGAGAATATATAGTACAGCTAGCCGGCGAAAAACCCTATCACATTGTTACACCGGCAATGCATAAATCAAAAGAGGATGTAGCAGAATTGTTTCATCAAAAATTCAACCTTTCCAAACAGAGTACTCCGGAAGATATTGCAGCATTTGTTCGCAAAAAATTACGTGAAGAATTTATGTCAGCCGGAGCAGGTATAACCGGAGCAAATTTTTTGCTTGCAGATACCGGATCCATAGCAATAACAGAAAATGAAGGGAATGCATTTTTGTCGATGGCATTTCCTCGTATACATATTGTTATTGCCGGCATTGAAAAAGTGATCCCATCAATCACGGATCTGGATTTGTTCTGGCCCTTGCTTGCTACCCATGGAACCGGGCAAAAAGTAACGGTTTATAATTCCATCATCAGTGGACCTAAAAGTATAGACGAAAGTGACGGGCCGGAAGAAATGTATGTCATACTTTTAGATAATGGCAGAACAAATATATTGGCACAACAGGATCAAAGACAATCTCTGTCCTGTATTCGTTGCGGAGCTTGTTTAAATGCTTGTCCGGTTTATAAAAATATTGGTGGTCATTCTTATGGCACTACGTATAGCGGGCCTATAGGTTCAGTTATAGAACCTTACCGTAAAGGGATGGAGGATTTCAAGCATCTGAGTTTTGCCTCTTCTCTATGTGGAAAATGTACTGAAGTATGCCCGGTAAAAATAGAACTGCACAAAATGCTTTTGTTCAATCGCCGTGACAGTATTGATCAGGGATTGGGTGGGAAGAAAGAAAAGTTGGTTTATTATTTCTGGAAAAAAGCGATGATGAGTCGGGATACTATGAATAAAGGCGGAGCTAAAACCAAAAATTTCGTGCTTCAGAATTTCTTTAAAAAGTCCTGGGGAACCCGAAGAGAGATGCCGCTGGTAGCTGCAAAATCTTTCAATGAATTGTGGAAAGAGAAAATGAATCTGTAGTTGATTGCGAGG
>JBBKWX010000152.1:0-2831 GCA_037969175.1 Bacteroidia bacterium | reverse complement strand
GATATCAATGGTTTAGGAGAGGGGATCTATCTGGTTCAATTGAGAACCGGGGATGATGTACAGATCACAAGAATGATGATCAAAAAGTAGAAGAATTTCATATAGTTTGAAAAAGAGGTCGAATTTCGACCTCTTTTTTTGTGCCTAATAATCAGGTGAATATGATATATATTAGAATAAATATAGTACTGGGTATTGCATAGTACTATATTAAGTGTTATGTTTGTTCCATCATTCAGAATGAATTAACTTAAAAATATAAAAAGTGAGCAAATTAGAGAACACACAAGCGCAGATGAGGAAAGGGGTGCTGGAGTTCTGTATTCTCTCTATTATTTCTCAGCAGGAGATTTATCCTTCAGACATCATTACCCGAATGAAGGAAGCCAAGCTGATCGTAGTTGAGGGAACGCTTTACCCATTACTTACCCGGCTCAAGAACGCGGGCTTGTTATCCTACCGATGGGAGGAATCAAGTTCAGGACCACCCAGAAAATATTATCAATTAACTCCGTTGGGTGAAGAATTTTTAAAGGGACTCCGGTTAACCTGGGAGGAACTAACGGAAGCAGTAAATCAAACAACAGCTAAATCTTCAGAGAAATGAACAAGACAGTAACCGTCAACATAGGTGGAATCGTATTTCACATAGACGAAATAGCATACGACAAATTACGAGGCTATCTTGAAGCTATCCGGAATTATTTCCGTGGATCGGACGGTAGCGAAGAGATCGTTCAGGATATCGAATCCCGCATTGCAGAGATGCTGCAGGAAAAGATCAAAACCAAGCAGGTGGTCATTCTAAGTGACATCAACGAGGTGATAAATGCAATGGGCCGACCTGAGGATTTTGCCGAAGGTGAGGAAGGAGAAAATTTTTCGGATATGCCTCCATTGGATTCATCTGAACCTATCAAGAAAAGACTTTTCCGTGATCCGGATGATACGGTACTCGGAGGTGTCTGCAGCGGTGCAGGAGCCTATCTTGGAGTAGATCCGATCTGGTTGAGAATAGGATTTTTGATCGCATTCTTTGTGTTTGGATCCGGTTTCCTTTTGTATATCATCCTTTGGGCGATTATGCCTAAAGCCAATACAACAGCCGAAAAACTTCAAATGCGCGGTGAAAACGTTAATATCAGCAACATCGAGAAGTCATTTAAAGATGAAATGAATAGTGTAAGATCAAAGTTAGATGAATTTGGAAGGGAGGTAAAACAACCGGAATCTTTTCCGGCTCGATTTCTAAGCATGATGGCCACGTTGGCAAAGGCTTTCCTGTTGGTGCTTGGTAAAGTTATCGCAGTTTTGTTTGTGATCATTGGACTTATTGTCTTCTCCGGATTGATGATCATGCTTTTTAGCGTGACTGGTATTGTAGATAATTCATATCCCTGGCTAATAGGATCTTTATTTGCTACAGGAACAGAGAAATCACTTGGCTATTTGGCTGCATTTCTTGTAATAGGAATTCCATTCTTAGGACTGGTTTATACAGGGCTCAAAATGTTGCTCAATTTTAAAAGCCACAATAAGATGATCGGTTCTGTATCAACGGGCTTATGGGTGTTTGGTGTTATTCTGGCATTCTTCGTATTCAATAGAAGTATCAGCCAGTTCAGTAACAATGAATCTTACAGAGATACAACGCCATTAGCGATTACTTCAGATACCATCTATTTGCAATCGGAAAGAAGTAATTCTCATTACAAGGATTATGACAGAAGGAATTTCAGGATAGGCATTGATGATGACTTTTTGGGAATAACTGAATCAGACAGTGTTATCTCTATGGATAATGTCCAGTTGGATGTGATCAAAAGTATGGATGGTACCTTGAAATTAGAGAAGATCTATTATGCCAATGGCAAGAATAACAAAGAAGCCATCAACAATGCCAAAGGAATCAATTATGGTTTCAATGTGAGAGATTCATTGATCTATTTCAACCCCGAATTAAGTATAGACAAATCCTTCAAATTCAGAAATCAGAAATTACAACTTGTATTGCATCTGCCTGTTGGTAAGGTTGTATATCTTGACAGGAATATCCGAGATCTGATCTACGATATTGACAATGTAACCAATACCTATGATGGAAATATGGTTGGCCACAAATGGCTGATGCGTGAAGAAGGATTGGTTTGTCTGGATTGTAATTTCAATAAATATGATGATGGAGATGATAATTATGATATTCATTCAGGCGACACACATATCCGTATCGATGAGCATGGTATAGATATCAAGGCCGATGGAGAAGATATCGTCAAGATTGACAGTAAAGGCGTGAGGGTAAATAGCAAGAACAAAAACAACAGCTCCGTTTCAGATTCTTTTTAGCAAATTTTTCAGTAGTTTAGTGTTATGGCGAGCCCCTGATCGGGTTCGCCATTTTTATGACAAACAATTGAGAAGCAATTGGGAGTGCCTTAGTGTTTATTTGAATCTTGATTCAAATAAACTGAGTGTGAGGAGTGGTTTTTGACCTTAGGTCAAAAACAGTGAATGGCAATTCAAACCTAATACGGGTTTGGGTTTGGGTTTGAGTTGGTGATTGTCTTTGGACACCCTTACCCCGAAGGGCTGAATTGGTTATGGATTTGAGTTTGGGTTTGAGTTGGTGATTGTGCTTGGACACCCATACCCCGAAGGGGTATCATATGAATAGCCCCGTCTTGCTTTTGCAAGGCGGGGTTTAATATAGGTGATAATCCAACACATCCCCGTAGGGGGTGAATCGGTTTGGGTTTGAGTTTGGTTTTTGGGTTGGTGATTGTGTTGGACTCCCTTACCCCGAAGGGGTTTTATATGAATAGCCCTGTCTT
>JBBKWX010000151.1:0-3828 GCA_037969175.1 Bacteroidia bacterium | reverse complement strand
GATAAGGATACCCCGATCGAAGAAACAGTCAGGGCAATGCATGACCTGATCACTCAAGGTAAGATCTTATACTGGGGAACATCTGAATGGAGTGCGACAGAAATTATGGAAGCCTATGGAATAGCTAAAGAAATGAATCTGTACCCACCAACGATGGAACAACCTCAATACAATATGTTTCATAGAGAAAAAATGGAAGTTGATTATAAAAGGGTATTTAATAAAACAGGTATCGGAACTACAATCTGGTCGCCCCTTGCATCCGGTTTGCTTACCGGAAAATATAATTCAGGTTTACCGCAGGAATTTACCAGAGCTAAATTTGAAGGGATGGAATGGCTGAAAGAAAAGCTGTCCGGTGATAAAGCAATGGAAAACCTTAAGAAAGTATCATTGCTAAATGATGTTGCGAAAGATATTGGAGTCAGTCTGCCTTGTTTGGCTATAGCTTGGTGTATCAATAATCCAAATGTGAGCACTGCCATACTCGGGGCATCAAAGGTATCTCAGCTGGAAGAAAATTTAAAAGCTATCGATGCAATCTCGAAATTGGATGAAAGTACTTTGAATAGAATTGAAGAAATTTTGGATAACAAACCCAAAGCACCTGTTTTTGGATTATAATCAGAATCGTGTACGCCATTATTGACATAGAGACCACCGGACTGAGCGCCGGGAAAGACCGAATCACCGAGATTGCGATAATTCAGCATGATGGTGATAACATTACAGGTAAGTGGAGTTCATTGATCAATCCGGAGTGCTTGATCTCCCCTTTTATTACCCGCTTGACAGGTATTTCCAATGATATGGTAGCTACCGCTCCCCGCTTTTTTGAAGTTGCAGCAGAGATCGTTAAGCAATTAGAAGGAAGGATCTTTATTGCGCATAATGTTAGGTTTGATTATAATTTTCTGCAAGCCACTTTTCGAGAACTTGGCTTTCCGTTTCATATGCCTCATTTGTGTACGGTGAAACTGAGTAGAGCTTTGATGCCCGGCCTACCCGGATATGGTCTTGATAAGCTGTGTCTCGCATTGGGCATAATCAATACGGACAGACACAGAGCTATGGGTGATGCAATATCCACTACTACCCTTTTTGAACATTTACTGAGCCTGGATAATAAGGGGGTAATCCAAAAGCAAACTATCCCTGCCCGCCCCAAAGAGTTGGCAAATACTCGTATTCCGCATGATGTAATAGATATGCTGCCTGAATCTCCGGGTGTTTATTATTTTCTTGATGATCAAAAAAATCCGCTTTACATTGGAAAAAGCATAAACATTAGAAAGCGGATCCTGAGCCATTTTAATGACAGGAAAAACATGGAGTTGCTGGATAATACCTCGGATATCAGTTATGAATTAAGCGGAAATGAATTGATCGCTTTATTACTCGAGTCCGCAGAGATCAAAAGACATCAGCCCAGATTCAACCGTGCCTTAAGAAAGACCTTGTTCAGATATGGGATCTTTCAGGAAGAGGATAAGGATGGATACATCAATCTTAAAATAAGAAGTACTCATTCCGAAGATGACCCAATAACGGTAGTCACTTCATTAAATACCGGTAAGAATCTGCTTGATAATTTGGTGGGTAGATTTGAATTATGTCAAAAACTATGTGGCCTCTATCCTGCTAAATATGCATGTTTTCACTACAATATCGGCCAATGCAGGGGCGCCTGTGCAGGGAAGGAAAGTCCGGAAAGTTATAATGAAAGAGCCAGAGAAGCAATCGAGCTAATAGGATTAGGCGATAAAAGCTTCCTGATAATGAGTTCAGGAAAAACAAAAAATGAGATCGCTGTTATAGGCGTTGATCATGGAAAATACATAGGTTTCGGGTTTATCGACAAAGACCTGGTTCAATCAAGAGAAGACCTTGTCAATTGCATTAGCTTTCAAAGTGATAATCGGGATGTACAAACAATTATAAAAGCCTTTATGAGAGAATCTAAAGGGTATGAAGTAATTCCTGTTGAAGAATTGATACATTGATCTATGAAAAATGTTTATGCTTCCCGGGTAATGATGGTAAAGCCCAAAGGCTTTGCGTTTAATGCAGAAACTGCTTCGAGCAATGCTTTTCAAAACAAACCCGAAATTGATATCTCTGAACTTCAGCACATTGTTGCTATAGAATTCGAAACTGCCGTAAAAACGATCAGAGAAGCCGGTGTAGACGTTATTATTTTTGAAGAACCTTCAGGAATTGCAAACCCGGATGCTCTCTTCCCTAATAACTGGTTTAGTTCACAACCTGATGGATCAGCAGTTATTTACCCCATGGCTTCTGAAAACAGAAGGAAAGAAAGACATATCAGTTGGATTGATACAATGATGGCAAGTGAGATGATTCCAAATTCAACGATATTGGATCTTAGTCATAATGAAGAAATTGGAAAATATCTGGAAGGTACCGGCAGTATTGTTTTTGATCATCAGAATAAGGTCGCTTTTGCAGCATTATCTCAAAGGACGGATAAAAGTCTGTTTGATGAACTTTGTTTTATACTTGAATACAAAGGGATCTCTTTTGAAACCAAAGATTTAAAAGATCTTCCCATATATCATACGAATGTTCTCATGTCAATCAGTCCGGAATGGGCAGTTTATTGTCCGGATGTCTTGGCTGCTTCCGAAAATGAGAAAATGATAGATCACTTATTAGCTTTCAAGAAAAGGCCCTTGATGAAAATAAATATACATCAAATGCAAAATTTTGCTGCCAATATTATCGGGCTACAATCCTTAAATGGGAAAAAGCTGGTATTGATCTCAAAAACCGCTTTTACATCTCTAACTACCATGCAACAATCATGGATCAAAGATAAATCTACACCTGTTATTGTTGATATTCCGACCATAGAAATGGTTGGAGGGGGCGGAATCAGATGTATGGTTGCCGAACTCTTTTCTTGATTTCATCTTTACTTCATTATAGTTTGGTTTTTTGGCATAAATTTCGTTAATTAAGATACCATCCAAAATCTATAAATATGAGTTTTTCTTTACTATGCAGATGGAACATGATCAAGTTGGTATCTATGCTGATGATTATTGGGATTGGCATCACTCCGACAGGTACATATGCTCAATCATCCAAGTTATTTCAAAGTGGAGAAAAGAACTTGTCTTTTTATCCAAATCCTTTCCAAAACACCATGACCCTGGAGGTCAAAAATCTACCTGCTGACAATAAGACTGTTAAAGTTGAAATCTATAATATAATAGGCAAACTATTTTATAAGAATGAATTCAAGTTTCAGAATACAGAAGCTAAATTCAATATCGATCTTGAAAATCTTCAACCCGGAGTTTATTTCATGTATATCATCAATTCCGACAAAAAAGTATTTAAGATCATCAAAGAAGGACAACCTACTTCTTCATCAAGTAAAGATTCATCTCCAATCAAGAATTGGGTAAGTTTGAATGAAAACGCATAGATTAAGTTCCAAAACAATTCATTCATACGTATGGCCATTATTATCAGATCTCCTGAAAACGAGCTGGAGCTGGAAGCTTGTTTTGAGCTAAGGTGGGTATCATTAAGAAAGCCATGGAACCAACCTAAAGGTTCGGAAAGGGATGAAAAAGAGGCTGAATCTATTCACATGGGCGCTTTCGATGAAAATGGGAATGTAATGGGTACCGGAAGATTGCAATTCAATTCCCCGGATGAAGCACAAGTAAGATATATGGCAGTGGCGGAAGCCTATCGCAATCAAGGCATAGGAGCTTTAGTACTTGAAGCGCTTGAAGTAGCTGCAAGATCAAAAAACGCGAAGTATCTGGTGCTGGAAGCAAGGGATCTGGCAGT
>JBBKWX010000150.1:0-4609 GCA_037969175.1 Bacteroidia bacterium | reverse complement strand
CATGCTTGTCCGCAAGGTATTCCTTATTTCCTGGTTGATCCGCATGCCAATGAATTAAGTCTTCCATCATTTGTTGAAGCAATAAATGAAAAAGCCGGTATCGGAATTCCACTGTTGGTACGCCAATTATTAGTAAGTTAGAAAAATGATCAGTAACGAATTTTTACAAAGTGATTTATTTAATTGGGGCATATTACCCATCCTTATATTCTTATCAAGATTGGTAGATGTAAGTTTAGGAACGCTTCGCCACATGTTTGTTTCAAAAGGATTCAGAAAGATCGTGCCTATCCTTGGTTTCTTTGAAGTACTTCTTTGGCTTGTTGCTATCAGTCAGGTCATGAAAAATCTGAACAATGCTGCATGTTACATTGCCTGGGCAGGCGGATTCTCCATGGGTACCTATTTAGGAATGCGCATTGAAGAAAAACTTGCACTTGGCTTTCAGGTTATTCGAATTATAACAAATCGGGATAGCAGTGAATTGATAAAAAGCCTGGGCGATGCGAATCTTGGAGTAACCCAGATCGATGGTATGGGTGCAAAAGGACCTGTCAAAGTCATATTTACAATTGTAAAAAGAAAAGATATCCCTATTGCAGTTAAACTGATCAATATTCACAATCCAAATGCCTTCTATTCGCTGGAAGATGTCCGAGGAAGTAGTCAGGGAGTTTTCCCGGGTGACATGCAATCAGGAGGTTTTTTTACACCTATACGAAAGCTTTTTCCGCTTCGCAAAGGCAAGTAATTTGTCGTATATTTGATTATTAACCACTACATATGAAGAAATTATACTCACTATTGATACTAGTAGTTATTGGGCTGAATTCCATTCAAGCTCAAGATCACCGAAGTGGTGAACTGATCGTCATGATAAAACACGATTCAGATATTGAGTTGATTTGTGAAAAACTAAATTCAAAATTGCCCGGTTATGCCTTTGCTCCAAATCAAAAACTTGGGGTTTCATGGGATATCTGGCTGATCTCATTTGATGAAACCAAAGACCATGTTCTGGCTTTAAAAAGTGTGAATAATTTGAATGAGGTCATCATGGTACAGTCAAATCACAAAACAGAATTGAGAAGCGTCATTCCAAACGACACACAATTTAGTAGTCAATGGGATATGATGAATACCGGGCAAAACGGCGGAACTGTAGGAGCAGATATAAACGCTACTGCTGCATGGGGAATAACAACCGGAGGACTTACCGCTTTGGGAGATACAATTGTAGCTGCAGTAATAGATGGGGGCGCCGATCTGAATCATCCGGATCTGGATTTTTTCAAGAACTATAATGAGATTCCGGGTAATGGAATTGATGATGATAACAACGGCTATATCGATGATGTTTCAGGTTGGAATGCATATAACAATACCGGTGTCGTTCCGTCAAATAGCCATGGGACGCATGTTTCAGGAACTATCGGTGCGATTGGAAATAATAATTTGGGAGTTTCCGGAGTAAATTGGAATGTGAAAGTTCTACCAATAGCCGGTTCTTCAGGCAATGAAGCAACAGTCGTTATTGCATATAGTTATGTCTATGAAATGCGTAAGTTATATAACAACACCGACGGCGCAAAAGGAGCTTATATTGTGAGTACCAATGCCAGTTTCGGAGTGGATTACGGTCAGCCGGCCAACTTCCCTATTTGGTGTGCCATTTATGATTCTTTGGGTAGTGTTGGTGTTTTGAATTGTGGAGCGGGTCCAAACCTGAATGTCAATATTGATGTTGTTGGTGATATTCCAACTGCATGCCCCAGTGACTACATTATTTCATGTACAAATACGACACGGGCTGATGCTAAAAATTCAGGTGCCGGTTATGGTGTGATCAATATGGATATTGGAGCCCCGGGTACTTCCATTTTATCTACAACTCCACTTGCTAATTACGGTAACAGTACTGGAACATCTATGGCAACTCCACATGTTACAGGCGCTATTGCTTTAATGTATGCTGCAGCTTGTGATAAGATGATCACGGATGCACGTTCAAATCCCGCTTCTATTGCATTACAGATGAGAAATTATTTATTGACCGGTGTAGATTCTATTTCTGCAATGGCTGGTATAGTTTCGAGCTATGGTAGGTTGAATTTATTTAAGAGTTTACTCAATGTTCAATCCTATCAATGTTTGCCAACATCTATTTCCGCCATTGAATCATCAAACAAATCCTTGGTTTATCCAAATCCTGCAAATGAAGAGATCTGGTACCGACCTGCCGTTGAAATTGAAACCGGTGATGTAATTGAGTGGACAGATCTACGCGGACAAATTATTGATCGTTCTTATCTATCAACCGGATCAACAACAAATAATTTTTATAATATTCAATTTCACAACTTGTCGCAAGGGATGTATTTCCTGATACATAAACGTGGAACAGCAAGGTTGAGCGTAAATAAAGTGATTATCCAATAATTTATTATCAAAATCTTATTCAATATTCGATTATGAAATTTCAAGATATGCCCTATGCCCGGCCAGAAATGGGTATTTTTTCTTCTCTATTCAATGACATCCTCAAAAAATTCAATTCTGCTATAAGCCTTGAAGAACAAGTGACTTCTATGAAATCACTCATCAAATTAAGGAATGATTTTGAAACCCGGGCAGAGATCGCACAGATCCGGTATACGCAAGATACTCGTGTCAAGGAATATCAGGATGAACAGGATTTTTTCGATGCAAATAAACCTGCTTATTATGAATTGGTAAATCAATTCTACAAATCTATTCTCGAATCAAAATTCCGTATAGAACTCGAAGATAAGTTCGGGAAGCAACTCTTCAGGATAGCAGAAAAAACTGTAAACACGATCAATAAAGAAGTTCTCGATGATCTGCAGATTGAAAACAAACTGAGTACCGGTTATACCAAGCTTTTGGCTTCTGCGAAGATTGATTTTGAAGGAGAACAACGCAACTTATCCGGAGTTGGAAAATTCTTGAGTTCGGCAGATCGTGAACTTAGAAAAAAAGCTTCGAAAGCATATTTTGGTTTTTTTGAAGACAATTCAAAAGAACTTGACAGGATCTTTGATGAATTAGTTCAAACAAGAAACCGAATAGCAAACAGGCTGGGTTATGATGACTACATCAGTCTGGGCTATGATCGTATGTTACGCACCGATTATGATCGTGAAAAAGTAGCACAGTTCAGAGACATGGTTCAGAAGCATATAGTGCCTGTTGCAAGTCGTTTGCGTAAGATGCAAGCTGAAATGCTGGGTACAGATAATGTCAATTACTATGATGAGAATGTAACTTTCAAAGAAGGAAATGCCGAACCGCAAGGTGATCCGGAATGGATCATTGAGCAAGCAGGTAAAATGTATAATGAACTTAGCACGGAAACAGCAGAGTTCTTCAAATTCATGAATGAAAATGATCTGATGGATCTGGTTGGCCGACCCGGTAAAGCCGGTGGTGGTTATTGCACTATGATCAGCAATTACGGAGCTCCATTTATATTCTCAAATTTCAATGGAACCAGTGCTGATATTGATGTTCTGACACATGAAGCAGGTCATGCTTTTCAGTGTTACCTTAGCAAAGACATGTCAGTTCCTGAGTACTTCTTCCCTACTTATGATGCATGTGAAATTCATTCTATGAGCATGGAGTTTTTTACCTGGCCCTGGATGGATCTGTTGTTCACCGGTAAAGAAAATCAATACCGATTCTCTCATCTGTTGCAGTCATTCTTATTCATCCCCTATGGTGTTGCTGTTGATGAGTTTCAACATGAGATCTATGCCAATCCTGAGATGACAGCTGCCGACAGACATCTGGCATGGAAGGCTATTGAAGAGAAGTATCTTCCCCATCGCGACTTTGACGGAATTCCTTTTGCAGAAAAGGGCGGGTTTTGGCAAAAGCAAGGACATATCTACAAAAGTCCTTTTTATTATATCGATTATACTTTGGCTCAACTTTGTGCTTTCCAGTTTTTGTTCAAAGCTGAACAGGATCAGGAAAAAGCATTCAGAGATTATGTGCGTCTTTGCAAAGCAGGCGGCAGTATGTCATTCCTGGAGCTAGTTGATTATGCCGGTCTGAAATCTCCTTTTGATGAAGACATGATCATGCATATCTCTCAAATGGTTGAAAGCAGATTGATCATACAACAAGCGGAGTTACAAGGTTCCGGTTCTGAAATAAGCAAGTAATTAAACCCTTACTTCTTTTGGACTGAAGATCAGTTTTAGCTGATCAACTGTATAGTCGATCTCTTCTATGGTGGTATATTTTGAAAATGAAAATCGAACTGAAGGTCGTTCCGGATCTACATTGATCCCTTTCAAAACATGCGATCCCACATTGCTTCCGCTGGAGCAAGCACTACCGCCTGAAGCAGCTATGCCCGAAATATCCAAACTGAATAATAACATTTCAGAGATCTCACTTGGTGGAAAAGAAACATTTAACACGGTATAAAGCGAATTATCAAGTTCTCCATTGAGGCGGATATCTTGATTTTGATTCATCAACCGGTCATACATATAGCTTTTCAGCTCCTTGATATGTTTGGTATCATGATCAATATCGCGGTAGGATATTTCAAGTGCCTTTTCCAAACCAACTATCC
>JBBKWX010000149.1:0-44069 GCA_037969175.1 Bacteroidia bacterium | reverse complement strand
GGTGTCAGGGGTTTACCCCTGACACCTTATACATAAAACAATCTGAGGCTGGGTTATTCCCGGCCTTTTTTTTATCCCGCGGATAGCGCGGATTAATAAATGATTGCGCAGATTTTATTATACACTTTCACATCTACTCTTCACTCTTTTTTGGGCGCTTGTTGCCTTTTGGATCCCTGCATGCTATAGATATTTTGTCCCTACGGGACAATTTAAAAACTGTCATCATATCAGAAAAATCAACTGTGTTTTTCAGGTTTAAAAATCTCATTTGCTCATGTCCCGTAGGGACAAAATATCTATAGAATTAAGCACCACCCTTTCCACAACCAAATGCGCCAAGGATAGGAGCGGCATCCTTTTTTGTTTCACAAAAAAGATATAGCGGATAGCCTGGTGTCCTGATCCGCCGAAAGGCGGATCAGGACAGGCGCCCAAAAAATCAATTACGAATTGGGAAAAGGATTTTGAATGCGCAAAGAATCCTCAGCGCCTCCGCGAAAAACTTATGCGACTTTGCGGTTTCAAAAGGAAAAGTATCCAACAAAAAAAACGCCTCCTTTATCAGAAGACGTTTTTTTCACTATTTCTTCCCGGAGGGAAGAAATCACGATAACACTCATTTTTTCCTTTGGAAAAAATTCACTCTCAACCTTAAACCGTTTTCAAAGTTGCCGCCGCACGCTTACGTGTGTTCTCATCCAAATGAACCTTACGGATCCT
Organism: Bacteroidia bacterium; assembly: GCA_037969175.1. Taxonomy (GTDB): domain Bacteria; phylum Bacteroidota; class Bacteroidia; order AKYH767-A; family JBBKVM01; genus JBBKWX01. The sequence continues at coordinate 43,346 of JBBKWX010000149.1, read as the reverse complement.
AAGCGCCTTTGGAGTTACTTCCAAATATTCATCCTGCTGTATATATTCCATAGCCTCTTCCAATGAGAACTGGATCTTAGGAACGATACGAACGTTATCATCACTACCGCTGGCTCTCATATTGCTCAGCTTCTTCTCTCTCACTACGTTTATGATCAGATCATCCGGACGGATATGCTCGCCGATAACCTGTCCACCATATATAACATCACCCGGAGCAATATGGAATGATCCTCTGTCCTGAAGTTTGTCGATAGAATAAGCTGTTGCTGCACCTGCATCCATAGAGATCAAAACTCCATTGATACGTCCCGGGATATTACCTTTCCATGGCTCATAAGCATGGAAACGGTGAGCTATGATAGCCTCACCAGCCGTAGCCGTAAGCATGTTATTACGCAAACCTATCAGTCCACGTGCCGGGATCTGGAATTCGATATGCTGCAAATCACCTTTTGGCTCCATAGCAAGCAACTCACCTTTACGGGCTGTAACCAACTCGATCACTTTACCTGCAACCGCATCCGGAGTATCTACCACCAATCTCTCGATAGGCTCACATTTCACTCCGTCTATCTGCTTTATGATCACCTGTGGCTGACCCACCTGCAACTCATAGCCTTCACGACGCATGGTCTCAATCAAAATAGATAAGTGAAGAATTCCTCTTCCGTAAACAAGATATGAATCAGGTGATGGAGTTTCTTCAACACGCAATGCAAGGTTCTTCTCAGTCTCTTTAAATAAACGATCTCTCAAATGTCTTGAAGTCACGAATTTTCCTTCTTTACCAAAGAAAGGTGAGTTGTTGATCGTAAACAACATGCTCATCGTTGGCTCATCAACAGCCACCGCTTTCAATGCTTCCGGAAATTCGAAATCTGCAACAGTCTCACCGATCTCAAAATCTTCAAGACCCATAACTGCTGCAATATCACCCGCATGAACTTCCTGTACAGATGTTCTTCCAAGACCTTCAAAGGTCATCAATTCCTTGATCTTGTTCTTACGAACTTTTCCATCACGCCCTACAAGCGATACATTCATACCTGTTTTCAAAACACCACGATATACACGACCAATAGCGATCCTTCCCACGAAGTTGCTATAATCAAGCGAAGTGATCAGCATCTGTGGAGTTCCTTCATGCACAGGTGCAGGAGGAATAACTTCGATGATGGTATCTAAAAGATCGGTAAGATCTTCTTTAGGCTGCTTCCAGTCTGTGCTCATCCAGCCATGCTTAGATGAACCGTATAGCGTATGGAAATCCAACTGCTCTTCAGTAGCATCCAAATGGAAGAAAAGATCAAATACACTTTCATGTACTTCATCCGGACGGCAATTTTCTTTATCAACCTTATTTACAACAAGGATAGGCTTCAATCCAAGAGCCAAAGCTTTCTGCAATACAAAACGAGTCTGTGGCATCGGTCCTTCGAAGGCATCAACCAACAAAAGTCCTCCATCAGCCATGGTCAATACACGCTCTACTTCACCGCCAAAATCGGCGTGACCCGGTGTATCGATGATATTGATCTTAACTCCTTTGTAATTAACAGATACATTTTTCGCAACAATTGTGATCCCGCGCTCACGCTCAAGGTCATTATTATCAAGAATAAGTTCACCCATCTCCTGGTTGTCACGAAACAACTGACACTGGTGAAGGATCTTATCAACCAGGGTAGTTTTACCGTGATCGACGTGGGCAATGATTGCGATGTTACGAATTGACTTCATTTTTTTCTTTTTATTCAGGAAGATATCACCCCCTGAAAGCGGGTGCAAAGGTAGACTTTTTTTCGATTAGATAATGATAAGTTTCATCGAAAGCAAAGCACTCTCTGATTCATTATTTATACCTTTGTGATCAGAGCGATATTATGAAGTTACAAAAACCTCATTCCTTAAAGGAATTTTCAGAACTGATAAATGCAACTTTCAAAGGTCCGGCAGATCATAAGATCACCGGTATCAATGAGATACACATGGTTGTTGCAGGTGATCTTTCATTTGTGGATCATCCAAAATATTACGACAAAGCGTTGAATTCGGCAGCTACTACCATCCTTATCAATAAAGATGTAGAATGCCCTGAAGGAAAAGGCATATTGATATCTGATGATCCTTTTCGGGATTATAATTTCCTGACCCGCAAATTCATGCCCCTTGCCTACCCTTCAGCTTCGGTGGATCCGTCGGCTCAGATAGGCGAAGGAACGGTGATCATGCCGGGTGCTTCCGTAGGACCCAATACAGTGATCGGGAAGAACTGTACCATCTATCCGAATGCGGTGATCTATGATAGTTGTGTGATAGGTGATGATGTGATCATTCATGCAGGTGCAGTTCTGGGAGCGCATGCTTTCTATTTCAAAAGAAGACCTGAAGGATATGATAAGATGCACAGCTGTGGTCGTGTGGTTATTCATGATAAAGTGGAGATCGGAGCACTTTGCACTATCGACCGAGGAGTGAGTGGTGATACTGTAATAGGTGAAGGCAGCAAATTGGACAATCAGGTGCATGTAGGGCATGATACAGTGATCGGCAAACATTGCCTCTTCGCAGCACAGGTCGGCATAGCAGGGGTTGTTATTATCGAGGATGATGTGATCTTGTGGGGACAGGTAGGCGTGCAAAAAGATCTTGTGATCGGCAAAGGAGCGATCGTACTCGGACAAAGCGGTGTACCTAAGTCATTGGAAGGCGGAAAAGCTTACTTTGGTAGTCCCGTTCGTGAAGCCCGGGAAAAAATGAAAGAACTGGCTTTGATAAAACAATTGCCTGAGTTATTATTAACGCGTATCCCTCAGGATTAGCTGAGTTTTTCTATATGTCCCAAGACGATCTGAACACCGGTATTAGCGAAAATATAAAACTAAGCAATGAGTTGCGTTCAAAACAACTTCAGTTGCACTGGATCCTACAGATCAGTAAAGCGATCAATTATAACTTCCCCACTGAGCAGCTCATGGGCATCTATGAGTTTGTACTGAAAGAACAATTGAAGATCGGAAAGCTTGCTCTTTTTATGCATGATGATGAATGGGTTTGCCCGCTTCATTATGGAGTAGATCTTGATTTCACGGTAGTACATGTGGAAGAAGAATTGAGCAAGCTGAATGAGCCTCAGGAGATCCATGAAGGTCGGCCCGACTGGCTTTCTGTTTTCGATACCATCATTCCGGTATTTCATAAAGAGAAGCCACTGGCTTATGCCCTGATAGGTGATTTTAAGGAACCTGACCAATGGACCAGAAAGGAAAGTATTCCTTTTATCCAGACCATCTCCAATATCATCGTGGTGGCCATTGAAAATAAGAAGCTGGCCCGGGAACAGATTAAACAAGCGGGAGTAAAGAAAGAGATGGAACTTGCGGCACGTATGCAAACCATGCTTTTCCCGGCTTCCCTACCCAAAAACGATAATTTCGAGATTACGGCAACCTACCTTCCGCATCAGGAAGTTGGAGGAGATTATTATGATTTTATTCCTTTGGGTGATGATGAGTTTATCATTTCCATGGCAGATGTTTCCGGGAAAGGAATAGCTGCAGCTCTGCTTATGTCTAATTTTCAGGCTAACCTGCATGCATCAGTAAAGTTGTATGAGGATATGGAGCATATGTTCCATCATCTCAATGAGCGCGTATATTCCAGTGCCAAAGGTGAAAAATTTATAACTTTTTTTCTTGCTAAACTGGATTGCAAAACCGGTAAACTGACCTATGTAAATGCCGGCCACAATCCGCCTGTATTAATCAATAATGGCAAAGTTGAGTTGCTTGAAAAAGGAAGTACAGGTTTAGGAATGTTTGAAGAATTGCCTTTCGTGCATATAGGCGAAGTAATTCTTGGCCCTGATTCTTTTGTCTTTTGTTATACAGATGGAGTTGTTGAACTGGAAGACAGTTCAGGTGAACATTATGGACTTGATAGACTTTCTGATTTTGTTTTGAAGAATAAAAACATCCCTGATCTGGAGGATTTTCATAGAGAGCTAATTAAAGAGTTGGACGAATTCAGAGGTGTTTCAGCTTACAATGATGATGTCACTATGCTGAGTTTAAGAACCGGTAAATAATCTTGTTTTACAAAGTAAAGTTCAGCTTCCTTATAATCTCTACTTCAGAGTTTAAAATTGAGTGTGAGTATAGAATGAACCTTAATCCAAGATTGGTTGTTTTATTTTACCACTAAGGGCACAAGTACACTTAGTTACACGTAGTATTCTAAATATTGTTCTTTGGTAAATGTATTTTTAATAAAACCTTTTTAAAACAGGATGTCAGAAAATTGGTTGAATGGGGCACACAAAAAATCACGAATTAAATGTGATTTTTTTTGAAAATCTCTTAGTGAAACTTGTGACCTGAGTGTCCTTAGTGGTTTTATTTAATCTATTAGCTTGAAGTGCAAGCTATACTTCGGGGCTAGTGGTTCAAAATAAAACTAGCTGATCTCCTTTTTTTCCGGAGTATGAAACAGATCAATCGCCGCCAATGCTGCCACGAACCCCCAGAAAGGAACAGCTGCTTTATCTGTGTCTAAGAAATTATTCAAAAATCCATGGATATAATAGGTCATCAATCCTATGATCAAACCTAAAATTATGGTTCGGGTATCTTTATCTTCAGTTTTGGAATAAAGTAGCGTGGCCCTGTAGATCACAACGATCATGATCAATAAAACACTGATCGTTCCCAGAATTCCCGATTCAGCCAAAGGTCCCAAATATTCACTGTGGGCATTTCCTCCATCTGCCGCATTGGTACTGATGATCGTTAGCTCATAGCTTCTTTGAAAGGGTGCATATTGAAATTGATAGGTGCCGGGTCCCCAACCAAAAAAAGGTTTAACCATAAACATCCTTATTGCAGAATTCCATCTGTTGATCCTCTCCAGATTTGAAGCATCTGTTTTAATATTTGCCATGGATTGTACATGACTTGCATAGTCGCTGGATGAATCCTGACGGTTCTTTTCCAAATTCATCAAAACAGTATCCTTCAATACAAAGAAACTGCCCAAAAGAATTACACTTGCCACAGCGATAAGAGAAAACCTGATCCTGAACTTATAAATAAAATAAATAGCTAATGCAATGGCAAGACTCAACCAAGCTGCCCTTGTGAAACTCAAAACTATGGCAGTCATCAGAACAAGAAAACAAACAAATGCTATTGTCCTTGTCCGCAATGATTCTGTCCTGCTAAATGTAAATCCCAGCATGATAGGTACAAACATGGCGATAGCAGCAGCATATGCTGTATGATCATTATAAAAAGGTTGCATCACCCAGTGTGCTGCCCGTTCGGTCAATCCCCAGCTAATATGATTTATGGTTGTGTAAAGAATTACTAAAACTAATCCTCCGGTATAGCTCCAAATCATGGTTTTGATGATCTGCTTGTTGCGGAACATCTCCAAAAGCATGAAATAAAATACGGTGATAAACCAGATCTTGGCAGCCGTGAATTTTAAACTTACCATTGGCATTGTACTGGTGACTGTGGTAACCAACATCCAGATTAAATACAAAAAGATCAATTTTGTTGTCGGGTAAGAGATGATCTTCTTGTCTATATTACCATTAATAAGGACACTCAGCCAATATAAGAGCATCAGGCCAAACATAAGTGGTTCGCCGGGAATCGAAACCCCGAAGCCAAGATCCAGATCTTCCAGATTAACAGACAATGGAGTAAAAAAGATGATACTGAGTATTAAAGTTTCAGGACGATAAATGATCATCAACCCAACCATCAATGCTATTGGCAATAACAATGTAGCATAGAATTTAAAGAAGATCCCTGAGAAAGCTATGGCTATAAATATAGCACTCAGAATATAAAATATCCTGTTTTTATCAAGTCCCGAAGATCTCAATTCAGACATCTGAATTTATATCTCTCTTGTATTTGCTCTCAATTCTTTGAGATGTTCAATGATAATGATACTCACCAAACAAATTAGGAAGGCAGAAAGAAATGCTCCCAAGACTAACAACCATCTAACAGGATATGCTTTTTTGTCGGGAGTTACAGCAGGGTTCACAATAAATTTATGCGACATGCTGTGATCAAGATCTATTTGAGTCTTATCTCTTTTTCTGGTTAATTCGGTAAGGTCTTCCCGGCTAACCCGAACAAGCTCTTTCAACTCAAAATACTTTCCTCCCCATTCTCCTATCATCTTGAACCTTGACTCCAGATTTTTCATGGCTTGTAAAGATCCACTTGCCTTTGCCTGTGCATCTAGCAACTTTTTAGAGTCTCCATTATTCTTTTCGTACATAGAAGCTTTGCCGGATTCTGATCGGTACTCCAGCATCGCTTTGGTGTATCTTCTTTCTATCATATCGGCCTGATCATCGTAGTTATAGATGCCCATGATTCTAAGGATCTTTAAGGAATCCTCGGTATCTGCTACCAGTTTATGTTTCAGCTCGATCTGCCTTTCAATGATCGTTAGTGCTTCTTGAACACGCTCTCTGGTAATTCGGTTCCACACAGTGTCAATTAATGTTGCAATATCGTTCGCCATAAGATGAGCCGTATCGGGACTCACATCCATAACATCAATACGGACCGACATGAAAGGGGTTCTTTCAACAGAAATATTTTCATCATAGGTTCGGATGATATCAGACTTTATAGTTTTGCTTTGGGGATTGAGGTCATAATGTCCGATAAGATCATATTTGTCAACAATTGCCTCACGTATACCATCTGAATTAATGACTTGGATAAGTTGCTCTGCTTCAGCTTCTTCTCCGAACTCAAGGATGTCGGGATGATAAACATCACCAAGAAGAGATTTTGAGACTGAATATGTTTTCGTAGAATAAAGAACTACAGAAGCTTTAAACTTTGGCTTAATAAAAAAGGAGGATGAAAAGATAACAGCTGCAATAGTTGCCAAACCCGTAACAAGTATCAATGGTTTGCGCCATTTGACAAGATACAGGATAACGCCGTTAAGATCAAGCCTGTTAGATGTATTTTGGTTCATTCTATAAGTATTCGGAAGTATAAAAGCAGGCGTAAAAGTAGTAAAAATAGCCTATTACAAACTACTCTCTTTCTTTCAATAAAGTCATTATCGATCTAATATTGTAAAACCTGAAAATAATTGCGAAAATAAAACAAGTGAGCACAGAAAGTATCAGTGATTGAAGTTCATTGATTCCGATATCTGACATCATATGAAATGTCATGATACACAGACTAATATAGAATAACATAGCCAGGATATATTTGTGATTTATCCTGAATTTCAGAATTCCGGCACACATGACCACTTGCGCCAGAGAAGTAAGCACCTGAGTGAACATACTGGTGATGGCGGCTCCAACAGCACCAAACTTCGGAATCAAGATAAAGTTCAATCCTACATTAAAAACCATCCCCACGAAAGCCATAATGTTCAAATATTTCATACTGCCATTGGCTGTCAGCAGCGTTCCGAAGATATAGGTAGCTGACATACCTACAAATCCTGTCATCAGGAATCCAAAAATAGGTGCCGATAATTCGATATGTTCATTATATAATAATCCCATGATGTATTCTCCATGGAACCAGGCTGAAGCGGCTACGATCACACAAGGTGCAATCAGTAATGAGGATGCTAATTTTACCAGGTCTTCTACATTCTGTTTCTCTTTTAACATTCGCGAAAACATGGGCAGCAGCAGTACAGAAAAAAGATAGGCAAACATGACTCCGGCTTCGAGTAATCGGAAAGCCTGCGCATAGATCCCCGACTGCAAAGCTCCGTCAGGTAAAAGTCTTTCGATCATTACCACATCAATACGGTTATAAAAAGCCATCAACAATATGAGCAAGGCAAAAGGATAGCTTTGCTTCAAAATGATCAATGAAAAAGCCGGATTGAATTTGATCTTTGATAGCGGTGCATGTTTTCCAAGCATGATCAATCCGATCAGAGCTGTAATTGCATATGCAGCAGTCTGACTGTATACAAACCATTCAATCTTAAATGCACCCTGACCAAGATCTGCCCACAATAGCAGCCCGCAAAAAAGGATCATCAAAGTTCGATCAAGTATGGAGACAAAACTATCATGCTTGAACATATGCATTCCTGCCAGATTACTCCGGAAATACAAGACAAATGCAAGCAGTATTTGATTGATTATCAAAAATATCAGAAACCAAAGCTCTTTGCCCTCATAGCCGAGAAAGATCCCAATCCCAAAAGTCAATAAAACATAGATCCCTGAAAGCAATAATCGCAATCCAATGATCCCGCTTAAATGCTTTTGCAAAAGATGGCTATGCATTGCAATATTTCTATTGTTGAAATTTGTTATTCCGAGATCCAGAATGATATTGAACAGAAAGGTGAAATTGAATAAGGCGAAGTAAATTCCGTACTCCTCAGCGCCTACAGAATTTTGGATCGACCTGTCTATACCCAATATATAAAAGGGTTTTATAAGTAGATTTAAAAATAAAAGGAAGGCGAGATTAGTGAGGAATTTGCGCTGCATAGTTGACCTTACATCGCAAATGTATGAAAATAGCAATCTGCTTTTATTATTTTCTCAAATAGCTACCTTCGTATCTCCATGTTAAAGACACATTTCAAAGAAGGGGTAATTGAGGCAGGTTGCGATGAAGCCGGAAGAGGATGTCTTGCAGGACCTGTCTTTGCAGCGGCTGTCATTTTACCGCATGACTTTTTTCATCCCTGGCTGAATGATTCAAAAAAACTTACGGAGGAAAAACGGAATATCCTTAGAACAGTAATTGAGGAGCAAGCTATTGATTTCGCTGTTGGGATCTGTGATATAAATGAGATCGCTAAATTGAATATTTTGCATGCCTCAATAGAAGCGATGCATAAGGCACTTCGGAAATTAAAAATTGTTCCAGCACATGTTCTTGTTGATGGAAACAGATTTAAAAAATTTAAAAAAATAGAACATACCTGTATCATTGGTGGTGATGGTATATTTGCTTCAATTGCAGCTGCCTCAATTCTTGCTAAAACCTATCGTGATGAGCATATGCAAAAACTGCATAAAGCATTTCCTCAATATGGCTGGAACAAAAACAAAGCGTATGCAACTTCTTACCATCGCAATGCCATTCGCCAATACGGTGTCAGTCCCCATCACAGACTCGGTTTCAGATTGCTCCCCGAACAATTGAAACTGAAATTCTAAAGCACTTTCTTATCAACATTTGTGTGTAGAGAAGTTTTGATCTAACAAGAGAAAGACCGCTGCTCTCTATGTAGCTTTGTAATGACCTGTATTGTGCCTGTCTGAAAAAATAAAAAATGAAAAGAGTTGTACTGGCTTCGGTCATTTCTGTATTGATAATTGCTTCCATTGCTGTTGGGTATTTCTATTATCAACAAGTAAAATCCCCAAGCCTCGAAGCAATTAATGCCATCCCTCCTGACGCATCTATCATAATCGATATTCGAAATATGGTTGAGCTGAATGAGAAATTACAGAAATCGGAGATCTGGAAATCCTTAAATGAGATCCCAGAATTAAGTGAGCTAAACGATGAATTCACGTATCTCGATTCTTGTCTGAAAGCTAATAACGAACTCCTTGCACATATTTCTTCATATCCATTATTGATTTCTGTTCACGCAATAAAAGCCAACAAACCTGACGTTGTGCTTTACATGAATCTTCCAAGATTCAACCAAGAAAGTTTTGTGAATGATATGTTACAGAAATTTTCAACTGTAGAACTTAATGCCGGCAAGCGAACTTATGAAGGTGTTGTGATCCGCGAAATAAAATACGGAAACGCTAAAACTTCTTTTTCATACACGGTAAGCAAAGGATTATTTATTGGTTCTCATACAGCATTTCTGGTTGAGGACGCTATTCGTCAATTAAAGACAGGGCAAAGTTTTAAATCTGAAAAAGCATTTTCAAAAGTTTATGAAAGTGCCGGAAAATTGGTAGATGCAAATGTGTATGTGAACTACCGTAACATCGGAAGGTTTATGAATATTTTTGCTTCTGATGCTAATTTATCTTCGATCAGAAGAGCATTCGCTTTCTCTTCCTGGTCTGAATTTGATTTAAAACTCAGACCCGACATTATTATGTTGAATGGTTTAAGTACTGCTTTCGACTCCACGAAATTTTTATATTCCATAAGCTCACAAACTCCGGTTGCGTTGAATATTTCGACAATAGCTCCGAAACGAACTGCCATGTTTGTCTCTTTAGGATTGAGTAAACCCAGTGAGTACTTTTCAAAACTAGGTGCCTACCAAAATGCTGTTCAGCTTAGTTCAAGAATGACTATGATAGATCAGGTAAATAAAAAATACAAGATCGATCTGACCGAACAATTAACTTCCTGGGTTGATCAGGAATTAGCTTATCTAATAACAGAAGCCAGCAGTGTAAATTATAATAATAATGCATTCGTTTTGGCTCGTGTGAAAGAACCTCAATCAGCAAGAAAAGCACTTCGAACGATAAGTGAAGCAATTGCAAAAGATGAAAAGACTCAGGTAAAAGAAGAACTCTATAAAGGTTTTGTTATTGGTTATCTAAGCATCAGTCAATGCCTCTCTTCTGTATATGGGCCTATGTTTGAGAAAATAGATAAGCCTTTTTATACCATCATTGGAAACTTCGTTGTTTATTCCAATCAAGCTTCTTCACTCAGGGCATTTATCGATGATAATGTAAATGCTAAAACGCTTTCTACTGATCCATCCTATCGAGCTTTTGCTGAAAACGTAACAAGCACATCCAATTGTTATATGTATCTGAATGTTCAAAGATCATCCTATATTTTAAAATCGCTTGCAAGTGAGAACACCTATAAATTCATTGAGAAGTATGCAGATGTTCTTCAAAAATTCGATGCGATAGCATACCAGGCAAGCAGTAGTACAGGCTTGGTAAACAACCTGATCCTTGCTCGATATTCTAAACAAAAGATGGATAAGGATGTTGATCTTTTATGGGCTGCTCAGCTTGATACTTCTGTTTCTAAGCCACCCATTGCATTGATCAATTCAACAAATAACAATTACGACATAGCTGTTCAGGATGATGCAAACAATCTGTATTTGCTCGATAATTCAGGTGAGATCTTATGGAAAAAACCACTCACCGAGCCGATTCTCGGTACCATCCAACAGATAGATCTTTTTAAGAATGGCAAATTACAATTGATCTTCAATACCCCTACAAAACTTTATGTGATCGATAGAAATGGTGCTTATGTAGGTAACTATCCTATCCGATTGCCGGCTGAAGCTACAACCGGAATTGCAGTTTTTGATTATGATAAAAATAGAGATTACAGAATATTTGTAGCCTGTGCAAATAAGATGGTATATGTATACCAGTCGAGTGGAAAACCGGTTGCAGGATGGGGTTTCAATAAACCTATCGGTGATGTGACACATCCGGTACAACACTTTGTTGCGGGTGGAAAAGACTATTTACTCCTTAGTGACGACAATGGAAAAACGTATATGTTGGATAGACGTGGAGAGAAAAGAACAGAAGTGAAAGGCATGATCTCCAGAGCTGCAAACAGTCAGTTTACTTTAGAAAACAGTAGCTCTAATTTCTATTTTGTAGTGACTGATACTGCCGGGAATATTTATAGTTTATTTCCTGATGGAAGCATACAAACAAAGACTGTCAGAACTTTTAATGCAGATCACACTTTCTTGTTTGAGGATAATCAAAAATTAGATAAAAGGAATTACATCTTTCTTGATTCAAATACATTGGAAGTTTATGACCGCGATAATACTTTGGTATTTGGAAAAGCATTTGACAAAGACATACTGCATAGCTTAAGATATTTTCCTGCCGCTACAGGGCCGGGAACTCTTGGTATTGTAGCAGCTACATCAAACGAGATCTACCTGATTCAAAATGACGGATCGTTTGCAAATGGATGGCCTTTAAAAGGCAGTACTCCTTTCCAGATCATTGACCTGAATAGTGATGGCAACAAGAATGTAATTGTTGGTAGCTACGACGGAAACGTATATGTGTATACGATGGAATAAATTAATGCTGATCAAATCCTGATCAGCATTAATTTTAATTCTTGTGTTTCTTCAGATAGATCTTGGAACCCGTTTTCAATTTATCCGATTCTTCAAGTCCATTGTACTTGAGTACATTTTTAACCCTGACTGCATATAAATTGGAAATACGGATAATGCTGTCACCTGATCTTACGACATGAAATTCTTGGTTCGATTTTGATTTCTTGGGTTTCAAATAGATCTTATCACCGGAATTGATCTTGTCATTTTTATCCAGATCATTATACTTTAATATTTGCCAAGGCATCATTTCGTATTTGCGTGCAATAGATTCATACGTCTCATTCTTGCCTGCATCAACATAACGAACTCCATTATTGTATTTATAATCCGCTTCATATCCACTAATATCAATTGTAATATCCGGTTGATCTTTTGAAGGTTTCTTGAGCGGTTTCGGCGTATGAACATTTAGAGGTTTTCCTGGCTTATCAAATTCATACAGCCTGTTATCTTCAATGATCTTGATCAATAGATCGGGATATCTGGGATTGGTGGCATAACCTGCCTTTTTTAATCCATTAGCCCAACCCTTATAATCTGTTCTTTCCAATTCGAAAAGAAATGAATAGCGTGCTCGTGTTCTCAGAAATTCGGAATGATCAAAATAGCTGTCATAAACCGTGCGATAAACTCGAAAACATTCATTCTTTTCATCATCATCCATGACATATTTCTCACCCTTCCACTCGGTATGGCATTTTATCCCAAAATGATTTTTGGCTTCCTTTGCCAAAGAACTGTTCCCATTATCAGATTCAAGCATGGCCTGTGCTAGCTTTATGCTTGCTGGAATCCCATGTTTCTCCATATCCCGAATGGCATCCGCTTTATACATCTTAATGTAGTCTTCCCTGGAAGTTCGGGCAGCTGACGACTGTGCAAAGCTTACCTCACTGAATGTAATTACACAGATAGCCATAAGTACTAACCGGCCCCAATTCTTAAAATGCAGATTTTTCATCATTACAAAGATACCCTCTAACCTTAGCGGCTTTACATCTAACTAAGGTATGTTCTAACAATGCTTTGTGAATAATGTTGTTATTGACTGACACGAAATCCTCCGGAATGGATCACCAGTAAATTACTCTCTGATGTAAACTCATTATGTTTGATCAGATCCCAAATACAGGATATCATTTTCGCGGTATAAACATGTTCTATATTGATCCCCGTATGTTCTCTGAATCGGGCGATCAGTTTTTCTAAGGCTTCATCGCTCTTTGCAAAGCCTCCAAAATGATGTGAATGATCTATTTTCCAATTTTTATTATTTCCATCAGTCAGAAACCGCACTACTAATTCTTCCATATAGCCCTCAGCTCCCTTCAACGCTGAAACTCCTACTATCATCTGATCCGGGAATGCGGCATTTATTATTCCGGCAATCGTTGATCCGGATCCAACGGGTACAAAAATATGTGTGTATTTTTTATCCTCCGGGTTTATGATCTCTGATGCTCCTTTCACACCAAGAGCATTAGCCCCGCCTTCGGGGATTAGAAAAGGTGTATCAAGATCATTCAAAATAAACTGAAATTGCTCAGGTGTATTTCTCTGTTTGTAAAGTGCTCTGTCTACAAAGAACAATTTCATCCCCTGATCTTTGAGGAAACCAAGAACTGGATTCGCATTTTTTGGTTCTTCTCCCCGGATGATCCCTGCTGAACTAACACTGTATTGCCTAGCAACAGCTGCCAAAGCTGCGAGATGATTCGAATAGGCTCCACCATAACTTACAAATGTCTTACAACCTGATTCAATGCCTTCTTCTATATTGTATTTTAGCTTATACCATTTGTTGCCCGAAACCACCGGGTGAATCAGATCCAGCCTACGCAAGAAAATGCGCCCTGTATGTTCAAAACCAAAAAAACTTCCGATATCATCATCTCTTACTTTAAAATTCGAATCTTCTATCACCATACAATAGTAAGAATACAAAAAAATGAGGATTTAAATTCTGTAGTCATTAAAAGAATTTTACGAAATTTGCTACATACGTGGAACCAAGACCCCCATTAGAAAAGGATGATTATTATTTAAGCCCTGAAGGATACATTATCTTTACAGAGACTTATCATTTGAAACGTGGTTATTGCTGTCAAAGTAATTGTAAGCATTGTCCGTATAAAAATAAAAAAGGCGAAAAAATAAAATATTAGTAGATGAAGGTAAAAGATAACTCAGGTAAGATCGATCTAAAATTAACAAAAACGCCAACCGGTACAGAATTGAATTGCAAAGGCTGGGTTCAGGAAGCCGCACTCCGCATGCTTTTAAATAATTTAGATCCGGATGTAGCTGAACGTCCCGAAGATTTGGTTGTATATGGAGGAACAGGGAAAGCAGCACGTAACCCTGAAGCATTTTACCTGATAATAAAAGCCCTTAAAGATCTTGAAGATGACGAGACCTTACTGATCCAATCAGGCAAGCCTGTTGGGATATTACCTACACATGTAGATGCTCCAAGAGTTTTGATCTCTAATTCGATGCTCGTTCCGCATTGGGCCAACTGGGAACATTTCCGTGAGCTTGAAGCAAAAGGGTTGACAATGTACGGTCAGATGACTGCCGGTTCATGGATCTACATTGGTTCTCAGGGTATCGTTCAGGGAACCTATGAAACATTTGCAGAGGTAGCACGACAACATTTTGGAGGCAGCCTCCGTCATACTTTGTCAGTTACCGGTGGATTAGGTGGCATGGGTGGCGCTCAGCCTCTCGCTATCACGATGAACGATGGAGTTTGTCTTGCAGCAGAAGTTGAAGAATGGAGAATTCAAAAAAGACTGCAAACAAGATATATCGATAAGATCACTCACGATATTGATGCGAGTATTGATATGGCATTGGCAGCAAAAGAAAAAGGTGAAGCACTATCTATAGGAGTTGTGTGTAATGTGATCGATCTTTTGGATAGAATGATTGAACGTGGAATAACTCCGGATACTTTAACGGATCAGACTTCTGCGCATGATGCTTTGGTGGGTTACTTGCCTCAGGGAATTTCTGTTGAGGAAGGAAAAATCTTAAGAGAAAGTGATCCTGAAAAATATATTCAATTGAGCAAACAAAGCATGGTGAAACATGTTGAGTTGATGTTGAAATTGCAAGACAAAGGTGCTATCACATTTGATTATGGTAACAACCTGAGAGGCCAGGCTTTGGAGATGGGTTTGAAAAATGCGTTTGATTTCCCCGGGTTCGTGCCTGCATACATTCGTCCGCTCTTTTGTGAAGGGAAAGGTCCATTCAGGTGGGCAGCATTGTCGGGTGATCCTCAGGATATTTTTGAAACAGATAAGTTATTATTAGAAATGTTTCCGGAAGATTTAGGATTAAAACGTTGGATTACCATGGCTCAGGATAGGATCGCATTTCAGGGACTTCCTGCGCGTATCTGTTGGTTGGGTCAGGGAGACAGGGAAAAAGCCGGCTTAGCTTTCAACCAATTGGTTAAAGATGGTAAGATCAAAGCACCTATCGTTATTGGCAGAGATCATCTGGATACGGGTTCGGTAGCTTCTCCTAACCGGGAAACTGAGGCTATGAAAGATGGTTCTGATGCAATTGCTGATTGGCCGATCCTTAATGCTTTGATCAATACTGCCGGAGGTGCTTCCTGGGTAAGCATCCATCATGGTGGTGGTGTCGGGATTGGATATTCTATTCATGCTGGAATGGTGATAGTAGCTGATGGTACAGATGCTGCTGCTAAAAGACTTGCTCGTGTTTTACATAATGATCCTGCCATGGGTGTTATCAGACATATGGATGCAGGCTATGACATTGCAACCGATACTGCAAGAAAACACAGATTGGACATCCGCGAAAGATTAAAGAATAAATAATTGGCAAGCATTTTGCCTTAAATCAGTATGCAATTGAAATCCCTATCCCGTTTTAGTATTATTATTCTCACAGCAATGAGTCTGCTATCTTCTTGTGTAAAAGATGATACAGGAGATGTAGATGTTCCAATCGATTACCGTGATAAATATATTGGCTCCTGGAAATGTCAGGAAACTAGTCAGCAATTTGGGAATACGATTTATACTATAACTATTGCCAAATCAAATGACGACCCTAGTGCAATTCTGTTATATAATTTCTATCAATTAGGAGCAACAATGGCTACAAAAGCAACTGTGAATATTTCCGGTAATGCTAATTCGCTTACAATTGGAACACAGGTAGTTTCAGGAACTACAATGACAGGTACCGGTAGTTATGATGGTACCAGGATCAATTTCAGCTATACCGCAAGTGATGGGCAAATAAATGATAATGTCACTGCTGTATGTACAAGGACTAACTAATCTGCAAGTACGGCAAGTACATCAACTCCGCCTTTTACATGCTGTCCGATCTTAACTCTTACTTTTGTATCAAGTGGTAAATAAACATCAACCCGTGAGCCAAACTTGATAAATCCTAGTTCTGATCCCTGTCTCACAATATCATCTTTTGTACAATAGTGAACAATTCGTTTTGCCAAAGCACCGGCAACCTGTCGGATAAGGATAGGACCTTTTCTTTGATGATCTACAACAATAGTAGTTCTCTCATTCTCCGTGCTTGACTTTGGATGCCAAGCCACTAAAAATTTACCGGGATGATATTTTGCCAAAAGGATCTTTCCTGAAATTGGATATCTATTCACGTGTACATTAATAGGTGACATGAAAATAGAAACTTGTATCCTTTTGTCCTTTAAGAATTCCGGCTCCTCCACCTCTTCTATAACAACTACTTTCCCATCAGCAGGAACAATTACATAATCATCGTTAAGCGTCAGATCCCTGGATGGGGATCTGAAAAATTGAAGCACAATCAGAAATAGTATTGCAGTTATAGCAATCGTTACATTATGTAGCCATTGAATTTCAGGCCAAACATAATTTACAACAAGATTTACTATAATGACGAAGATTAAAGTAATTGATAAACTTGCGTAACCTTCTTTATGAATGGTCATTAGTGATCTGCTTTTTACAAATGATTAATATCCGCCTCTGAACTTTACGGCTTTATCCAGCTTTTGCAAAGCTACAATGTATGCACCAAGACGCATACTTATTCCGCGCTTCTTAGCTTCAAACCAAACATTTTCAAAAGCAGCTTTCATTGAATTATCTGCTTTTTCATTTACTTCATTTTCTGACCAATAATAACCATTTCTATTTTGAACCCATTCAAAATAAGAAACCGTAACTCCTCCTCCATTCGCCAAAATATCAGGAATAACAACTATCCCTTTTTCTCTTAAAATACTATCAGCTCCGCCGGTAGTTGGTCCATTTGCACCTTCAACTATCAATCTGGCTTTTATGTTATTTGCATTCTCAGCTGTGATCTGATTTTCCAATGCACAAGGGCATAGGACATCAACATCAAGCTCTAATAACTCTTCATTGGAAATAGGTGTACCTTTTGAATATCCACCCAGATTACCACCGTTAGCATTTCTATAATCAATTGCTTTGTTAATGTCAAAGCCCCTTTCGTTATAATATGCTCCGGTATGATCTGAAATAGCAACTATCTTAATTCCTTTTTCAGCGATCAATTGTGCGCCGATAGAACCTACATTACCAAAACCCTGTACTGCAGCAGTCGAACGCTTAGGGTCTATGCCTATCTTTTTCATCGCCTCAAGTGTAGAGATCATTACTCCTCTTCCGGTAGCTTCTACACGACCTAAACTTCCACCCAGCATCAAAGGCTTACCCGTTACTACTCCAGGTGTAAATTCACCTACTATCCTTGAGTATGTGTCAACGATCCAAGCCATTTCTTGTGGTCCTGTATACATATCCGGTGCTGGTATATCCTTATCAACACCAAATACATCCTTCATAGCCACTGTATAAGCTCTTGTAAGTCGCTCAACTTCATCTCTCGACATCTTACTAACATCACAAGTGATACCGCCTTTAGCGCCACCATATGGGATATTTGCAATAGCACATTTATAGGTCATCCAGGCAGCCAAAGCTTTTACTTCATCAATATTCACATCCATTGAATAACGGATACCGCCTTTAGATGGACCAAGTAAAGTACTATGAATGATTCTGTAACCTTCAAAAACTTGAATTTTACCATTATCCATTTTTACAGGCAGACTAACTGCTATCTGTCGTTGTGGAGTTTTCAGGATGTTATATGTGTCATCATCAAGACCCAAAATCTTTGCAGCGGCATCAAAACGCTGCATCATGGATTCAAATGGGTTAGAACTATCTTGTATGGTGGCACTTATACCATTTTTGCTTTCTTTTCCTTTGCTGGTGCGATCTTTAGTTACTGTAGACATATCATCGATTTTGCGGTGCGAAGTTACTGATTTTTTTATCCCCAACATTACTGGATTGAATTAGTTGATCATCATTCTGATCGTCAAATAGGTTGCTATCATTGGTGCTGCTATGAACATACCGTCAAATCTGTCCATCACTCCACCGTGACCAGGAAGGAAACTCCCTGAGTCCTTTACATTTGCGCTTCTTTTAAGCAGCGATTCGGAGAGATCTCCAAACGTTCCGAAAATGACTATGATTATTGATAAAATAATCCAATCAAGTCGACTAATCGATTCTGCCCAGGCTCCATAGAACCACGCAGCAATTAATGCAAGTGCTAAACCACCAAAAAAACCTTCCCAGGATTTTTTAGGAGAAATTCTTTCGAAAAGTCTTCTTTTCCCGAAACTCATGCCGGTTAGATAAGCTCCTGTATCATTTGTCCAGAGCAAAATGTAGATACCCAACAGCAATTTATAATCGTATTCTCCGGTTAAAAATGCAGAATACAATAACAATGAGAAAGGCAGACTGATCAGAATCGCTCCTAAGATTGAAGTGCTGATCTGTCGGATCGGATCCGGTTTATTTCTATAAAGTTCAATGATGAAAGAAATAAATATAAGTGGTAACAAGAGCACCAGAATACTTGCAGGAGAAAAGCCTGTCAGGATCATTACAGTAAATGGCAATAATAAAACACCTGTTAACCAGCCCTCGAGTACAAATTTCCGACCTCCACTTTTATATACCATCTTGTAGTATTCAGCAAGAGCTATCATATTGAAGATGGTGAATATGGCAGCGTAGTAGGTGGGACCGCTATAGATCGACCAACCGACAAGAAAAATAAAAACAAGGCCCGTAAGCGTTCTGATTATAAAGTTCTTCACAAAGAATTTTCCGAGATTAAAAACCGAGAAAGTACTTCATTATCCGCATTGACATAAAGTTCGATCTCCCCAATTGATGTATAAGCAGAATCCTGCTTGTTCATAATAACCGATGTGATACTATTATCCTCTAACACAGCTTTAACTATCTCAACCTTGTGCTGATAGATAGATGAATATATACAGATCCAATCATTTTCCATCAGGAAAGATTACTGTCATCAATCAAAAATACATAAATTTCTTTAGGTCCATGAGCACCCAGGACCAGGGTCTTTTCAATATCTGCTGTCCTGCTGGGACCTGTGACCAAAGTAACCATAGAGGGGATCTGATTTCCATATTTGGTTTTGATCAAATTGATGCCATCCTTGATATCAGATACCAACTGTGAAGTATATGCAACAACGATATGATGATCCGGAAAGGAAGCCCCCGATCTGCCGGATTTTTGTTTGGATGAAACCAAGACACTCCCTGTTCTGGAAATTAATGCTTCACATAAAGTTATTGCGGGATCCGTTGAAGTCTTGGTATTAAAATTTTCGGATATATTGATTCCAAAATCACTCAGAACAGCGGATAAACTTTCCTCTTTGCACCAAAAATCAGCCCAGCCTTTCTGATCACTTAATCCTGAAAGTTGCTCAGCCAACTCACGTTCTGATGAGCAAAAAACGAAAATCCCACCTGCACTCAAAAATTCCTGAGCAAATTGCAATTCTAAAAGATCATCACCGGGCATATATACAGAACGTTCAAGTTCTATTATACCTGAAGGACCCTTGGTCTTATGAATAAGAGCTTTCCGGATCTTCTTAAGTATTTTTTCTCTGGTAGTGCTTTCGTCCATAAAGCATTTTTCTAGTTGACAGAGGGAGTTTCCGGATTAGCGTCTGGTGTAGGTGATACAGAATCATCAGCACCTGTATTTTCCGTACCATTTAATTTAGGCGATTCAATCGTATCCGGTTCTGCTCCGATCAAAATATCATCTTTATCTGCCCAAGGGCGCTTTCCAAAGATCTCTATGAGATCCTCTTTGAAAATTACTTCTTTAACTAATAATTTCTTAGCAAGAATTCTAAGCTGCTCTTTATGTGCCGAAAGCAGTTCTTTTGCTCTGATATATGCAGTTTCAATCAATTTATGAACTTCTTCATCTATGATCTCAGCTGTTTTCTCGCTGTATGGCTTATTGAAATTATATTCCTGACTGCCACTTGAATCATAATAACTGATATTCCCAAGCTTCTCATTTAAACCGAATACTGTTACCATAGCATAAGCTTGCTTAGTAACTTTCTCCAGATCACTCAACGCACCGGTCGAAATGGCTCCGAAGATCACCTCTTCAGCTGCTCTTCCTCCGAGTGCAGCACAGATCTCATCAAGGATCTGTTCTTTTGTAGTGATACTTCTTTCTTCCGGCAAATACCAAGCTGCTCCCAAAGAATTTCCACGAGGTACTATGGTTACTTTTACCAATGGATGTGCATGTTCCAATAACCAGGATACAGATGCATGTCCCGATTCGTGAAACGCAATAACATCTTTCTCATGCTTGGAAATGATCTTGTTTTTCTTTTCCAGTCCACCAATGATTCTATCTACTGCATCAAGAAAATCTTGTTTCTCTATTGCCTTTTTGTTGTGTCTGGCAGCGATCAAAGCAGCTTCATTACATAAGTTTGCGATATCCGCTCCTGAGAATCCCGGTGTTTGCTTTGCAAGGAAATTAACTTCTACTCCTTCGCTTAACTTCAATGGCTTCAAATGAACCTGGAATATTTCTTTCCTGCCATTAAGATCAGGTAATTCTACAAATATTTGTCTGTCAAATCTGCCCGGACGAAGTAAAGCGCGATCCAATACATCTGCACGGTTGGTTGCAGCCAGAATGATAACTCCGCTGTTGGAACCAAATCCATCCATCTCAGTAAGCAACTGATTCAATGTGCTTTCTCTTTCATCATTTGCACTGAATGATGGAGCCTTTCCCCTGGCACGTCCAATGGCATCTATTTCATCAATGAAAATAATACTTGGTGCTTTTTCTTTTGCTTGTTTGAAAAGATCCCTTACTCTACTTGCTCCTACACCTACAAACATCTCTACAAAATCACTACCTGACAATGAGAAAAAAGGTACCTGAGCTTCCCCGGCAACTGCTTTTGCAAGTAAGGTTTTTCCGGTTCCCGGAGGGCCAACCAGCAAGGCACCGCGAGGTATTTTACCTCCCAATGCAGTATATTTTTTAGGTGTTTTCAGGAAATCAACGATCTCCATTACTTCAACTTTAGCCTCTTCTAATCCGGCAACATCATTGAATGTCACTTTCACATGGAGATCTTTATCAAATAAAGTGGCTTTGGATTTTCCAATATTAAATATCTGGCTCCCACCTCCACCGCCACCCATACGACGCATGATGAAGATCCAGAAAATGACAATGATCATCAATGGCAACATCCAGCTAAGTAATATATCCCAATAATTTCTGGATTCATTATCAGCTATGACCGGCACTCTGTCAGCCCCTGCAACTTCAACTTGAGCTTCATCCAGTTTTTTCTGGAAATTATCTATTGAAAGGATAGTAAAACGAAAATGAGGACCTGTATTCTCAACGTTTCCGTAAGCCTTGGTACCAATATCTTTGTATTCATCATCATTCAATCTTTCTTTCTTGATAAAGATCTCAGCAGACTCTTTATTCTTGATCACAATTTTTTCGACATCTCCCTTAGAAAACATCGTGTTAAAAAACTGTTGTTCACTTATTTCTTTTGGATCCCCTCCCCAATTCATTAATTGAGTTGCGATCAACAGAACCAGAACGATCCCATAAATCCAGTAAAAATTAAATCCAAATTTCGATTTAGGACTTCCGGGTTTTCCACCTGCATTATTCCCGCTACTATTGTTTTTTGATTCGCTCATGTTTGTTGTAAAATGCGCCCGGAATGGTCAAAGTTTATGCCACTGGCTTTTAATTCAATTTTATCTGCCCTTTTGACGCAGATTCTCTCAGTATATTGTTTAGGATTGAGCTATTTGTTGTAATTCACCATCTCCCCATAAGGATTCGAGATTGTAATAATCTCTTTTTTCCTTTATAAAAACATGAACAACGACATCAAAATAATCCAGTAATATCCATTCTGCGTTTTCTCTCCCTTCTTTATGTTCCGGCTCTTGTTGAAGGAACTTAAAAACAAATTCTTCCACAGAGCGCGCTATTGCTTCCACATGCACCCTTGATTCGGCATGACAAATAATGAAAATATCTGCAATGGAATTCTCTACATTTCTAAGATCAAGGCTAACAATGTCAGACGCTTTCTTCTCCTGCATCCCTTCAATAATAGCATTTGCCAGAATGTCAGTCACATTAAATCTATCTATATCCTGGTGCTTGCTGATCCTTTTGCTCATTCAATAATCTTTCAGAACAAAAATAAGCATATTCCCTCATAAACAGGTCAAGGAATTAAATGAATATCGTTTGAATAGTATCTTTGACCATGCATGAAATTCGAAATACACTTTTCGTTGGAAAAAAGGTGATCGTTTTTGAATCCCTTCCTTCAACAAATACATGGCTTAACCAAAGGCTCCAAATAGAAAGCTTGCCTGAAGGGACGATTGTAATTGCAAGAAACCAAACTGAAGGCAGAGGTCAAAGAGGAAATAGCTGGATCTCAAAACCGGGTGATAGTCTTACAATGAGCTTACTACTCAATCCAAAGAATTTGAGTCCATCTCAACAGTTCTCGTTAAGTCAAGCCATTTCACTAGCGATTCATGATCTTCTTGTGTATTGCCAGATACCGGATCCTAAAATAAAATGGCCAAATGATCTGATGAGTCAAGAATACAAAATTGGCGGAGTCTTGATCGAAAATAGCATCAGAAAAGAAGCTCTCCAATATTCAGTCGTTGGTATTGGTTTAAATATCAATCAAACGCAGTTTCCTGAGAATTTGGATTCAGCTACATCATTAAAACTTTCCAGTGGTTTAGAATTTAATACATCTAAGGTTATTGCGGACTTATGCAGCTTTCTGGAAAAAAGATATTTACAATTACACTCAGGAAAACTAAAGGAAATTGAAACTGAATACTTATCGAAAATCTATCGCATGTCCGACTGGCATTCCTTCGAAGATAGTTCAGGAATCTTCAAAGGCCGAATCACCGGTGTTTCAAATTCCGGTCAGATCAGAATAGAAGATGAGTGTGGAGACTTTAGAATGTTTTCCACAAAGGAAGTACGCTATTTATAAATTTATCCTGCATTAATTTCCTGATATCTGCTCACTAACAGATTGAGGAAATTCTTCAAGGGTTTTTCAGCCATCATTTTCAAGAATGGATTCAGATCAGCATCAAAAGCTAATTTCAAATTGCTCATTCCATCACCCACATCTGCGATATCAATATAAAGCACGAAATCAAAAGGAGCTTTACCTTCTCGTTCAATAACGATTTTACTGTTCGGGGTTTTCTCTTTGATACGCATTCCCAAACTCGCCATATTTTTAATGGTAAAAGTACAGGCATCGGGGGTACTCTGCCAATTCACCACTTGCTCTGGCATGATCTTTTCAAAATTATTAAAGTCGCTCAGATCAGAAAATATTTCAGACGATGCTTTCCTTATTACCAACTCTTCACTTTCTATTCTGGTCATCTTACTTAAGATTAGTTGAGTGTTCCTCTTGCCCCCAGCTTGATGGATTCTTTCTCCATTCTTTTAAAGAAGGCAGATCCTTCTCAGAGATTTGGTTCTCCAAAACGGCTTGTTGTATCAACACATCATAATTACTTAATGTGACCAATGACACTTTTGATTTTTTAAAATTTGATTTTGCTTCATCAAAACCATAAGTAAATATGGCAACCATTCCTTTCACTTCTGCACCTGCTGCCCTCAATGCCTCTACTGCCGCCAAACTGCTTTTCCCGGTGCTTATCAGGTCTTCTATCACAACAACACGCTGTCCTTTCTTTAATTCCCCTTCAATTTGGTTACCCATACCATGAGCCTTTGCCTGTGGACGTACATAGATAAAAGGCAGGCCCATCGCTTCAGCAACGAGAACTCCCTGAGCAATTGCGCCTGTGGCAACACCGGCTATAACATCCGGCTTTCCAAACGATTTTTCCAGAAGGGTCACCAATTGCTGTCTGATGTATGTCCGGATCTTCGGGTATGACAATGTAATTCGATTGTCGCAATATATAGGCGACTTCCAACCCGATGCCCAGGTATAAACCTCAGACCCTACCGGCTTTGCCAATTTTACTGCTCGGATCTGCAATAACGATTCTGCTATCTTTTCTGCTACCTCATCTCTTACCATATTGCAAATATATCTATATTCATGCAGGCCTAAAAAGTTTGATTGAATTTAACTTTGAGTCTTTTGATTATCAAGCTTAGAAACAAACTGTTAGTTTATGAACAAGATATATTTTGATCACAAGACCTTGCTCGTCTTGTCTGAATTGGAAATTCTACCAGCAGGATGTGAAGACTATGTATGTGTAGATATTCACTTTCCGGTAAACCTTTTAGAAATTATTGATTCATTTTATGACGAAACCAAAAATATTTCCGGAGCATTTACTATAGCCAAACCCGAAGAGATCTTTGAAATACTAAGACTAAAATACAAACCTATCTTTGCTGCCGGTGGGATTGTGATCGACAATTCTTCCCGCTTTCTGATGATCTATAGAAATGGTAAATGGGATCTCCCAAAAGGCAAGATCGATAATGGAGAAGAAACTGAAGTGGCTGCTATCAGAGAGGTTCTGGAAGAAACAGGTATTCAGGTTAGCCCCGATATTTCTGAGATCGCAATTACGTTTCATACCTATAAAATGAAAAATAAAGAATGCTTGAAACGTACAGATTGGTTTCTAATGTTTGCAGAAAATGATCAGAAATTAATACCGCAAACTGACGAAGGCATTACAGAGATCCAATGGGTGGATCTTGAAGAATTTGAAAAACTGCGCCCTTTATCCTTTCCGGCTATTTGCGATGTTGTTGACGAGTATGCCAGATTCAGTTCCCTTCAAGGACCATCCCGGGAGGAAGAAATTGCTTGATATTTCCACCGCTTTTCCAAATTTCCCTGACAATAGTTGAAGATATAGCACAGAATTCCGGTCTTGAAGTGATAAGAATCGTTTCTACCGAATTTTCCATGGAGTGATTCATCCTTGCTATCGCTGCTTCATATTCAAAATCAACAGAATTCCTTACCCCTCTCAATATGAATGAAGCACCAGACTGCTTGCAAAAATTTACTGTAAGCCCATCATATAACTGTACTTCAATTGATGGAAGATCTTTAAAGACGGATTGAATTTGTGATTTTCTTTGTTCCGGACTGAATAAATAGTTCTTTGTGCTGTGCTTACCAATTCCTATTATGATCTTGTCAAACAAGGAAAGATTTCTTACAACAATATCGTAATGACCAATAGTGAATGGATCAAATGAACCCGGAAATAATGCTGTCTTTTCCAATCCTTGTATTTTTATTAAAGATATAAATCTATTTGATCAGTTCAATATTGAAAGAAACTGAAACTACTTCCTCCATAGCTTCTTACTTCTGCGCCTAACTCTTCGGTCAGGGTTGATAATTCTTTTGCATGCTCAATGATCAGTAATCCATCATCATTCAACAAATTATTATTGTTTATCAATGTCAACAATTTCCCGGGATCACATTTTGCATAAGGAGGATCTGCAAAGATCAAATCAAACTTCTGATTACAAGATCCAAGAAATTTCTCAACTTCCGTAGCGATCAACGTTCCGCTTTTCATTTCAAGTTTTGTCAAGGTGTCTTGAATGAATTTACTGCACACACGATCCTGCTCAATAAAAGTTACTTTCTCTGCACCTCTTGAAAGGAATTCCAGCCCTATAGCCCCTGTTCCTGCATATAGATCCAATATGCTTAGTTGATCAATATTAAATCTGTTATTGATGATGTTAAACAAGCCGGTTTTAGCAAAATCTGTCGTAGGTCTTGCCGGCATATTTGCAGGGGGGTGCAAAAGTCTGCCTTTATGTTTCCCGCTAATTATACGCATAAGCCTTGTGCAAACAAGGAATAGGATGAATGAGAAGGAATTTCCTTCAATGAAAAAGAATAATCAAATGCAGGATTTCGTTCTGAAAATTTTACGTTTTTAATATAACGTGTTATCAACTCGTAGATCGAAGCATGCCTGTTGATCTCTCCGGTCAGCATCAATGAAAAAGAAGTTGGATTCATATCCATCTGTTCACAAACAAATAAGATGTGGTAGATGACATCTTCAGGTGTCTGATAATTGAATGAATTATAATAAACAAGGTCCTTGCCTTGGGTGACTACCAATTCAAATTGTTTTTGTCCAATATTTACAATGGCAATCTTGGAGCTTTCACTTCTATATTGAAATAATAAACTCTCAATCAAACCGGAAGACCTGTGATGTATTTTTATCTGTGAAAACTTTTCCTTGATCAAACTAATAATCTGATCTTCTACAGAAAATACATTGACCGCCTCTGCTGCTTTTAATTTATCAATATAAATTTCCGTTCCTTCAGACACATGTTGATTAAAGGAGAGATATTTTCTGGAATCGTCAGGATTAAAAACCGCTTCCGGAACCAGGGCAGCCGGTGAATTTCCATAACTCAGTGAAACATCATTGAAACGGATATCATTTAAAATTGGATCTTCGGCAAGAATAATTGAAATGGCTTCTTCTTTCTTTTCTTCTGTAGAATATTTTCCAAATGAATATTTTACCAGAGCACAGAAACAATTTCTTTTTTTATCCAGGATACTAAAAGAAAGCCCGTCAGCATCAAGCTGAAGGGCTAAATCAAAGGATTGATCCGGATTAAACCTGACGGAATCGTCAAGAATTGAAATATCCGGCTTAATACTATTCCCAGTTTCCGGCATTCGAAGGTTCATTCATTGATCCAACTTTAAGTACTTTCTTTGGATCAAATGGTTTAGAATCGATCACTTCAAAAACTTTAAGTTTAACATTTCCGCGCTCTACTTCACCGGCAGCCATCTTAAACTTTGCACCATCTCCGAAAGGAACATATGGAAGCGAATCAACAATAAAGTTTGGTTTAAAAAGTGAATCCATCACTTTCACAAAAAGTGTATCCCGTATAATTACAGCACTTGTGTCATCCACATTACCAATTTGTCTTACAACCGCTAATTCTCCATTCTTAACGAAATCAACTAAGGTATCGAAGCTACCTGTAAAGCTGTTATTGACATTCTTATAGGCCAACTGCGCTGTTCGAATATCCTTAAGTCTCTGGATTACATATCCATACCTGTATGTTTTTTCTTTCTCAAAAGCAATTGGTTCATAAATTATTTTAATTAACCAGCCTATAAGAACAAGGATCAATAGGGTTAAAGCTATCTTTGTGATATTCATTGCAAAGTGATTAGGTTATGAAAAGCCTGTTTAACGAAGGGCAAATCTACAATTTTTTACGAAAAACAAATCAGAGTTTATTCTTTTAACCAATAAATGACAACAATAGCCAATTTCAGTCGCAATCTGAGCCAAAATCTTGGGCATACGCCTACTACTACTCAGGATTTAGCTATTGGAAAATTGTCAGCATTCGTCAATTCAAGCGAAAGTGATCAGGTTTTTATTCTGAGAGGTTATGCAGGAACAGGTAAAACTACTCTGGTCTCAGCATTAGTGAAATCTTTGCCTCAGATCAGAATGAAATCGGTTTTATTGGCTCCAACCGGTCGGGCTGCCAAAGTACTTTCAGGTTATTCTGAAAAACAGGCTTTTACGATACACAAAAAAATATACTTCCAGAATGTCAGACCCGATGGAGGGGTTAGATTGGTCAGAAAAGAAAATATGCATACCCGCACTATTTTTATTGTTGATGAAGCTTCTATGATTTCTGAATCAAGCAATGAAGATGGATCTGGTGGAATAAAAAATCATGACCTGCTGGCTGACCTCCTTGAATATGTTTATTCAGGTTCTACCTGCAAACTTATCTTTGTTGGAGACACGGCACAGCTTCCTCCGGTTGGAAAACAAAGCAGCCCTGCATTGGAATCTGAGCACATAGAAAGTGCTTATGGACTTCAATGTGAAAATGTTGAATTGACAGATGTTGTGAGACAAGCTGAAAAATCGGGCATCTTAACAAATGCGACGGCCATCAGGGATCTCATTCGGGATGGTAAACCGGGTTTACCCAAATTGGACGTAGCGAAATACAAAGACATTTACCGAATGAATGGTGACAGACTGGAAGATGGGATCCAATATGCCTATGATAAGTTTGGGCAGGAAGATAGTATTATCATTTGCAGGTCGAATAAAACAGCCAATTTATTTAACAAGCAGATCCGTGCCCGTATATTATATCGTGAAGAAGAACTCAGCGCCGGGGATCTTTTGATGGTGGTTAGGAATAATTATTCCTGGCTTCCCGAAGATTCCCAGGCAGGCTTCATAGCCAACGGTGATATTGCGGAGATCTTGAGAGTACGTAGATATATTGACCGGTTTGGATTCCGCTTTGCAGAAGTGAATCTCAAACTACTCGACTATCCGGATATGGAAGATATAGAATGCACGCTAATGATGGATACTTTATTCCTTGACGGTCCTTCATTGCCCTATTCAAGAGCAAAAGAATTGTATGAATCAGTCGCAGAGGATTACTTAGATATCGGTTCAAAAAAAGCAAGAAATGAATCCATTAAGAAAGACCCTTTTTATAATGCGCTTCAGGTAAAATTTGCATATGCGGTAACTTGTCACAAAGCCCAGGGTGGTCAATGGAAAGCTGCCTTTGTTGAGCAGGGTTTTTTACGGGATGATGATCTGAATATCGAATATCTAAGGTGGCTTTACACAGCTGTCACAAGGGCAAGCCATGAATTATTTCTACTAAATTTCCATCCTTCCTTTTTCAATGATTTTATTGAAGAAGAGAACCATTAATTCTTATTTTTGCAGCCTTATTGGGGTGTTAGCTCAGTTGGTTTAGAGCGCTTGCTCGACAAGCAAGAGGTCGATGGTTCGAATCCATTACGCCCCACAACCAAGCCGGTCACGATTGCTGGTTTTTGTGTTTCCATATCGAGGGTAAGCGCAGCTTACAAGCGAGAGATGGGAATGCGTCAGATATGAGGACCGCGTTTTTTCATTACTTTTGAAGGATCAAAAAACAATGGAAGAAACTCTAAAAAAATTATTTTCAGGCACTGATAATCAAGCACTGATCAAAGATATATCTGCAGTATCCGATTTAATGGATTACCCGGAAGGAACTGAGATCATCAAACCGGGTGAATACATCAAACAAGTTCCGATCGTAGTTTCCGGATTGATAAAAGTATTGCGGGAAAATGAAAATGGCAATGAACTTTTTCTCTATTCTATCTTACCGGGCGAAAGCTGTGCTATGTCTTTTAGTTGTTGTTCAAAATTACACAAAAGCAACATCAGAGCTATCGCTGAAGAAAATACTACAATTATTTCTGTCCCTTCAAGACACATGGAAGACTGGTCCAATAAGTATCCGCTTTGGAGAGATTTTGTCATATCTACATTTATCAAAAGATATGATCAACTAATTGACACTATTGATCAAATTGCATTCAGAAAAATGGATGAGCGACTTTTGAATTTTATCAATAAAAAAACAGAATTATCAAACAGCAAAGAAATATTAATAACCCATCAACAAATTGCAATTGAACTGAATACTTCCAGAGAAGTAATCTCCAGATTATTAAAGAAGCTTGAAAATGATGAGATCATCAAACTAGGAAGAAACAAGATCACTATATTATAGTAATGTGACTTTTGGCACTGTCGGATTGCATATGATGTTTGATCTTTGCACAAAATAAAAACAAAATGAAATTATTATTCATATTCCTTTCTGCAGGTTTTATGGCTTGCCAATCTCCTTCCGATTCGGATCAAACCAAGAATTCTGAAACCACCGTTTCAAGCACTCAAGGTGAGATCAAATTACTTGATGCTGCTACATTTAATAATGCTGTAAGCAATAAGGATGTAGTTTTGCTGGACGTAAGAACTCCGGAGGAATTTGCTGATGGTCATCTTGAAAATTCTGTGAACATTGATATAAATGA
This sequence comes from Bacteroidia bacterium, assembly GCA_037969175.1. Taxonomy (GTDB): domain Bacteria; phylum Bacteroidota; class Bacteroidia; order AKYH767-A; family JBBKVM01; genus JBBKWX01. Next base: position 12,836 of record JBBKWX010000149.1, on the reverse strand, counting down.
TATGAATTCTTTCTCCGAAAAAGTCTCATCACTAGATAAAGAAACTCCGGTCTATGTGTATTGCAGATCAGGAGGACGAAGCAACAAATCAGCTCAATATTTAAAAGAGCAAGGTTTCGCAGTCACTTATGATCTGGATGGTGGAATTTCCTCCTGGTCAAATAACGGTTTGAAAATTGTAAAATAACCATGAGCACAAACGAATCTTTTACTGATATATTAAATTCTGATACTCCGGTATTGGTTGATTTTTATGCTGATTGGTGTGGTCCATGTCATATGCTGTCACCAATTCTGAAAGAGATTGCAAGTGAATTGGGTGATAAGGTCAGAATACTAAAAGTTGACGTAGATAAAAATCAAACTATTGCGAGTTCATTAAATATAAGCGGAATACCCACAATGATGATCTACAAAAACGGGAAACAACTTTGGAGAGTATCCGGTGTTTTACCTAAAAATCAGATCATTTCTCAGATAGAACTTGCAGCATCGAAATGAAGGATCTAAGCTATTATATCGATCTTATACAGAGATCATATAGTGACTACTGGAATTACCTGATAAATGAACTGCTCAATCCTGCAGTAAATAATTATGTGTATCTCCTGATCGGTGTTTCATTACTTTTTTTCATGATTGAAATTGTAAGACCATGGAGAAAAAATCAGGGTGTATTTCGTCGCGACTTTTGGTTGGATGTATTTTATATGTTCTTTAATTTTTTTCTTTTTTCATTGATCATATACAACGCTGCCTCAAATATATTTGTAGATCTCTTCAACTCCTTTCTTAATTCAGTTGGAATTGAAAACCTGGTATCAATTGAAGTTTCAACATGGTCAATTCCGGCACAACTACTAACACTTTTTATCCTTCGTGACTTTATTCAATGGAATATACATCGCTTATTACACAGGGTGAGTTGGTTATGGGAATTTCATAAAGTACATCATTCCGTAAAGCAAATGGGTTTCGCTGCACACCTGCGTTATCACTGGATGGAGAATATTGTATATAGAGTCCTTGAGTATATCCCTCTTGCGATGATCGGGTTTGGTATTGCTGATTTCTTCCTTGTACATGCTATTGCACTTTCGATCGGCCATTTCAATCATTCGAATTTTTATTTACCACTTGGACCCTTAAAATACATTTTCAATAATCCCCAAATGCATATCTGGCATCATGCAAAACATATAGATAACAGACCTTACGGGATCAATTTTGGACTCAGTTTAAGTATATGGGATTATCTATTTGGAACTGCTGTTATTCCTCACGATGGGAGAGATATTGAACTTGGATTTGAAAAGGATGAATCCTTCCCACAAACTTTTGTAGGACAAAACACTTACCCCTGGAACAAAAATGAAAAAACCGGATCTTAAATTACCTCTATTACTTTCGCTTACCCTTGGCTTAACTCCATTCGTCCCGGAGCCACATATTTGGGGAAAACTAAAATGGATTGCCGGTGGTGCAGTTGATATGGGGATGATGGATTGGTTCGATTTCCTGATGCATGGAGCCCCCTGGTTGTGGTTGATATTTTCTGTAATAGTCTATCTACGCAATTCTCCACAAAAGAGATAATCCAAAACCAATAAGTCCTATTCCTGAAATTCTGTTCAACCAGATCATAAATTCAGGTTTCAGATATTTACTGATCGTATGAGCTACATAAGATTTCAGCAGATCAGTTGTAAGGATCATGAATAAAGTTCCAACAAAAAATAAACGGACATCAGTTAGCGTATATTCATCTTTCAAATTCACCATCCCCACAGCGCCCAACCAAAAAAAGAAGACAAATGGATTTAAGGAATTCATTAAAAAACCTTGCAAAATAAAATGATGTTTTATTCTGGGTTTTGCTTGATCTACTTCTTTCAATTCAACTTTACCTTTCAGAAGTGCAGAGATTCCAAAGCCTATAACCAGTATCCCTCCCAATAACCCAAAACCTTTCTCAAACCAGGGTAATTCCAAAAGCAAAGTACTTCCGAAGTACGCAATGCCAATGTAAATGGTATCTGAAAACAGGACTCCAAAAGAAATGAGAGCTCCATATTTAAATCCTTTTTCTGCACTTTCTCGGATCAACAAAAAAAACACGGGACCAACAAGAGCCGCGAGTATTAATCCAAAACCCATCCCTTCAAATAATGCAGGCATCTTTTAAAATCAGGAAATGTTGTGTTCTGTTATATTCTTTTTCACAAAATCCTCCCATTCAGAATACAGCTCTTTGGTTAAAACCCTTGGGAACTTATTTTGTCCACCTTCCTTACCCATAGATCGCATCCAATCATAAAACATAGATGAAGGAACTACTTCAACAAAAATATCTTTCAAAGCGGAGCTCCTTTCAACTCTATAATCATCATTTAAAGATTTTAGATGTTGATCGAGCAAGGGCCGGGCTTTATCAGCATCCATTTCTTTATCTGTTCCCAGATACCATTTGTGCGCAAATAAGCCATCATGGGGTATTCCTGAAACAGTATATTCACGAACCGGAATATCCATATCCGAACTCAATAATTCAATAGCTTTATCCATATTGTCAACGGATAAATGTTCACCACACAGGCTCAAGAAATGTTTTGTTCTACCCGTGATCTCAATTTCATGTTTTTCTTTATCCACAAACTTGATAACATCACCGATCAAATATCTGTATGCGCCGGCTGAAGTGGTTAACAACAATGCATATTCAACGCCTTCCTGTACATTTTCAATTGTCAGGCTTTCACAGTTTTCAAGCATATCACCTTCATTTGTAAAATTATCCCGGATAAATGGAACAAATTCAAAAAAGATCCCATTGTTCAATACCATCGTCATCCCTTTGGTATCCGGTCCTTTTTGAAATGCAATAAAGCCTTCAGATGCAAGATAAGTTTCCATACAGATCAAAGGTCTGGCTACAAGTTTTTCAAAGCTCTTTTTATATGGTTTAAAGGAAACACCGCCATGTACATAGATAGTCAGATTGGGCCAGATATCATGAATCGTTTCCAACTTATGATGAAGAATGATCTTTTCAATCAATAATTGTATCCATGCAGGCACCCCTACAATAATTCCTATATCCCAATTTGGCGCATTCAAAGTGATCTCTTCAAGTTTTGAATTCCAATCTGAATTTTTAGAGATATTTCTTCCCGGTTTGTAAAAATGCTGAAACCAAAATGGCAATTGACTTGTACTTATCCCACTTAGATCACCTTCAAAATAGCTGCCTTTTTGATTCAAATGAGTACTTCCACCCAGCATCAATATTCCTTTTTGAAATAAGGAATCAGGAAGATCATAATGGGCGAGTGCAAAAATTTGCTTTATAGAAGTCTTTCGGATTGCTTTAGACATATCCCGGGTAACAGGAATATGCTTGCTTGGAGATCCCGAAGTACCCGAGCTCAAGGCAAAATGCGTCACTTTGCCCGGCCAGCATATATTCTCTTCCTCATTAAGAGTCCTGTACCACCATTCATCATGAAGTTTCTTATAATCAAAGACAGGTACGGACTCACGAAATGCCTTTGTAGTGTCCTGACTATTTAATATTGAATTAAAATCATAGAATCGCCCGAACTCTGTATCCCTTGCTTTCATAAGCAATTGACGCAAAACCCTTTTCTGATACTGAATAGGCTTATTTCGGCTGATATCAAACTTTTGCCTGAGCTTGATACCCCTTTTTATCAATCCTCCTAAAATTGGCATTTCATCCCCCTTTAATTTCTTCACTTCTGACAAATGTAACAAAAAAAGCACCGGGGATTTCTATCCACCGGTGCTTGTACTTTACTGATTCTGTTTATGCAATATTAAGCAGTTACAGCAACCATATTTTTAATGATCTCATCCCCAAATTCTGAACATTTCAGTTCTGTAGGATTATCCATCAAACGAGCAAAATCATATGTTACTCGCTTGCTGGTGATAGCACTTTCAACTCCATTAGTGATCATATCAGCAGCTTCCTGCCATCCCATATACTCAAGCATCATAACACCTGAAAGTATAACAGAACTTGGATTCACTTTATCCAGACCTGCATATTTTGGAGCTGTACCATGAGTAGCTTCGAAAACAGCACATCCATTAACATAATTGATATTTGCTCCGGGAGCAATTCCGATTCCGCCAACCATTGCAGCTAATGCATCTGAAATGTAATCACCATTCAGATTCAAAGTTGCAATAACATCATATTCTTGAGGGCGAAGCAAGATCTGTTGCAAGAAATTATCAGCGATCACATCCTTAATGATCAACTTGCCTGCAGCAATAGCTTCTTTCTGAGCTTTTTCAGCAGCTTCCTGACCTTGAGATTCGCTTATGATATCGTATTGAGCCCAGGTAAATACCTTGTCCCCAAATTCTTTTTCTGCCAGCGCATATCCCCACTTCTTGAAACCACCTTCTGTGAATTTCATGATGTTTCCTTTATGGACAATTGCAACTGATCTACGCTTATGCTCAATGGCATACAAGATAGCAGCACGAACCAAACGCTCAGTTCCTTCCTGACTCACAGGTTTTACCCCAAAAGAGGAAGTCTCCGGGAAACGGATCTTACTCACTTTCATCTCATTGATAAGAAAATCTTTCACCTTTTCAGCTTCTGCAGTTCCTGCCATCCACTCAATTCCTGCATAGATATCTTCAGAATTTTCTCTGAAAATTACCATATCAACCAATTCGGGCTGCTTTACGGGTGAAGGTACACCTTCAAAATATCTGACAGGTCTCAAACAAGTATATAGATCAAGTTCCTGGCGTAATGCCACATTCAGAGATCTAATCCCACCTCCTACCGGAGTTGTCAAGGGTCCTTTGATAGCTACGAGATTCTCTCTTATCGCATCAAGACTTGCCTGAGGCAACCATTCCCCTGTTTGGTTGAATGCTTTTTCACCGGCTAATATTTCTTTCCAGTGTATTTTTCTTGTGCCGTTATATGCTTTCTCAACTGCTGCATCAAGTACGCGTACAGATGCTGCCCAGATATCCGGTCCAATTCCATCTCCTTCAATGAAAGGAATGATTGGCTGATCAGGAACATTAAGTTTCCCTCCAACCATAGTGATTTTAGTAGCTGCCATTTATTTTTTCTAATTAATTGATATCAAAACGGGCGCAAATGTACTAATTTATGCCCTTTATTCCAATTCCCTGAAACGCCTCAATCGATTTGAAGACCAAGCTGATTTTTTAGATCATTTAAGACAGGGTTTTTATCAGCCATATGCTGATACTTTTCATTTGAAGTATATTTTCGGTGTCTTTCGTCCGAATCATCTTTAAGCACTTCAAACTCAAGCTGAATTGTGCGGTTGAGTAAGGCATTTTTTATGAATCCCATCATTTCAGACATGATCCTCTTGAATTCAGTTTCCAGAAACGAATTCTCCACTACAAAATGAATTTTGAAGTCGGATGAAACGGTAGGCTTTTCTCTCAACATTGCTGTACTTAACACCAACTTCCCCTCATCCTTAAGCATATTTGCATAGGTATTCCACACCTCTGAAAACGCTTCATCTGTAAAAGGCTTAGCTTCTGCCCCTTCAGTCTCATCCTGCTCTTCACTCTTTTTTTCTTCTTTTTTCCCTAGGAAATTCTTGATCGATATGGTCGTTCCGCCTGCATGCAGGTTCGAAGGACTTGTCGCAGGAGTCGGACGTGGCACAGCTACAGCACCTAATTTCTCAGGTGCATCTTGAACAGGTACAGGAGGTGTATTTACAGCTTGACTTTGCAGAGGCGCGGCTCCTTTGTTATCTGCCACTCCGGAATTACTCACCGGAACCGGTTTCGCAACTTGCTGAATCATAGGCTGATTTATTTCCGTTCCGACTTTCAGGATGGAACACATTTTTATCAGTGCGAGTTCTACATGAAGCCGTTGGTTCTTAGCAGATTTATATTTGATGTCGCAGTCATTTGCAATCTCCAATAGACGGATCAGCAAACCCGGATCAAATTGCTTGCTTTGTTGCTTATATTTCTCTTTAATACCAGCCCCAACTTCTAACAGGGATAAAGTAACCTCATCTCTACATATCAAAACATCCCTGAAATGTTTACTCAAGCCATTGATAAAATTGTGGGCATCAAAACCATGTGCAAGAATATCTTCAAAAAGCATAAGCTGAGTTGCATAATCCCCATTTAAAATGCTCTCACCTACTTTAAAATAATAATCATAATCTAAAATATTCAGATTCTCAATTGCATGAGCATAGGTAACTTCTTTACCTGCAAAACTCACGATCTGGTCGAACATGGATAAGGCATCACGCAATGCCCCGTCAGCTTTTTGAGCAATGACATGCAATGCCTCGGCTTCAGCTACAACTTCCTCTTTGACAGCAATTTCAGCTAATAAATTCGCGATATCATCAACCCGGATCCTGTTGAAATCAAATATTTGACAACGAGATAGAATGGTAGGTATGATCTTGTGCTTTTCTGTTGTTGCCAATATGAATATGGCATATGGTGGCGGCTCTTCCAATGTTTTCAAAAATGCATTGAATGCATTTGAAGAAAGCATGTGAACCTCATCAATTATATAAACTTTATAGCTTCCCATATGAGGAGCAAACCTAACTTGCTCCACCAAACTTCGAATATCATCCACAGAATTATTGGAAGCTGCATCTAATTCATAAATATTTAAACTCTGAGAATTATTGAAAGAAAGGCAGGAATCACAGGCATCACAAGCTTCTGTATTTGCAGTAAGATTCTGACAATTTATTGTTTTGGCCAAAATCCTTGCACATGTGGTCTTACCAACACCCCTTGGACCACAGAACAAAAATGCCTGTGCCAGATGATTATTCTTGATGGCATTCTTAAGGGTCGTAGTTATAGATGCCTGACCAACAACCGTATCGAAGGTTGCAGGTCTGTATTTACGAGCAGAAACAATGAATTTTTCCATGTGCTTTTAACGATTGTTGCAAAGGTAGGAATAAACGATTGCTCTTCACAGCCTTTTTCAATGGCATTATAAAGAGAGAAAGCAGATTAATACTTGTTTTTTAATTAACTCATTTGTACATTTGCAACCCGTTTCTAAAAATTATATAAACTATGTTGAAACAGTATGAGACTGTGTTCATTGTTAATCCGGTTCTTTCGGATGATCAATTGAAGGAAGCAGTCGCCAAATTTAAGAAAGTCCTCACCGATAACGGTGCCGAAATTGTTTTTGAAAACAACTGGGGGCTTCGCAAACTGGCATATCCGATCCAGAAAAAAACAACCGGATTTTACTATCTAATTGAGTTCAAGGCACTGGGACCAGTTATCGATAAATTGGAAGTTGAGTTCCGCCGTGACGAACGTATTATGCGTTTCCTATCGACGTTGCTTGATAAACATTCTATCGCCTACAATGAGAAGAGAAGAAGACTCTCAGCTAACAAAGAAGAAGTTAACGCCTAATCCGGAAATTCAATGAGTAATCAGGAAATCAGATATCTGAACCCGCCGGCAGTAGAGATCAACAAGAAGAAGTACTGTCGTTTCAAAAAGAGTGGTATTAAATACATCGATTATAAAGATGCCAACTTTTTGATGAAATTTGTAAATGAACAAGGTAAATTACTTCCACGCAGGCTCACAGGAACCTCGTTGAAGTTTCAAAGAAAAGTTGCACAAGCCGTTAAACGTGCTCGTCATATTGCTTTGATGCCTTATGTTGCTGACCTTTTAAAATAAGGAGAACCATAAATGGAAGTAATTCTTAATCAAGACGTTAAAAACTTAGGCTATGCCGATGACGTCGTAAAAGTAAAAAATGGTTTCGGACGTAATTTCCTTATTCCTAAGGGAATGGCTGTAATTGCAAATGAATCAAACCGTAAAGCTCACGAAGAAGTAATGCGTCAACGCTCATTCAAAGCTGAAAAGCTAAAGAATGCTGCACTTGAAATTGTTGCAAATCTTGAAAAAGCCACCATTAAAGTTGCAACGAAAGTTGGAGAAAATGGTCGTATCTATGGTTCTGTAACAACTATTCAAATTGCCGATAGTCTTCAAAAGCAAGGTCACAATATTGACCGCAAACAGATCACCCTTGATGATGATCATATCAAAACTCTGGGTACTTATTCTGCAACCATTAGCCTTCACAGAGAAGTGAAAGTAAAAGTTGAATTCGAAGTTGTAGAAGAATAGATCTGAATCAACTATATAAAAAAAGGCCCTGTATTAACGGGGCCTTTTTTATGGGATAAATTAAATCGTCTTACTCATATCTTAGTGCTTCAATAGGATCCAGTTTTGAAGCTTTGGAAGCCGGATAATATCCACTAACGATTCCAACTCCAAAACATAACACCAGACCGGTGATGATCCATATCCAGGGAATAATAAATCCAACTCCCATGGAAATGCTTAAGAGGTTTCCAATGGCAATACCCAGAATTATTCCCAACACGCCCCCAATTTGACAAATTAATACTGCCTCTACCAAAAATTGACGACGGATCATCGTTGGTGTTGCACCCAGTGCTTTCCGGGTTCCAATTTCTCTTGTTCGCTCGGTCACTGAAACGAGCATAATGTTCATGAGCCCAATCGCAGCACCAAACAAAGTTATGATACCGATAAGGGTCGCCGCAATGGTCACAAAAGAAATGTTTTCAATAAGCATACTGGCAAGATTATCACTTTTCGTGATCTCAAAAGAATCTTCATCACCCAGAACATCCCCTCGTATTTGTCTGAATTGACCGGTACTTTCAGATAAAGCAGCATCGATATAAGTTACATCCGGTACCATTACAGTTATTGTATAAGATTGCTGAGGTCTTGAAAAATACAACCTTTGGTTATTTAATGGAATAATTCCAAGTCGATCTCCTCCAAAACCCATCGTAGATCCTTTCTCTTTTAAAGTCCCAATTACCTTGTATTTTGAGGAGCCTATAGCAATCTCCTGATCCAATACTTCTTTATTTTTAAATAATGTATTTACCAATTCATACCCGAGAATAACCACATTACTTCCATGCTCATCTTCAAGGTTCGAAAAATTCCTTCCCTGATCTAAAGTATATCCCAATGTTTGAAGATAATTTACATTCCCTCCCATGATCATCACATTGGGGTTGGTTTTTTCAGTCTGATATTTAACTGTACTCGTTTGACTCGCCAAAGCAGATATAGCCACTACTCCCGGGAAATTCAATATTTCACTGAATTCTCTTGCTTGAATATAGCTGATTGGTTTATGTCGTTTGGGTTTATTGGCTGAATTGCCCACTCTTATTCCTGAGCCGGAATTTCGAATTGTAAATGAGTTAGCACCCATCCTGGAAAAATTGCTTGAGATCGAACTCTTTATCGCATCAATTGATGTCAGGATTCCAACCAGAGCCATAATTCCAATTGCTATGATCAAAGCCGTGAGCGTTGTTCGAAGCATCTGACTTTGAATCGATTCCCAGGCAACCTTAATGTTTTCCTTGATATCCATGAAATTTAAAGGTAGTTAAATATTGATGCATCTAAAATACTATTAGAGAAATTGCGTTATTGAGAATTGTAACTATATTTGTTTCTTAAATTCAATACAAATGAAAAAATTATTTCTCTCATTGTTTATTATTGGTTGCGCTTCATTGATGAATGTCAATGCGCAATCAAGTGTTGCAGTTTCCAGTACCGACCAGGTTGTTGCCACTGAAGCAGTGTCAGTAACGAAAACTTGTCATGATGGAGAAGCTAAAGGCGGAAAAGCATGCTGCTCGAAAGATAAAGCTGAAGCTAAATCTACTTCAACAGGAGATAAAGCTACTGCCTCAGCTGGTAAAGCTTGTTGTGCTGCAAAAACTGAAGCTTCAGTTGTTGAGTCAGATGCAACTGCAAAAAGCAAAAGAAAACAAAAGTAAACTTGAATACAAAACCATTAAAAGCTCCCTTGTGGAGCTTTTTTTTATAGGATCAATTTTAATTCTTCCAGGGAATTTATTTCAAATGTGATTAATTCCTGATGTTGTTTTTTGTCCGGATTAAAGTATACCTGATCTATACCACTTTCTCTGGCTCCTATTATATCTGCTTCCAGACTATCCCCTATCATTAAACTGAATTCTTTTCTTGCATCACTGGCATTCAAAGCAAAATCAAATATCCCCGGATGTGGTTTTTTGTGTCCAACTTCTTCCGAAATGTATACTTCAGTAAAATAATCTTCAAGTCCACTATTCTTCAATTTTATCCATTGAACTTCAGGAAAACCATTTGTAACAATAAACATCTGATAGTTACTCTTTAAATAGTCAAGAACTTCAATCGCTTGGGGAATGAGATTTTTCTTGGTAGGACTTAATCTTATATAGGATTCTGCCATTTCTTCTCCAAGGATCCTGTGATTAACACCGAATTCAGCAAGTGTAAGTTCAAAACGCTTTACTCTCAATTGTTCTTTGGCTACATCTCCATTTCCAAAAGAAGACCACATCCAATAATTATGATCTTTGTAAACTGAAATGAATGAAGCAGCAGATGGAATTCCTAAATCAATGAGACTAAATCTTTCAAAAATTTCTTGCAAAGCTTCTTTGGAATTATTCTCAAAATCCCATAGTGTATGATCCAGATCGAAAAATAAATGAGTATACTTTTTCATTTGTTATCGTGATCCCAATAATTGAAGAGAAGTGAAATTTCGCTTATTCCTTTTTTCCAAAAGCAAGATCTCCGGCATCTCCAAGACCCGGAACTATATATGCCTGAGCTGTCATTTCTTCATCAATAGCCCCGACCCAAATACTAACATTACTTGGCAAATGACGTTTCACATATTCTATACCTTCGGTGCTGGCTAAGGCAACAACAATATGTGTGTGTTTTGGTTTTCCCTTAGAAAGTAGAGCTTTATAGGTAAGCACCATGGAAGTCCCGGTAGCAAGCATAGGATCAGTTAAGATCAACTCACGTCCATCAAGTAATGGACTAGACAGATACTCTACTTTCACATCGAAACTGCCATCTTTGTGATGTTTTCGATAAGCAGAAACAAACGCATTGTCAGCCCCATCAAAATAATTTAATAATCCCTGATGCAATGGCAAACCGGCTCTGAGAATAGTTGCAATAACAGGTTGTTGCGTTAAGTTGGGGACATTTGCAATCCCCAGTGGAGTGATGATCTCTTTAGTAGTATAATCTAATTTCTTGCTGATCTCGTATGCGGCTATTTCACCAATCCTTTCAAGATTCCGTCTAAACCTCATCCTGTCTTTCTGAATTTCAACAGATCGAAGTTCAGAAATGAATTGATTTATTATTGAAGAAGATTTATCTAACTGAAATACCATATCCGAATTTGATTTTATTATGATTTTGCCCAACGAAGCCAAAAAGGTAATCTATTATACCTCAAATGTAAATATACTGATTCTTTGGAACCAAAACTTTTATAAAAACGAGCTAGATTTTTATCCATACTACCTTCAAAATCGAGAATTAAATTCCTTCCTGAATTTCTTGAAATGAACCTGTCTATCAACAATGGCATTGATCCAAGTTCCCTTGATCTTTTAGATGCCCCACTAAACAAAAATATAACATTTCCATTTCCTTCTGCAAATACTGCCCCTGCTTCCATTACTCCCTCAGCAAATGATATTCCCCAGCATTGGATCACTCCAAGTTCTTTACCCTTTTCTATCAATCTCTGCAGAATCCAACTTTGTGTTTCATTGAAACCTCCAACTGCTGCTGCTTTATTCTTTACAAAGAGATGAATGATCTGAGAGATATCAGCATCATGAATGATCTCAAAATCTTCTGAATTTCCTTTAGTTAAATTTCTCTTCAGATTAGTTGAATAATTCTTAAACAGAATTTCATATGGGCTTACCAGATCCAAATGATGAGTTAATTTTTCTGTAAAAGCAATATCTTTGAATCCAACAGGTGCCTGCCAAAATGCATTCAAATTTATCTCTGCAAATATTAATTCTTCAGGGATTGCTTTTAAGAAAATTGCAAGCAATTCGGGACTTGACAACAAACTCCCGGAAACAAATAATCCTAGTTGTTGAGTAAAGTCCGGTTGGTATAAATATTTAATACCAAATTTCGATTTCCAGGTCAATGGAAATACTGCTTCATAATGCTCAGTGATCAAAGCATCCCATCCCGGGCTTACTATATCAAGATACCATGACTGTGCATATAATATTCCTTGAGGTGATTGCGCAATGCAAAGATCCCATTTGGTTTTATCTATGTTTTCGTGTTTAAGATAGTGTATCATTCTTCATGGCATATTCGATCATCTTTTCATACACTTCTTTCCAGCCATACCATTGTTTATGATCTGAAAGAGATTCATTGTGCCACAGACTGACAAATGTTCCATCTACTTTCTTTATCTCATCTATCATGGGAAGAATTTGCTCAATTGCTTGAGCCGGCTCAACTTTCATGTAATATTTCAAACTAGCTTCCATGACCGCGAATGGATGTACTCGTAATGGAGTTGCTTGTTCCAGGTCCAGGTCATAAAAATAAAAAGGGCTTGAAGTACCAGCTCTGAAGCCGATCTCCGCAGCATAACCCATCGTATAATCATCCGTAATATCATGATCGATCAAACGATTATATGTTTCCGGAAAACGCAACTTCAGAAAATGTTGCCTGCTCAATTTCACTTCTCTTTTTAATATTTTCTGAAGCTTTGATATTTCTGATCTGATAAACTCAGGATTGGTATTTGATGCATAAGATGGATGAATTCCAATCCTCGCATAATCCGAAAGATTTTTGATAAGGCTCTGCAATTTTTTACTTCT
>JBBKWX010000148.1:0-3431 GCA_037969175.1 Bacteroidia bacterium | reverse complement strand
ATCAATCTCGTACATATATTGCTAGCCCATGGCTTGTCATACAACACTTTGAATGTAGTTTTATCTTCTGTCTATCAAAAATTATTTAGGATAAGACCAACTGAAGGAACATTTTGGTGAACTTGAATTTTCCTCATAAAAATCAAAGGTATTTGCAAATAGATACCCTTCTTTTTCCCGCTGATCTCACAGATATCGCTTTGTTCAGCGTTTTCTGCGGTTATGAAACGTTATTGCAAGAGATTCACTTTGCATTCGCAGATCTCACAGAATGGAATAAATAGCTTCTGAGAGATCTGCGGGAAATATTCTCTACTGTTAGCTTGACGCTTATGCGAATACACTTCGGGACGGATGAGTTTGTCCCGACGCATGTCGGGATTAGCTTCTCCAAAAGCTTCCTCGCCGTTTGTCCCAGACTTAATTTTTGCTTGAAAAAGCAATGAAAAAAAAGGTCTATTTATCGATGAAAAACAATTATTAAAATACCCTATGATCAGCCATAGGTCTGCAATAGTAATGCAATAATGACTAAATTAGCTTGACGCGTATGCGCACTTGCGGGATTCATATTGATCTAGGCTCTTTTGATGTGATTCCACCTCGTGGAAAACCACTGGTATACAGAGAAAAAAGAGATCAAATACCAAATAAAGTCCATTGAAAGAAAATTTCTCTTCAATCTCTGAGAACTCTGTGTAAATCTCTGAGACCTCTGTGGTAAAAATAGCACAGATTCCCCTTGTAGATAAATACTTATGATACTATTCAACTTTATTAGAAACCTTTTTCCGGACAACAGTAATTTATAAATCGAAATCCGAGTATTTGCTCATTCTACAGAAAAGTAAGATTTAGGGAACTAAAAGGAAATATTTTCCTGTCACTAGGCCATTATTCTTATTTAATTGTCCTGATTACGTATTTCTAATTTATTTATAGGAAACCCAACTTTATTATGTAGTAAGAGCCTTTTCAACACAAATTAAGGATCAGAATGAAAATTAATATACTATTTCAATAGCATTGCTGATTTTTATTCTAAATTATTAGCAGGATAATAATTATCATTGCTCTATAATCAACAAATCGCCTAATTCTTACTAGTCTCAATTTACTGCTAATTACCACATGACTCTAATTCATACACTTACAAAATTTCTAAATCCTACAGAGCTGAATATTATTGCTAATATCAAACTGAAAGGAAAAGAATCTCAAGTAAGAGACATGATCATCTCAATGCGAGATCAGGATGATCTGGATAAAGATCTGATTCAAAAAAAACTTGAAATTAACAGATCTCATCTGGATAAGATCTTTGCGATCTTGCTCAGTAAATTTTACATGTACATTGTGCCGGATGGAGAAATGGCGTTGTTAAGGTATTTGCGAGATCGCTTAATGTTTCAGCATCTTTTTCATGAAATAAAAATGATGGAAAAAGCCTTGCCATTTGAAAAAATGGAAAGGGCCGAAGCGGAACAATATTGTCGGGAATTTTTTAATTATACAGTTGATGTCCCTGCTAAGAATTTTGATGAAAAAAGAGCCCGGTCATATGCGAATAAATATATCCATTATGCGCAAGAAGCAAGAAAAGTTGATCTGTATATCAAATCGAAAATTGCGTTTTCAAGACTGGTAGTTTTAGCAAATACTGAACCCAAGGAGCCTCAGATCAAGGAGACTTTGCTCATGTTAACTGAGTTGGAAAAAGATGCACTTCGGTTTGGAGGATTAGATTCTCAGGTGAATGTAAATAAATCTTTTGTAGCTTACTATGCATACATAGATCCTAATCCGGATCTCCGTCTGCATTATCTTCTCGAAATATATTATGCTTATAAGGATCAACCTAATTTTCCATTGATCGACAAAGCGATAACTGATCTGAACATTGGAGAAGTTTATTTCGAAAAAAATAATTTTCAAAAATCCTATGAAATATATAAAGACACTTTTGAGAAGTATTCGTATCTATTGAAGTCGCAATACAATCATTATGCAAGGATGATAGAATTGGCTTTGATCCTTGGAGAAACAGATTTTGCCAGACAAACCTTAAAACAAGTTTACTCTGTTTTTCTTGAAACAAAACATGAATCACATGGAGTAGCCGCCGCAATAATCTTCACAAAGTACTATTTCATTACAGACAGGCCGTCCAAAGCTCATAAGCATATACTGCTTGGAAAGGAGTTTAATTCAAAATCAGTTTATTTTAATTATGAAATTGCGATCCGGATGTTGGAATGTATTTATTTCGGAATAAAAGGAGATAAACATTTTGCAATAGAATTAGCAAAAAAAGGATTGAAATTTATTAAATCGAGAGGAATATCCGTTAAGACTTATAAAAAAGCCCGGTTCTTCAATCTGTTTATTTCTATCATTGAATGCAGTATTTCAGGAGCGCGTTTAAATTCAAAAGCAGCTAAGGTATTGGAAGATTACCATTATGGTTATGATCGATTATCAGGTATGATTCTGGATAAACTGATCCTTGAATTAGAAAAAAAATAAACGAAGCGCATTCTCAAATTAGAATCAATGTTGTCCGGAATAATCTTTATTTTATTATTAGACCTTTTTTTAACCATAGATTCCACAGTCCCGCACGTGCGTATTTGCGTCAAGCTAAATTATCAATTTTGGGTAACTTTATAAGCCTATGGCTTATTGTGCTGCATTTTCATTGCAGTTATTCTTCTCAAGTATTATGTTTTTTTTACCACTGAGAACACAAGTACACTAAGTTGCACTAAGGAATAAATATATATTCCACCGCTTATTGTTTTTTTTTATTTTACTACAAAATAAAAGAGGGTTGTCATTTCTGACAACCCTCTTTATTTCTCTGAGATATTAGCTATCTCAACTATTCCACAGTAAGTCGGAGATAGCCTTGCTTCTCCCCCATTCTTACTTCAAGCAGATACATACCTGCTGCCAGTCCATTCAGATTTAACTCTTCCTGGTATTGACCTTTGCTTGCAGTGCCGTTTCTTTCCATCAACATTCTGCCGCTCAGATCTAACAACCTTGCTACATACTTGCCGCCTTCATTGTCTGCACCAAAGCTGATCGTTACCCTATCCTTCGCAGGATTTGGATATGCATTCAATCCAAGGGTACCACGTAATTCTTCTGTCAAGCCACGTGATTGTCCCGATGGGGTTGCAATTGTAGTGAAATACTCAACTGTACTATAGTCACTCTTGATACCGGCACAGATCGTCTGAATCTGGAAACGGTAAGTTGTATTTGGTAACAGACCACTTAATGGGATCACGTTTGTATGAGGCACACCTGAAACTGTTTTGTATGCCCAGTTCCATGGTGCAGGTCCGTTTACTACATAACGCACTCTGAACTGATCTGCGGATACGATCGTGTTCCACTCAACGGTTGCTGTAGTAGTACCGATA
>JBBKWX010000147.1:0-4249 GCA_037969175.1 Bacteroidia bacterium | reverse complement strand
AGAATAACTTACTTGCACAAAATCTACAATTGTACCTCTTCCCACACCTCCGAAAGTAATTCCGTTTGTTTCGTTATTAGGTTGGAAAGCAATACCTGGATATTCTACTCTCACGTGTCGCAGGATTCCTGAATTGTCATCCGGATCCGTTCCACCATAGAGTCCTTTTACAGCGTCAATTCCGCCTTCCAGAACACGTTCTCCGGCAGGATCATTCAGTGGAGCTTTACCGCAAAAAAGTAATCCGCCCCAGTCGCCATAACTTCTTTGACCGACAGGTTGATTTGATGTAAAAACTATAGGTTCATTTATAGTTCCGTCAGCAATCAATTTTGCTCCTCGTGTGATTATGAGTGAACCTTTGCTTGCTTGATCACCCTTGATCACAGTTCCTTTTTCAATGGTTAAAGTTGCATTGTTTGTGACATAAATAAGTCCGTTCAGCACATAGATATTGTTTTTGGTCCAATTAGTATTGGTAGTGATATCAGCGGTTATTTGAACTACTTGAGCATTCACGTTGAATGCTGTAAAAGACAGACAGAGTAAGAGAAATAAAATTTTTTTCATGATTTTTTGTTTGTTAAAAGTGTATGAATTATTTGGGATAACTTTCATTAGTATTACAATGCAAACTTAGTTTCTGTATTTAAAGAAGGTGTTAACTCAGGTTGACAAATAGGTTATGCTTTTATTAATCGAATATTAAGAACACAGATTTGAAATTGCTGTTTATTATAGAACATTCTCTTTCAGAGCGATCAAAAATCATAACTAAAGGAAATGGAACATCCTGAGCCCGGGCTGCTTGAATAGATCCTTGTATCTTTTTCTTTTTCGTACTTCCCGCTATCATTTTGATCCTGATATTTTATGATGTCACTGTCCAGCACTTCAGAAAAATTGAGTTTTAATTCAGCTTTTCCAAAGAATGTTTTTGTAAGTTGAAAATCGAGTTGGTTTCTGGGTGCTTCATAAATATCTAAATAACCATCTGCACCAACATCTGAAATTCTTCGTCCGATCCGATTGTATAAGAGAGATATTCCCATACCTTTTTTGTCGGACTTCTGATATATTAAACCGGCATTGATAATATAGGGTGATTGACCTTGCAGAGGTCTTACTCCTCCCTGACCATTTTTAAGTTCGCTTAGATCAACTTCCGATTTTATGATAGCCAGATTAGAGCTTAGATATAAATTGCCAAAACATGCAGTGTTTAATAGGCTATCTATCTTGTTTAATCGTATGCGAGCCTCTGCTTCAATTCCATAATTAATTGCAAATGGAACATTTTCATAGGTTCTGCTAAAAGATCCTGCACCACCCGGATACAGTACATTTTCAATTGCATTTGTAAATTTCTTGTAGAATGTAGTAAAGGAGAACATACGTCCGGCACCGGGATAGATTTCATATCGCAGATCAGCATTGATGATGGATCCCGGTATCAATTTACTATTCCCATACACTGAGGAGGAAGTTGTGAAATCGTAAAAAGAAAATGGAGCTAGTTCACGAAATTCAGGTCTGCTTAAAGTTTGAGACAAAGCAGCACGTATATTATTTTTATCATTTATAGCATAGGTAAGATTTAGTGAAGGAAGTAAATTGACAAATGTTGTGTCAACATCAATTGTATCTCTGCTATAACCAAAAGAATGTAAATTTTGAGAATAGGATTCAACTCTTATTCCGTATACAGCACGCAACTTCGGTATGATCTTATGATCTGCCATCAGGAAGCCTGATATGTTTTGTGAAGATGAAGTGTATTTGTCAGATGGACTTGTTATTTCATCCAGTCTAAAACCGTTGACACCAATATGATTTGCCTGGAATATGGTGTCTTGTGATGACTTTAACAACTCCCAATTAAATTTCGATAGATTAGCAACACGATATCCAAATACACGTGCATCAAATTCCCTTTGTCTATTTAAAACGGAAGCGCCAAATTTAATTTTTTGATCTTTATTTTCTTTTGAAATTGGTACTGCGAATTCGACTGATCCATAGTTAGATGATTCGTTGAGATTTGACCAGAATTTTCCTGCATAATTCGGTGAAGCTGAACCTAGAGGTACTTGAGCTACGAACAATGTATCATATTCATCTTGAGGAATAAAATTTTTGGTGTACAGCATTTTGCGCAGATCAGGAATTACTCTTTCCGAGAAATTCAAACCAATATCCCATTTCATTTCAATTCCGGCTGCGGGTAATGGGTGAGAGATCGTTAGAGAATGTGTATGTAATTTGTTCTGAGTAAATGTCATTGCATTTGCTTTCTCAAATCTTTCTGATTCATAATTAAGCCCTTCTCTTTCAAGTAAAGCATCATCTGTATTCACGCTAATCATGTTGCCGAAGCTGATCTTTACATTTTTAGCCGGTTTATATGTAAGATTAAGAATCCCACCCCAGAGTGTATTTTCAGAATATTTTTTATCTGTGTACGAATACAACTTACTGGTGTCTGTGTTAAAATCTGCTCTTTCGGAAACATTCGTTTTGGAGCCATGTGAATATGTTAAAGCCGTGATCAATCCCATTTCATGTTTCAAAACTTTGAATTTATTGCCAGCTGAAAATTGCAGACTTTGAGTAGGAGCATGTGTTAGTTCATCATTTATTGCCCAATCATTACCCATATATTTACTGTATCCAATTTTATCATTGCTTGTTCCTGATTGGAAAGTTTTAGTATCCGGAATTTCTGAATGTAATGCTCTGGTGCCATCGTCAATTCCCAACCAATCAGTTTTACCACCTTTATAGCTATGATATTCTTTTCCGGTTGAAACAGAATGATATCCACTTCCAATGCTCAGGTTCATTACTGATTGATCGGGAATATCTTTGGTAGTAAGGCGGATAACTCCGCCTGCAAAATCTCCCGGTAAGTCTGGAGTAGCGGTTTTGTAAACCACAAGATTATCTAGCAGAGCAGCCGGGAATATCTCAAAAGAAAATGCTTTGCGATCCGGTTCGGTGCTGGGCAGAGGGATACCATTCAACATAGCCGCATTGTATCGATCATTGAGACCACGAATTACTACGAACTTATTGTCCTGAACACTTGTTCCACTTATTCTTCTGACAACTTCGCCCGTGTTTTTATCCGGTGATTTCCGGATCGACTCTCCTGAAATACCATCTGATACATTTGCAGAATTTTTTTGTTCGATCAATAAACCATTAACTGTTTTTTTGCTAATTGTTCCAATGATCTCAACCAAGCCAATTTCTGTGGTAGATGCTTCGAGTTTAATATCTATTTGCTTTATTTGAGATTCTGTGAATTCGATATCAGCTATATGTAATGCCTGATATCCTATGAAAGAAACAACAACATTGTATGTTCCTGCAGGAATATTTCTAATATCATAATCTCCATTCAAATCAGTAATAGCGCCAATAGATGTATTTTCAAGTCTGATAGTCGCACCGATCAGAGGTTCAGAATTGACGTTGTCACTTAAAGAACCGTAAAGTCTTGCACTTTGTGCTGCAAGACTGATTGGGAATAGAATTAAGATTATAACAAAATGTCTTATGTATTTATGCATGTTCTTTTGATTTGATGCAAAAGTCAGAACTGCATTTATGCTTATCGTTAATACACTATTACGATAATCTGAAGTAATAGCGAAACTCAAGATCCTTTATTAAGATAAATTTAATGTGGAGTTAATGTCTGCTTATTATTCATAGCGTTATTTTATGCTATTAATTTATGAGTATGACACATAGTACTAATTATACAATTCTTGTTGTGGATGATGACAATGATATTCTTGAATTTCTAAGTTACAATTTGAGAAAATCAGGTTTTGAAGTGATCACATGCAATAGTGCAGAACAAGCTCTTGAAGAAGCTGTTGACAAGAAGCCTCAATTAATTTTGCTTGATATAATGTTACCGGATATGGATGGTATTGAACTTTGCGGAGAATTAAGAAAAACAAAGTATGGAGATGAATTCGTCATCGCTTTTTTAACTGCGCGAGGAGAAGATTATAGTCAGGTAGCAGGATTTGAAGCTGGTGCGGATGACTATATAATAAAACCTATCAAACCGGGAGTTTTATTAATGAGGATAAAGGGATTGTTAAGAAGAGCAGGGAAGCTGAGTACAACCGGCGAACGTTTGAAAGTAGGTAATATGGGTATAGACCCTGAAAAGTTTATTGTGAAACTTAAAGGACATGAATTTCAATTACCAAAAAAGGAATTTGAATTA
>JBBKWX010000146.1:0-18330 GCA_037969175.1 Bacteroidia bacterium | reverse complement strand
ATATTTTCTTTTGGTATGATGAAGTCAGCCTCAATATCTGTTCTATCAGGTCCGAAAATAATCACTTTTTCATGTTGTAAAACTTTGCTATTGGATGGAATTATTCCTTCAGGATCAAGGATGACAGGAATCGGGTCTTTCCCTTTCCACAACCTTACATTCAAAGATGGATCATCTGTGATAACTGTGCCTGCACCCACGAGTATACTGGATTCTTCGCTTCTCCATTTGTGAACAAGGATTCGGCTTGGTTCAGAACTTATCATATACCCTGTCTGTTTTCCATTAACAGTTGTGTAAGGACTCATAAATCCATCAATGCTCTCCGCCCATTTTAAGATAACATAAGGGCGTTTCTTAACTTGAGAAGTGAAAAAACGCTTGTTTAACTCCTTTGCTTCATCCTCCAATATTCCGGATACTACGTTAACTCCGCCATTAATCAGTTTTTTGATTCCTGAACCACTTACTTTGGGATTAGGATCAAGACATGCAATAACCACTTCCGGTATTCCTGATTCCAGGATCAGATCAGTACAAGGGGGTGTTTTCCCAAAGTGTGAACAGGGCTCAAGACTCACATAGATCGTTGATTCCTTTAAAAGTGTTTTGTTTGAAACTGCTCTTATGGCTTCTACTTCCGCATGTGCTCCTCCATAATACCTGTGGTATCCTTCAGAAATGATCTTTCCTTTGTGCACGATCACAGCGCCAACCATTGGATTAGGAGCTACTTTCCCTGATCCGGCAATGGCCAATTCAAAACAACGTTTTATGTATAGTTCGTGATTCACTGAAAGAAATTAATGACACCCCTCGTGTTTGGCCAAAATTACACTAATTTCGTATTCATACTTAAGCATTATTAGTTGAATGAAAATTAGAGATATTTCAGAGAAATTTAGAGATCAACTAAGCCACATTTATCCTGAGTCAGAAAGTAACACTATTACAAAAATGGTCCTTTCTGATAAATTGAATTTGTCAGGAAATGCTTTGCTCATTTCACAGGATCAAGAACTTACAGATATTAATAAACACGACCTTTTATTGATCCTTAAGGATCTTGAAAAAGGAAAACCTGTTCAATATATATTGGGACATGCCTGGTTTTACGGTCTTAAACTTAAAGTAGATCCTTCTGTTTTGATTCCACGTCAGGAAACTGAAGAACTTGTCGATTGGGCCTTACATAGCGATCTTGCTCCTAAAAGTAAGATCATGGATATTGGTTCAGGAAGTGGGTGTATCGCGATAGCCATGAGCAAAAATCTACTAAACGCTGACGTATATGCAATAGATATTTCTCAGGAAGCTTTAAAAACTGCTGCTGAAAATGCCATGCAGCATGAATGTAATATTAGCTTGTTACATATGGATGTTATGGCATTGCATACTCCAAGTGAGGAGCGTGGTTTATTTGATGCGATCATGAGTAATCCTCCCTATGTGAAAGAATCTGAAATTGCACAAATGCATATTAATGTGAAAGATCATGAACCTCATTCTGCACTTTTTGTATCGGATGAAGATCCTTTGATCTTTTATAGAAAAATTGGAGAGATCGCGATCAAATTATTGAAGCCTGAAGGTTTCTTGTTTTTCGAGATCAATGAAGCGCACGGGTTTGATGTCAGATCTTTATTAGATGATATGGGTTTCAGAGATATTGAATTGCGCAAGGATAGTAATGAAAAGGAACGTATGATTAGGGCAAGAAAATAGCTCTGTTTTATGACTAAGGAAGAAGCAATTGCAAAGATCCGGGACTTATCAGAAAAGATAGAACACAACAACTATCTGTATTATATTAAATCTGATCCGGTCATTTCTGATTTTGAATTCGATCAGCTATTGAATGAACTCATCAGGATCGAATCAGATTTCCCTGAACTTGTAAGCCCGGAAAGTCCTTCCCAGAGAGTAGGAGGTGGGATCACCAGAGATTTTGAAACTGTCAAACATAAATTCCCCATGATGAGTCTGGGGAACACCTATTCTGAAGAAGAACTTCGTGATTTTGATACCCGGATTCGAAAAATAATTGGAGATGAGTTTGAATATGTTTGTGAGTTAAAGTTTGATGGTGTTGCTATCGGGCTTACGTATGTCGATGGAAAATTAAGCAAGGCATTAACACGCGGTGATGGAATACAGGGGGATGATGTAACTACTAATGTCAAAACAATTAAGAGCATTCCATTAAAGCTTAGAGGGAATGATTGGCCAACCGAATTTGAAGCCAGAGGTGAGATCCTGATGTACAGATCTGTTTTTGACAAACTCAATGAAGAACGTTTAGATATTGGTGAACCGGCACTTGCAAATCCCAGAAACACAGCTTCAGGAACTTTGAAAATGCAGGATTCAAAAGTCGTTGCAAGTAGAAAATTGGATTCATTTATTTATGCACTTTATAGTGATCAAAATTTGTTCACTACCCATAATGAAAGTATTCGTTCACTTAAGAAATGGGGTTTAAAAACTTCCGATCAAATGGCAGTTTGTACAACATTTGAAGATGTTTTGGATTATATACATCAATGGGAAACAGGACGTCATTCTTTACCATTTGATATTGATGGCGTCGTAATCAAGATAAATAAGCTTGCTCAACAGGACGAACTTGGCTTTACTGCAAAATCACCTCGTTGGGCTATCTCGTATAAATATAAAGCTGAATCAGGAAGTACCAAACTCATTTCTATAGATTATCAGGTAGGAAGGACAGGTGCAATCACACCGGTTGCCAATTTAGAACCGGTTCAACTGGCAGGTACAACTGTTCGAAGAGCTTCTTTGCACAATGCAGATATTATTGAGAAGCTTGAGCTTCATGAAGGGGATACTGTATTTGTTGAAAAAGGAGGAGAGATAATTCCAAAAATAACTGGTGTAGATCTTTCCAAACGTGAACCGGATACTGAAGCTATCAAATATATCACACACTGTCCTGAATGTGATACAGAGCTTGAGCGAAAAGAAGGAGAAGCCTCGCATTACTGTCCCAATGAATCCGGCTGCCCTCCGCAGATCAAAGGTAAGATCGAGCATTTTGTGGGCAGAAAAGCAATGAATATAGATTCATTGGGTGAAGCAAAAATAGATTTTTTGTATAACAAAGGATTGATCCGGAATTATGCTGACATTTATTCCTTGAATGAAGAATCTTTGAGCAATATAGAATCTGAAGAAGAAAACAAGGTCAGTTTTAAAGAAAAAGGAATAACTAATCTCTTATCAGGAATTGAAGAATCTAAAAATGTTCCTTTTGAACGTGTGTTGTTCGGATTAGGAATTCGATATGTGGGCGATACGGTTGCGAAAAAGTTAGCCCGACATCTGATGAGTATCGAAGCTATATCAAAAGCTTCATTTCAGGATTTAATAGAAATACCCGAAATAGGAGATAAAATTGCAGAAAGTGTTGTCAATTGGTTTCATAAAGAGGAGAATATAAATCTTATTGATAAATTGCGTCTAGCTAATGTTAAATTGGAGATCAGTGAATCAGAAAAAGAACTTTCGGGAGATAAACTGAAAGGAAAAAGTTTTGTGATCAGCGGGGTTTTTGAGAAACATTCCAGAGATGAATTAAAAAATATTATTGAACGAAATGGAGGCAAAGTATCCTCTTCTATTTCATCAAAAACTTCATTTTTAATTGCGGGATCTGAAGCCGGACCAAGTAAAATACAAAAAGCAGAAGCATTGGGAACTAACATGATATCGGAAGATGAATTCTTACATTTGCTAATATGAGCTTCGAACGAAAACTCAGGGGCCGAATAGGACGATATTTGTTCCTCAGGCAATTAAAGGCACTAAAGAGAAAAAGGCAGTTCATGGGTTTTGAACAAGCCCGTAGCATTGGCATTCTATACGATGCCTCTGAAATGCAGAGTTATGATATCGTAAAAAATTATGTCAAAGATATTCGGGCCAGGCATAAAGAAGTTCTTGCTTTAGGTTTTGTAGATAAAAAAGACCTGCCACAAATGCAATTTGCAAAACTTGGATTGGATTTCTTTACACGTCGTGACCTCAATTGGTATATGGTTCCAAAGGGATCTGTCGTGACCAATTTCATCAATACAGAGTTTGATATTCTCATCAATTTATGCTCTGGAAGAAATTTTCCTTTGCAATACATTTCAGCTCTTTCAAAAGCCAAATTTAGAATAGGTACCTTTACCGAAGGAAATACTTCATTTTATGATCTGTTAATAGATCTAAAAGGAGATAAAAATTTAAAACATATGATCCATCAGGTTGATCATTATATGAATATTATTAGAGCAAATGAAGATTAAGAATTTTACCGGAACCGGAGTTGCCTTAGTAACTCCATTCCACAAAGATGGTAGCATTGATTTCAAAAGTCTTGAATCTTTAGTTAAGAATATAATAAAAGGGAAAGCTGAATTTTTGGTTCCTCTGGGCACAACCGGCGAAACAGCAACCATGAGTACCAATGAGAAACTTGCTGTTCTCTCTATGGTTATTGAAGTCAATAATGGAAAATTACCTGTTGTTCTTGGCCTTGGAGGAAACAATACTATGCATATTGTGGAATGCCTGAAAACCTATCCTCTGGAAGGTGTTGATGCTATACTTTCCGTTTCTCCCTATTATAATAAACCCAGCCAAAAAGGGATCTATGAACATTATAAAATGATTGCAGAAAATACTTCGCTGCCTATCATTTTATATAATGTACCTGGTAGAACTGCGTCAAATATATCACCATCAACAGTTCTGCAATTAGCAAAAGATTTTACTAATATAATTGGGATCAAGGAAGCATCCGGAAATCTTGAGCAAGTGATGGAAATCATTTATAAAAAACCGGATAATTTTATTGTGTTATCGGGTGATGATTCGCTTACGTTACCAATGATCGCTTGTGGTGCCGATGGTGTTATCTCTGTTGTTGCTAACGCTAAACCTGCTGAATTTTCGGAAATGGTAAGACTGGCCAGAAAAGGAAAATTTGATAAAGCTAAAGAATTACATTACTCTGTTTTCCCATTGATCGGTCTGCTTTTTAAAGAAGGTAATCCTGCAGGAATAAAAGTTGCTCTGGCTAGTCAAGGTATATGTAAAGAATATTTGAGATTGCCCTTGGTACAAGTTAGTAAGAGCTTACAAAAAGAGATAGCAAATCTTGCATAAATTATTCTTCTATAAAAAAAGCCGTTCCACAAATTGGAACGGCTTTTTTTATTTAAACAATGCTAATTATGCTTTGTTTTTGATGTCCTGCACTTCAAGACGGATTTCTTGAGCTTTGTTTTTCAAATCTTGCATTGCACCACGGATACGAGTACCGGCAGCACTGTTTCCTTTGTCATAAAATTTTTCTACATCAGCCTCGATAGAAGCGATCATACTTTTTAGTTCTTGAAATTTTTTCATAATGATTAAATTAAAAAATGTTAAAATTAAAATTAAGCTCTTACTATATTCTCGGTACTATATTTACCCTCTTCTAAATTCTGCTTTACTTTTCTAAAAGTGTCAATCGTATATTTGACATCTTCTGCAGTATGTGTAGCAGTTGGAATTAATCTTAGCATGATCACATCTTTTGGAACAACAGGGTAAACCACCATTGAACAAAAAATATCGTAATTCTCTCTAAGATCAAGTATCATATTTGTTGCTTCCGGAATTGCGCCATTCAGAAACACAGGAGTTACAGGGCTATTTGTTGCGCCAATTTCAAATCCGGCTTCACGCAAACCACTTTGCAGCATGTTTACCATATCCCAAAGTTGTTTTCTTAATTCAGGTTTGCTTCTTAATAATTCAAGTCTTTTTAAAGCACCTACAACTAAAGGCATTGGTAATGCTTTTGCGAAGATCTGAGACCTCATATTGTAGCGCAGATATTCTACTACTTGTTCATTACTTGAAATGAATCCTCCAATACTCGCCATCGCTTTTGCAAACGTTCCAAAGTAAATATCTATCCCTTCCTGAACTCCTTGCTCTTCTCCAGTACCGGCACCTGTAGGTCCCATGGTACCAAAACCATGTGCATCATCAACAAATAAACGAAATTCAAATTTATTTTTCAGTGAAACAATTTCTTTCAATTTTCCCTGATCTCCTGACATACCAAAAACACCTTCGGAAATTACAAGGATAGCACCGCCACTTACGCCAACCAATTTGGTAGCGCGTTCAAGTTGCTTTTCTAAATTATCAATATCGTTATGAGGAAAAACAAATCGTTTCCCCATATGTAATCTTAAACCGTCAATGATACATGCATGTGATTCAGAATCATATACGATAACATCATGACGATCAACTAATGCATCAATGGCAGATACCATTCCCTGATAACCGAAGTTCAAAAGGATCGTATCTTCCTTACCCATGAATGAACTTAATTCATTCTCTAACTGTTCGTGTTGATTTGAATTTCCTGACATCATACGTGCACCCATTGGCATAGCCATACCGAATTCTGTAGCAGCATCAGAATCTGCTTTGCGTACTTCCGGATGATTCGCCAACCCCAGGTAATTGTTCAAACTCCAAACTAATCTCTCCTTACCACGGAAGATCATTTTGTTACTGATATCCCCTTCTAACTTGGGGAATGTGAAATAGCCATGTACGTCTTTAGCATGTTTTCCTAAAGGCCCACGATTGTTAAGTAATTTTTGAAACAGATCCACGTTTAATGTTTTTCTCCCCTAAAGGGGGACTGAGAAGCCGCAAAGTTAATTTTTTAATGTTATTTACAAAACAAGAAATATACTCCTGAGTTCTCAATTAAGGCTTTATTAAAGCACAATTACTAAATCTTTTATATCTTTGCGCGATGTTCCAAAAACAAGGCTTCATTTCTTATTTATTTATACTGATTATCAGCTCGTTAGTTTTAACGTCCTGTTCCGGCTATCAGCGTCTCCTGAAGAGTACGGATATGCCAAAGAAATATGAAGCTGCTGTAAAATATTACGAAAAAGGAGAATATTATAAGGCTTTACCAATTCTTGAAGAGTTGGTTCCGGTATATAGAGGTACTTCTAAAGGTGAAAAAGCCTATTATTACTTTGCTTACAGTTATTATCATCTTGGAAATTTTGAAGCAGCTGCATATCACTTTGAAAATTTCGTAGAATCCTTTCCTTCAAGTAGCTATACTGAAGAATGTCAGTTTATGAATGCATATTGCTATTTTCTGGATAGCCCAATCTATTCATTAGATCAGACAAATACCTATAAAGCAATAAATAAATTACAGCTTTATATTAATAAATACCCCAATAGTCCGAGAGTTACTCAAAGTAATGAACTGATGGACAGATTGAGGTTTAAGCTTGAAACTAAAGCATTTGAGCTTGCTAAGATGTATTATTTCCAGGAAGATTACAGATCTTCTGTTTATTCATTTAGAAATGTAATTCGTTCTTACCCTGCATCGATCTATACGGAGGATTGCTTATTTTATGCTGCCAAAGCTTCATATATTTATGCAAATAAAAGTATTGAAACTAAAAAACAAGAACGATTGATAGAAGCAGATGATGCTTGTGTTGAATTTATTTCTGCTTTTCCAGAAAGTAAATACATAAAGGAAATTACAGGGCTTAAAGCAGACATCAATAAGCAAATAGAAAAAAATACTAATACAAAAACAACTATATAACATGAGTTACAAGGCTTCAACCAATACTACAGTTACCCGTGACGTAGCAAATTTCACAGGTGATCACGATAATCTTTATGAGACCCTGGTGACAATTGCAAAAAGAGCTAACCAAATTGGTCTTGAAATGAAAGAAGAATTAAATGGCAAGCTTGCTGAGTTTTCTTCATCATCAGATAATCTTGAAGAAGTTTTCGAAAATCGCGAACAAATTGAGATATCTAAGCATTATGAGCGTCTTCCAAAGCCTACGCTTATTGCTATTGACGAATTCCTTGATGGTAAAATCTACCACAGGAACCCGGCAAGAGACTAAATAATCCATAACAAGGGCCGGTAATGCCGGCCTTTTTTTATGCTAGCCGGAAAGAAAATAATACTTGGTGTCACTGCAAGCATCGCAGCTTATAAAGCTGCTTTTCTGGCCAGGCTGTTGGTAAAAGCCGGAGCAGATGTTAGAGTGGTTATGACACCTGATTCTATTGAATTTGTGTCTCAGTTGACTTTTTCTACGCTCACCGGTAATCCGGCACCTGTTCACTTTACAAAAGGAAAAGAAGGGGAGTGGACTAACCACATAGAGCTGGGCAACTGGGCAGACCTCATAATTCTGGCACCACTTACGGCAAACACCTTAGCCAAGATGGCAACAGGCATGTGTGATAATCTGCTACTTGCAGTCTACCTTTCAGCTCCCTGTCCTGTCATTATTGCCCCGGCAATGGATCTTGAAATGTATGCTCATGAATCAGTCAAACATAATTTGGATATACTTCGCAAAAGAGGGAATGCAATAATTCCTGCTACCAAAGGGTTGCTGGCTTCAGGTATGGAAGGTGAGGGCAGGATGGAAGAGCCGGAAAAGATCTTGAAATTTATTGAAAAATATTTTAAGTCAAATCTCCCTTTATCCGGAAAACGTGCATTGGTGACTGCCGGACCTACCTACGAACCCATTGACCCTGTCAGATTTGTGGGTAACAGATCTTCCGGTAAAATGGGGTTTGCAATAGCATTACAACTCGCTAAAGCTGGTGCTGAAGTAGAACTTGTAACCGGCCCCACTTCATTGAGTATAACACATCCTTTTATCCGCAGGACAGATATTGAAACCGGACAAGAAATGTTTAAGGCTTGTAAAAAGTTGGCTGGCAAAATGGATCTGATGATCATGACGGCTGCTGTTGCAGACTTTACTCCTGAAAATCCATCAGAAAAAAAGATCAAGAAAGAAGGAAAAAAAGAAATGGTGATCACCATGACAGAAAATCCTGATATTCTAAAAACGCTTTCATTAAACAGGAAGAAAAATCAGATCATCGTTGGTTTTGCATTGGAAACAAATAATGAAATTGCGAATGCAAAAAAGAAACTGGATACCAAAAAGCTGGATATGATCGTTCTGAATTCATTGAATGACCAGGGAGCCGGTTTTGGCAGCGACACCAATAAAATAACTTTAATAGAATCATCCGGCAAAATCCATAAATTTGATCTCAAACCTAAATCAGAAATTGCTCAAGACATTGTTGAAACGATCATCCATACTTACTTTGAAAAATAGACTTCTAATATTATTCCTATTTGTTTCAGGACTTGAACTTCGGGCTCAGGAATTAAATTGTACCGTACAAGTGATGGCACCGGGAATTACAGGGACAGACAAAAAGGTCTTTGAGACCCTACAGCAAAGTGCTTACGAATTCCTTAATACAAGGAAATGGACAGAAGATGTTTTTAAGCCGGAAGAAAGGATAGAGTGCAGTATTCTCATCACTTTCAATAAGAAGATCTCCAGTGATGAATTTGAAGGAACAATTCAGGTTCAATCCAGAAGGCCCATTTTTAAAACATCTTATAATTCACCTGCGTTGAGTGCTCTCGATGACAACTTTAACATAAAATACCTGGAGTATCAATCACTTGAATTTTCAGAAAATGGATATACATCCAACCTAACTTCATTATTGGCTTACTATGCCTATCTGATAATAGGAATGGATTATGATTCATACTCTCCTTTAGCCGGAACTCCGTATTTCCTGAAGGCACAAAACATTGTGAATTATGCCCAGAACATTCCTTTCAAAGGTTGGAAAGCTTTCGAAAATACGAGAAACAGATATTGGATAACTGAAAATTTATTAAATCCCGCTTATCGTCCTATAAGACAAGCATCCTATCAATATCATAGAAAAGGTCTTGATATCATGTCGGATAATAAAGATGATGCGAGAATTGAGATCATGGAAAGTCTGGATCTGGTTCGTAAAGTTCATAAAGACAAACCCGGCTCTATCATAGAAATCATGTTTTTTAATGCGAAACCGGATGAACTCGTAAATATTTTCTCCGAAGCCTACCCGGATGAAAAATCGAGAGTAGTTAATTTATTGAATGAAGTGGATCCTGTTAATTCCACTAAATATGCGAAAATCAACAGTTCAAAATAATATTGACTGCCTTTTAAATTAACTTTATACCTGATTTTCCGGAGAAATTATCAAAATCATGCTACAACGCCTGGTCGTAAAAAATTATGCACTTATTGATGAATTGGATATCCGATTTGATACGGGTTTGTCTATCATCACCGGGGAAACCGGTGCCGGGAAATCCATTCTTTTAGGAGCATTATCACTTATACTTGGGCAAAGAGCAGATACAAAATCGCTTCTGGACCAGAAACGTAAATGTATTGTTGAAGGATCATTCTTTATCACAAATTATGACCTTAAACCTTTTTTCGTATTGTATGATCTGGATTATCAGGATATAACTTTACTTCGCAGGGAGATCAGTCCTGAAGGAAAAAGCAGAGCATTTATCAATGACACTCCGGTTAATCTTTCTGCATTGAAAGAGATCGGAAATGTTTTGGTCGATATCCACTCTCAGCATGAAACTTTATTGCTGTCTGACTCTTCTTTTCAAATGAGTGTTATTGATGTCATGGCAGATCATGCTGACAGTTTGCTCAACTATCGTAGACTCTACAATGAATATGTTCTTACTATAAAAGAACTTCAGATCCTCAAAAATGAACAAGCGAGAGCCGTTTCAGAAAAGGATTATTTACAATTTCAGTTTGATGAGCTCGATGCAGCAAAATTGGATAAGGTCTCTCAATCTAATTTGGAACTGGAAAGAGATGTGTTGAATAATGCTGAAAAAATAGCAGAAAATTTAGCTCGGATTTCAAATTTGCTTGACGATGATCAATATTCAATAAGTCCAAAGTTAAGTGAAGCTATACAGTCTGCTACGTCTATCTCTTCTTATCATCCCAGATTTCAAGAAATTGAGCAGCGTTTGAAAAGTATGTTGATCGAACTTCGTGATCTGGTTTCAGAGATTGAGGATGCCGGCTCAGAAATTAAATCTGATCCCGGACAGCTTGAAATAATTTCTGAAAAACTGGATCGGATCTATCATTTACAACAAAAACATCGTCTTGAATCAATTGAAGAATTACTTGACTTGCGCAATGTGATCTCTAATAAACTACTTGCTTCAGACGACCTTGATTCTCAAATTACAAAACTGGAAGTTCGCCTCAATGAACTAATCTCTGATCTGGATAGAATTGGACTAATAATCCGCAAACAAAGAGAAGGTGTTATTCCCGAAATATCCGGTTCCCTGGAAGCAGATCTACATGAACTTGGTATGCCTAATTCTAAGATCAAAATAAACTTGATTCATGCCCCAAATAATACATTTGGTCCGGATGGTATAGACAAAGTTGAATTTTTATTTTCAGCTAATAAGGGAGTGATTCCCAGAGAGATCTCTAAAGTTGCTTCAGGAGGAGAATTAAGCAGACTCATGCTTTGTCTGAAAGGAATCATTGCAAAAAATAATAAATTATCAACCTTGATCTTTGATGAGATCGACACCGGAGTTTCAGGTGAAGTTGCACTCAAAATGGGTGATCGGATCAAAGCTCTTGCAAAAGATATTCAGGTGATTTCCATTACACATTTGCCGCAAATTGCAACACGTGGTGATGTGCATTTCTTTGTTTATAAGGATCAATCAGGTGAAAATACATTGACAAGAATCAAGAAACTGAAAGAAGAAGAACGAATTGTAGAGATTGCTAAAATGTTGGGAGGAGATAATCCTAGTGCTGTTGCAATTGAAAATGCGAAAGAATTGTTACGGAGCTAGCTCTGATCCTCATTTTCATTGCTTTTAATTTCATGCTTTTCAGGATCAAACTTACCCTTCAAATCATCCCGGACAGTAGCTTCCCAAAGTTTATCACCCATAATATAAGCCGCTCTGCCGATCATATGTGCGCCAACCGGGCTGGTAATTGCAATAAAAAGCACAATTGCCAAAGATCTGGCACTCAACTCAAAATCCAGATAATAAATAATAAATCCTGTAAGGATTAATCCAACACCTACTGTGCCTGCTTTAGTAACAGCTGACGCACGCATAAATACATCCGGCATTCTAAGGATTCCTATGCCGGCTATCAGGATCAGGAGAGATCCTGAAAACAGAAAAAATAGTGTAATAAGATCTATCATTTCTCTCCCTTTTTTTCAATATAATATGCAAATGCCACAGTGCTTAGAAAGCCCAGCAAGGCCAATATCAATGCAAAATCTATAAAAACTGTTTCCTTTACCAGTATACAATAGGTTATTATAAGTCCAATTCCAACTGTCACTAAAAGATCCAGACTGACCACCCTGTCAGAAATACTTGGCCCGATCAAAAATCGCATAAAAACCAAAATAACTGATATTCCAAGTATCGGCATTATCAAAAAACTGATCCAAAAATCTAAATCTATCATCTTACAATTTGAAGTATTTTCTGTTCTAAACCCAATTTAATTTCATCTATAAAGCTCTGTTTATCTTTAAGATACATTGTATGTACATAAATGGTTTTCTTATCAGTACTTACATCTATTGTTAAAGTTCCGGGTGTAAGTGTGATCAGGTTTGCTAACAATGCGATCTCTATATCTGATTTAGCATCCATAGGTATCCCAATGATCGCAGGATTCATTTTATGAGTAGGAGTTAAGATATCATAGGTTAATTGGTAGTTAGCTTTGATAATTTCCCACATGAAGTAAAAACCGAAATTAAGTATCAAAGGGATCTTCTTAAAATATCCGGTGGTATCGTCAAGTCCTGTACTTAGCCAAATCACCATATAGTTTATCCCAAAACCGATGAGAAAGTTCGTGATATCAAATACTCCGGTCAGTGAGACCCAAACAAATGTGAGGATGATATTGAGAGAAAAAGCTTTCATTTACTAAGACCATTCACATGTTCAATATAATACATTGGATCGATTATTTGTGAAGCTATTCTTTCAGAAAGTGCAAGAACATGTTCAGCTCCAAATCCTATCCCTAATGATAATAAAGTTAATATTATGACTGGAGTTACAAGTGCCATTTTAGAGGCCATTGGAAGCAGCGTATATTCATCAGGCGCTTTGAATAATTCATCTACAGGCTGGCTTTTCCAAAATAGATCGATCCATACCTTCATCACAACATACAGTGTGAGAAAACCGGTGATCAAAGCTACAGCAGCTATACCGAATGCACCCTCATCAAGCGCCGCTTTAATAAGTATCAGTTTACCCCAAAACCCGCTCAAAGGAGGAATTCCGGCAAGACTCAATATGATCACTCCAAACAACAATGCGAAATAGGGTCTGGCTTTATATAAACCACCAACTTGCGACATCAAATTCGAACCACCCATTCTCCTCACCATTCCACTCAACATAAACATATTTGTTTTAATCAGAATATCATGAATTAAATAAAAGAAAGCGCCTGTCAATGCCAGACTGGTCATAAGTCCTATTCCCATCACCAAATATCCAATGTGACTCACCACCAGAAAGGCAAACAATCGCCTGAGATCGGGTTGGGTAAAAGCACCCATGATGCCGGCAAGCATCGTTGCACCGGCCAGTACTATCAATATTTCATGCGTATAATCCTGATCGAAAATAAAGATCATGCTAAATGTTCGGAGCAATGCATATACGCCAACTTTTGTCAGCAATCCGGCAAATATTGCGCTTACTGATGATGGAGGCGTATGATAGGAGGCAGGCAACCAAAAGAATAATGGAAATAATGCTGCTTTAATTCCAAAGGATATAATGAATAGAATACCGATCAATGTGACGAGCCCCTGATGTTCCAGCAGTGGAACGATGAGCGCCAGATCAGCCATATTAAGGCTCCCGGCCATTCCATATAACATACCGACAGCTGTAAGGAAAAGCACACTACTCACAAGATTAATGGTTACATATTTAATGGCACCTTCAAGCTGAGCTTTCTCACTACCCAATGCCAACAATACAAATGATGAGATGAGCATTACCTCAAACCAGACATACAGATTAAAAATATCACCTGTAAGAAATGCGCCATTCACTCCGAAGATCAAAAAATGGTAAAGAATGAAAAATCCAAACTTTTTGCGTTCGTTATCAATATCAACCAAAGCATATATCCCAACACAAAACCCAACGATCCCGGTTAAAAGAACAAGTGTAGCACTAAGTAGATCAGCAGCATATACTATCCCGAATGGTACAGGCCACGACCCGATAGTACTAACGATCATTCCGTTTTCCCAAACATTATAGAAAAGAATTAAACTGGCGATCAATGTTAAAACTCCACCGACCAAATGAATTCCCTTCTGAAATTTTTGTCTCCACCAAAAAAGGAGACAGATAATCCCAGTCAGCATTGGGACCAACAAAGGAAGTACGATTATCAGGTTATGGTTTTCTGAAAAATTCATATTTAAAAAGTGTCTGTAGATCTTAATTGATCCAGATCATCCGTTCCGGTTTTTTGATATACTTTCTTGATCAGAATAATAGCAAATGCTTGAACACCAAAACTGATTACAATTGCTGTTAAGATCAAGGCCTGAGGTAATGGATCAGCATATTGCCCACTCAGCGCCATAGCATGTTCGTCAATAATAGGAGGACGCCCTCTTTCAAGTCCATTGATAACAAATATCAATAAATTAGCAGCACTGCTAAGTATCAACAATCCAATTAACATCTTTACCATGCTTCTCCTAAGCATCATATACAGTCCACCTGCATATAAACCTCCGATCAATATTGCCATTAATACTTCCATCTATTCGTCTCCCAATGTTAAAATGATGACAAGTGTTACTCCCAATACAACCTGATAAACACCAATATCAAATAGGAGGGGGGTACTCAGTTTTCCAATTACAGGAATCTCAATAATGCTCCACATTGCTGTTAAGAACGGCTCTCCAAAAAAAAGCGGGAGTACTCCAGCAATCAGACTTGTAAGTAATCCACTTCCAATTAAAATACCCGGAGGAATACCCAAGGTATGCCGCGCCTTTCTCATTCCAAACGCAATAGCATAAAGGGAGAAGGCTGCTGATGCAACTAAGCCTCCTACAAATCCTCCACCCGGTTCATTATGCCCTCTCACAAGCAAGAAGAATGAGAAGAGTAACAATAATGGAAGTAAAAGCTTTGAAGTTGTTTGCAATACAATTGATTTCATAGTTCATCCTCCTTACTTTTTAATTTTAACAAAGAATAAACGCCAATTGCGGCAATTGCCAAAACAGTGATCTCAACCAAAGTGTCAGCGCCTCTGAAATCAACCAGAATAACATTCACCACGTTCTTGCCCTTAGCAAGAATATAACTGTTGCTTGCATAATATTGGGATACCTTACTCTGCTTGGTTTCATTTAAGACAAAAAGGATCAGTAAAGTGATCATAGCTCCACTCACGATCGAGATAATTATATCTCGGATATGTACTGCTTTAGATGAAAAATTAAAAAACCGGGGAAGTCTGTAAAGAACAAGTACAAATAACAAAACGGATAAGGTATCTATTGTAAATTGTGTGAGTGCAATATCAGGTGCACCGAATAAAATAAACAAAAGTGAAACTCCAAAACCCACAACCCCAAGAGCAGCCACAGCAGATAAACGGGCAGTAGCCAGGATAGCACCCAAAGTTCCTATTCCGATCAAACCTGCCACTATGAATTCGTAAAAACGAGCTCCTTCGAAGTTCATTCTTACACTCTCAAAAGGTCCCTTTAAGATCATAGTAGATCCTAGTCCTAATATCATCACCAACAATATGGTGATCAAATAAAATCTCAAATATCCATTCTGTAATAACTTTGTGATCTTATATGAAGCCAGATCAAACGCTTTTAACTTTAGATCATAGATCCAGGACGAGAAAGCTCGTTCTGCCTGTTTGAAAAAAGCTGAATCTTTTTGAAGATATAATTTTGCCCGAAAAAGTAAATATCCCAGCCCATAAGTAACCAAAGTTGCGGGAATTAACCATGAATAGCCATGCCATAAACCAAGACTACTTTTCATAATAGTTCCTGAAATGGCCGAAGCCGCCGGATCGATCAAAGATGTACCGATAAGTCCCGGGAAAATTCCAAAAAGTAGTCCTAATGAACCTAAAAGTAAGGGAGGAATCATTAGAAACCAGGATGGCTTATGGATCTCTTGGCCTTCAGGTAACAAGATCCTGTTTCCAGAAAATGGTTTCCAACCGGCTTGAAATCCGGAAGCAAACAGCATTATCTTGGTCATAATGATCAGTCCTATAGACAAGTACATGATTTCTGATCTTGAAACAGCAGCGCTATATAATTCCTCTTTTCCAATAAAAGCAAGGAAGGGTGGCAATCCGGCATGAGCAAGTACACCCATCATAGCGATGATCCCAAGCAATGGCAAGGGTTTCATTAAGCCTCCCAGTTGTGTTATATTCCTGCTACCGGCACTATGATCAACAGCTCCTGCAAGTAAAAACAGAGACCCTTTGTATAATGAGTGAATAAAAAGAAACAATACAGCAGCAATGATCCCCTCATTACCAAAAGACAAAGTAAACATCAATATACCCAGTGCACTCAGTGTCGAATATGCCAGAATCCGTTTCATATCAACCTGATATAAGGAGAGAAAAGCGCCTATGATCATAGTAGTTGCTCCGAAGATCAAAAGTGTGTTATTCCAATAAATATGCTCGCCCAAGATTGGATTGAATCTGGCTACCAGATAGACACCTGCCTTGACCATAGTAGCAGAATGCAGGTACGCACTTACGGGAGTAGGGGCTTCCATTGCATTGGGTAACCAGAAATGAAACGGAACCTGTGCCGATTTTGTAAATGCCCCGAGAAACAAAAAAGCCAGCAACCATGGATAAAGATGACTGCCTCTTAGATCAAATCCGGTAGATAAAATCTCAGAAATAGTAAATGTGCCGGTGTAATATTCAATATATATAAATGCCCCAAAGAGAAACATTCCCCCTAAACCCGTAACAAGCAATGCTTGTAAAGCCGCGTATTGTGATTTTTCACTATTGCTCTTATATCCAATAAGAAAGAAAGAGGTCAATGAAGTTAATTCCCAAAAAAGAAAAAGTGCAATCAAATCATCAGATAACACAACACCCAGCATTGCTGTCATGAAAATTAAAAGGAAGGAAAAGAACCTGACTTTGTATTCCTCTGAATACATATAGGATCCGGAATATAGAAACACCAATGTTCCTATCCCTGAGATCATTAATGCAAATAGCAGAGAAAGCCCATCCAACAGGAAATTCAATCCAATACCAAAAGCAGGGATCCAATGATGTTTTTCAGTAATAATTTCTCCGGCAGAAATGACAGGTATTAGGCTGAAAAAATAAACAAAAACAGCCAATGGAATCAAAGCAATAAAATAGCCTGTTTTATTCCCTCCTAACTTGAAAAGCAAAGGAACCAATGGTGATACAATTAAACCTAAAAGTACAAATAGCCAGATCACAAGTCTTATTTAGCCGAATAAAATAAATGTTAGTTTTAAATTGATATGCAAGCCATTTAGAAAGCATTAATATACATAAAATTATTAGCCCTGACAGTTTCATAAAGTTTCTGAACATTTTGTTAAATTGCAAGAATTGGCTAAATAGTATAAAAGCGTACATTTGAACCCTAATATAAACCAAAGATATATGTCTTATAATTTGTTAAAAGGTAAAAAAGGGATCATTTTTGGAGCATTGGATGAAAATTCAATTGCATGGAAAGTAGCTGAATTGGCCCATGCCGAAGGTGCAATTTTTACATTGACCAATGCGCCTGTTGCTTTGAGAATGGGTACCATTAATAATCTTGCTGAAAAGTGTAATGCGACAGTAATTGGAGCTGATGTTACCAATATGGTTGATCTTGAAAATCTTTTTACTAAAAGCGTTGAGATTTTAGGCGGACCTGTAGACTTCGTTTTACATTCTGTTGGAATGTCACCTAATGTGAGAAAAGGGAAACCTTATACTGATCTTGATTATGATTATTTCCATAAAACCCTGGATATATCAGCCATGTCTTTGCATCGTGTATTGCAAACTGCAATGAAACTTGATGCAATTGCAAAAGGTGGATCAGTGGTTGCTTTAAGTTACATTGCGGCACAACGTGTATTCCCGGATTATAACGATATGGCGGATGCTAAAGCATTGCTCGAATCAATAGTAAGATCTTACGGATATAATTATGGGAAATCAAAAGGAGTTCGTGTGAATTCTGTTTCTCAATCACCTACAA
>JBBKWX010000145.1:0-2717 GCA_037969175.1 Bacteroidia bacterium | reverse complement strand
GAATTCGAAATCATCCCCATATAAAAAAGCCAAACGTTCACGCGTATTGCTCAGACCAATTCCGTTTTTCATCAGGTCGCTAAGATCCTGTTTTAATAGGGCACCATTATTCTGAATATGGAAAAATAAATAATTGTCTTTGGTGTAAATTCGGAGATCTATAAGCAATTCGGTATTGTTATATGAGTATCCATACTTGATGGCATTCTCCAGGATGGGCTGTAGGAGCATAACAGGGACCAAAGCGTTTTCAAGTCCGGGTTCGATTGATTTACGGATCTCCAGATGATCTGAAAAACGAACAGTAACGATGTCCAGATATTTTCCGGATCTGTTTAACTCATCTTCCAGCCTTATCACGTTTTCATCCTTGCTTGATAAAATAGCTCTGAAAAGATCACCAAAATCGGCGATCAAGTTTTGAGATCTTTCTTTATCGACCTCTATCAGTGAGGAGATGCTGTTTAAGGTATTGAACATAAAGTGAGGATGCAATTGCGTTTCCAGGATCTTGAATTTTGTTTCTGCCAGATTCACTTTTAATTGCGCTTTTTGTTGCTCTACGTTTTTGATCTCATCGATATAGAAGTATATATAAACGATACCGATCATTGAAAAGTAAGCCAGGAAATTGATGTCTATAACCGACATGTAATGGTCAATGGATAAATTTTTCAAGACCTGATCAAACGTATATGTCCCGAACAGCATCAAGATAAATCCGGCAAACGCAAATGAAAAAATTCCAAGTAAAAATGAAAAACTCAAATGAACCAGAATGATGAGCTTCCAATTCAACTTTTTTTCAAACATTCTTCGGGTAAGGTATATGACGAATGTCATGAAGCTGAGAACTATCACCCAATCCAAAACGATAGTTTGCAGAATTAGATCTTTCCAGCCTAGAGTTTGATAAAATGAGCCATCCAGTTTCCAGTATGTTTTTCTCGCCAGATCTATCAGCAGGGTGATGGTATAGAACAGCGCCACATACATGAACAATTTAAGATCTATGAACTTCTTTCTCATGCTATACTCCCATTTTTATTCGAAATTCTTTCTTATAACTTTTACTCACTCTCAATTGCTTTCCATCTGTCATCTTAATTGTGATCTCTCCAAAATTGGCATAAATTAATTTTTCGATGAAATTAATATTTACAATTGCGGAACGATGAACCCGTATCAAATCCGGATCATGAATATCTTCAAGTAATTTTGTCAATGTAACCCTATGTACAAAAGTTTTTTTCGGAGTATAGATATCCACATAGGTACCTGATGCGATAATATATTTTACATCAGCCATGTTGATAAAAGAGACTGAATTGCCTGTCTTTACCGGGATCCTGTGTTGCTCTATTTTACTTCCACTTTCTTTTACAGATGCTTTAACATATTTAAGTAGTTCTTCTATCCCTGATTTATGAATAGGGTTCTTTTCTTCAAAATGTTTGATTGCATTATTAACCGATTGAAGAAAGCGTTCTTTTTTATAGGGCTTCAATAAATAATCAAATGCTAAAAACTCAAAAGCTTTTATGGCGAATTCATCAAAAGCAGATACAAATATGACCAAGGGTTTATATTCAATTTTTTCCAATACATCAAAGCCGCTCATGTCTTTCATCTGGATATCCAGAAAAACCAATCCGGGCTTAAGCGCATCTATCTTTTCTATGGCCTCTTTTCCGGTGCTGCATTCAGCGAGCACTTCAAGTGTATCCAGATCTTTGACCAGGTTAAGCAAACGCTTTCTGGCCAAGGGTTCATCATCAATTATCAAACATGTGATCTTCATAGCTAAAATCAAATATATATCGGATTCAATAAATGTACGGAAAACTGAATTACAGATACGCTAATTTGAGAATGTTCAAATCTATCTAAATCCATTTCTGAGTTGTTCACAACATATACCATATCATTCAATACGATTTTATATCCGGTCACAGCATTCATGCTTTATTTTTTTTTAAATCAGAATTGATAATTCCTTATTATGATTCATTATTGTCCGGGATCAGGTTTCTAATACTGTCAGGTTGCATCATGAGTATTTTTCTGCAAGGAGAATCTGTGCTTATTTTCCCACAGAATGCGCAGAGTACAATACATGATTACAATTGCAATACGAATCCGTATCTCAACCATTGTTTTACATATCCGCAGATCTCACAGATAATATCTGCAGAGAATTTTCAGCGGGATTTGCGGAGATGGAAACTTAGTATTTTTCTATATAAACATTCATTAAGCAATATTGATATTTTGAAATACTCTGCGGGATCTGCGGGAAATTTTATCTGTGTATTCTCTGTGGTAAAAAATGGTTGCTAAAAAACTAAAATTTGTTCCGGACAGCAATGATTATGAACTGTCCATTTAAAACATAATTCGATACACTCAGATTCATCTTCTTGTAATTCACAACATTCAAATTTAATCCACTTGATTATTCATTAATTTTAATGAGATACTAATATACATTTCAATTCAAAACATGATCTTATGAAATATTTTATCTCTACTGCATTGCTTTTTTTGGGTCTGCTAAATACCAGTTCCGGCCAGTCTTTTCAGGAAATGAATATCACCGGTTTAACTACTACTCCTTCTGCATCTCGGAGTGCTAATTTTGTGGATGTGAATGGAGATGGATGGGATGATGTCTACTTCTCTAATGGTCCATCGGGCGGACAAAAAAACATGATGTA
>JBBKWX010000144.1:0-7267 GCA_037969175.1 Bacteroidia bacterium | reverse complement strand
TTGGATCTGGCAGGAAAAACTCCTGCTAATTTTCATATGTCATTTATTTTTAAGTTGACCAAATATCTGGGATGCCCACCGGCAGAACCAATCGAAAAAGATATTGGTTGTTTTGATCTAATGGAAGGAACTTATGGTCATTCAACAGGAGCACCGCCACTAAGGCTTAGCATAGAAGATAGTTTGTCATTTTCAAAACTACAGACGCTGAATTTCGAAGCTGTTGAACAATTAAAATTTTCGAGATTCGAAAGAAAAAAAATTCTGGATCATTTACTTTGCTATTTAGATATTCATCTTGGTCATGTGGGTCAATTAAAAAGTCGCAGTATTCTGGAAGAAGTCCTGGACTAAAAGATCTTTTGTATCTTTAATTGTGAGTAAGAAGTAATTATTGAGCAGAATTCATTTTATGAGCATATACCGCTTTATCTATTGTTTTTCCTACAAATTAAAAGACAGCGGAAAAATACTTGCAAGTGCTCATGTATTATTTACCTTAATAATGCATTATTTGCTACTAGCGGAAATCTTTTTACGTACAACAGGAATTAAAATATTATCTATTCCAAATTATGGACAATATGGATCAAACAAAACCATGTATTTTGTTTTTTGTATTCCACTTTGGCTTCTCATTGTAATTTATTTCAACAAAAATCGCACAAATCGATTATTACTTGAATACAAGAAAACTTATACAAATCCTCGAAGAAATATTTTAAAAGCAATATCGCTAATTATTTTACCTATGGTACTATTTATATTTTCAGCTGTTCTAAGACAGCAGTCAATCGTATAAATGCTGCTAACTCGGACTTTCGCATCATGCTGAGCTTCAAAGGAAGGTTGGATAGGTATTATTCTAAACTAAATTATTATTCACTTCTCAGAAATATTTAATACCATAAACCTTGATAATGTAGCCAATCGATTCCATAAGCATCCCATAAGAATCAAGATAAAATTTCAATTTGAGATAATATTGCAAGTCTATGGAAGTAAATTACCATCATTTTTCTCGCAGATTCCACAAAGCTAATTATTCCAATTCGTTTCCCCTGCTGAATTACTATCGTTAACTACTTGCAATGATATTTCATAACCGCAGAACTCACTGAAGCAAAATAGTGTTCTGCGCAAATCTGCGAGATCTGCAGGAAACAATCTTCACTCTTAACTTTACGCTTTTGCTTTAGTTTCGAGATTTAGTCAAATAAAAATAAATCAAACTTGTTTCCATATTTAGAAACTTTTATTATCTTTGTTAGTATTAACTGTGCTTATTGCAAATGAGGTTTTTTGAAACAAGGTTTTTAGAAGAAGCTGATAAGTTCATTTCAGAGCTTGACCTTAAAACAATCAAAAAAATCTTATATAATATAGACCTTGCAGAACTAACGAACAATCCTAAACTTTTAAAAAAACTTCAAAAAGATATTTGGGAGTTTAGAACTAAATATGCAGGTCAGCAAATCAGAGTCCTTGCATTTTGGGACAAAACTGATAACAATAATACT
The DNA here is from genome assembly GCA_037969175.1 of Bacteroidia bacterium. Lineage (GTDB taxonomy): Bacteria > Bacteroidota > Bacteroidia > AKYH767-A > JBBKVM01 > JBBKWX01. Next base: position 5,747 of record JBBKWX010000144.1, on the reverse strand, counting down.
TTGGTATTAGCAACCCATGGTTTCATTAAGAAAGTGGACAAAGTACCTGCAAACGAAATTAACAGAGCTGTTAAAATCAGAGAAAACTATTTCAACAACAAACTGAAAAAATAATCAAATGGCAACAAAAAAAAATAAATCTTATTCGCTTGCCGAGATGAAAGATAAGTATATCGGCAAAGTTGGAACAAATGACCGAGACGAGTACGAATATGAACTTGGTATGGACGTTTTGGGGAAAATGATAAAAGCAGCAAGAATAGAACGTCAACTGACACAAGAAGAACTTGGACAACTTGTCGGTGTACAAAAAGCACAAATTTCCAAACTTGAAAGTAGCGCCAATAGCGCAACAATTGACACTTTACTAAAAGTTTTTAAAGCATTAAAAGCAGAGATAAACTTTAACGTAAAACTTGAAGACAATTTTGTTAAACTTGCTTGACAGAAATGGAAAGGAATATTTTTGTTAATAACAAATGGTGATTAAGCACCGTGAAAAAACACTTCTGCCGGAATACTAAAATAATCTTTAAGTTTCTGTGCCATCTTTAAAGTGATTTCGCGTTTACCTGAAAGGATTGCAGATACGTGTCCCTTACTTCCAATGATTGGTTCCAGATCCTTTGCTTTCAATCCCTTTTCATGCATTTTATATTTTATTACTTCAAGCGCATCAAGTTCAGGTAATTGATAATGCTTATCATCATAATCTTTTATCAAAACAAGCAATAGATCTAACTCATCACCTTCATGAGTGTTCGCTTTTGCATGAAAGATTTCCATCATTCGAATTGAAGCTTTGTTGTAATCGCTTTTTGTTTTTAAAACTTTCCAGTTCATATCCTTCATTTTTTGCCGGTTAATATTGATGTATCAAATGCATGAGTTTCAACATTTATCTTATCATATTCCTTATGGGTTCCAAACCAAATGACATAACATGCTTCTTGTAAAAAATTTATTGAAACAATCAGTCGGAAATCATTTCCGTTAATATTGAAAACTACTCTGTCATTATTTACGATACTCGCATTTCCATAAATCTTCTTAAGTTGATTGTAATTTTTAAATTTATGTCTAGAAAATTCGCTATGCCAAATCAAGAGTGGAGTTTCAGCTCTAGGATATTTCTTGATATAGAATAGAATCGTTCTCTTGACGAGTATTTTCATACGTCAAAAGTAAATAAATGTTTTCAATTTGCAAACTTTTTATAGCAGATGTGCTTTCAGACACATCAACTAACATTTAATGTCAAATAAGATGAGTCCTGATCATAAGTGTTGAAATTTTGTATTTTTAGCCCTCGGACTACGAAATGAAATCAATGTAAATACATCATTCAAGACCGAAATCAACAAAAAAAAATTATGAAAGACTTAAGTAATCTCAGAGATCTTGTATCCATAGACTCCCCTACCGGTTTTACACAAGAAGCCGCAGCATACATACATTCCTATCTTGAAGAATTGGGTTATTCTCCGGAATATACTAAAAAGGGTGCTGTAAGATGTAAGTTGGGACCAACGCCTACACTTGCTTTAGCAGCACATACAGATACATTAGGTGCTATAGTTTCTAAGATCAACACGAAAGGCACATTGCGTGTATCACAATTGGGAGGGTGGCCCTGGAATAGTTTTGAAGGCGAATATGTACGGATACATACACATTCAGGAGAGATCCTTACCGGCACCTTTTTGTTTGATGATCCATCCACACATGCAAATAATAAGATAGGAGCGACTGAAAGAAAGCCGGAGAATATGCATGTGCGAATTGATGCTGAAGTGAATTCAGAAGAGGATGTGAAAAAACTCGGGATCTCAGTTGGTGATATTGTTTGTTTTGATCCCAGATACCAGGAACTGGAAACAGGATATGTGAAGTCGAGATTTATGGATAATAAAGCCGGCTGTTTTGTATTATTTGAAGTGGCTAGAAAATTAAAATCTGAAAGAAAAGAGTTACCTGTTGAATTGTTTTTTTCGACGTATGAAGAAGTGGGACATGGAGGGACGGTAGGTTATTCTGATAGTATAGAAGAACTGCTGGTCATTGATATGGGAGTTGTTGGAGAAGCAGTGCAAGGAAAAGAAACTCATTGTTCTATTTGTGCAAAAGATAGTTCAGGTCCGTATGACTATGAGTTTCGGAAAAAGCTGACCAATCTTGCAGATCGAGACAAGATCCCGTATCAGGTAGATGTTTATCCATATTATGGATCGGATGGTTCAGCAGCTTTAAGAGCTGGTAAGGATTATCGTGTTGCATTAATTGGCCCGGGGGTAGCTGCTTCTCATGGAGTAGAAAGAACACATATCAAAGGTATAGAGGCTACAATTTCTCTTTGTTTGAGTTATATCAAGGATAAATTTAAATGAACCATGTTCAAAACAGAACCGGCTCACAATATATTCTCGCGCTAACTTTATGCATAGCCGGGCTCTTATTCTATTTCAGTTTTTTGGATTCGTATCATGACTGGGGAGATGACTTTGCTCAATACATTTTACATGCACAAAATATTCTTGAAGGAAAAAATTATGCAGATACAGGATATATATTCAATCCTGAAAATGCAATCATAGGTCCGAGTGTCTATCCGCCTGTATTTCCATTATTGCTATGTATTCCAATAGGAATATTTGGGATGGATATTTATTTCATAAAGGGCTTGATCGCTTTGGCATTTTCACTTTCCCTTTTCATCATTTTCAAATTAAGCTTAGCTGATAATGGAAGAAAATATGCAATATGGCTTATACCTATACTTGGATTAAATCCTTTCATTTTAAAGTTTCTGCAAGAGATCATGTCTGATCTGCCATTCATCTTATTTTTGTATTTGAGTTTATATTTTCTAAGGAAACAATCAGAGAGGAATCAACGTCAGATCTTATACGGCATCCTTGCCGGGATATTTGCCGGGATAGCGGCAGGAACGCGTATTCCCGGATATATTCTTGGAGCTGTTTTGCTTGTTTATAGTTTCCAAAATTGGAAATCTCTCAAGTTAAATTCAGCTATACCACTTGTATCGTTTTTAATAATAAGTGCCGCATTACTAATTGCTTTTCCTGATTCAGGAGAAGGCTATCCTATGGAAATAAATATGGGAAATTTGATCACAAACACGGTTGATCTGGGTCGTACTTATTTTGCTTTTTTTGGAAAAGGTCTCTTTTATCTGGGATGGACAATTGCACTTGCAAGCATATTTTTTATTCTTAAGGGAATTATCAAAACTAAAGATGAAAATCGGGTATCATTCTTTGTTTTTTTAATATTGTATTTGACACTGCTATTGATTTGGGGGATGAAAGGACATGGCATAAGATTACTTCTACCGGTGATTCCCATATTGCTGATCTTCTTTCTATCAGGTGTTCAAAGCTTCGCAATTAAATTTATGTTGAATCCCGGATTGGTATGCAGTTTTGTTGGGTTAATAATATTGCTGAATTATTATCCTGTGCTAGTTCAAGGTAAGCACAGTTCTTCTGAACCGGGACCCTATGAAAGCAATGCAAGACAAATGTTTTCGGCCGTGAAAGAAATCATTCCTCCGGATGAAACTGTTGCGTTTTTTAAACCCCGAACGATGGCCTATTTTTCATCAAGAAATAGCATTGGTCTTGATAAAACTGAATCTCTGGAAGTACTCCTGGTACGAATGCAAAAAAGAGGAGTACACTATTTTGTTTGCAGTCCGTTTGATGCTGAATTAATTAAAAAAAGCTGTGAAACGGAAGCGATGATAAGTACTGCTTTATGGAATCAAAATAATTATAAGATCTTTAAAATAGATCAATCTTTACGAAGCTTATCCAACAAATAATTTAACTGATCCAATTCCTTTTCGGAAAGATTATTTAAACATTCATCAAACTTGGGATCATACGAATCTGTCTTTTTAAGCAAAGCTAGTCCTGCTTTGGTAATTGTGACATCAACACTTCTTCTGTCTTTTTCGCAAATTGTACGCTCGAGCAAACCTTTCAATCTCAACTTCTCAACTATCCTACTGGCATCCGACATTTTATCCAACATCCTTTCACGGATAATCTTAATATTGACCGGAGCCGGATGTTGCCCGCGGAGAATTCTGAGAATATTAAATTGTTGACTTGTGAGGTTATATGGCTTAAGGAAATCCTGTTGTAATTGAGAGATCCAATTATTGGTGTAAATAAGGTTCACAGCAGCTTTATGTGCAACGTTCCTGAACTTACTTTGATGTATGATTTTTTCCAGTTCCATAATACAAATATAAGTAGCCGGCTTTATATTGCCAGCTACTTAAACCATGAAAATTATTTTTTTCTTACAAATTCTCCATTGAAATTGACAACAATATCTTTTCCAACTACAGCACCTCCGCCTTCCATCAGACTATTCCACTTGAGGTCATAATCAAAACGGTTTATTGTTGCAGTTGCTTTGAAAGCAGTTCTAGTCATTCCATAAGGATCTTTAATAGTTCCGTTATTTACCACTGCAATACTTACAGGTTTCGTTTTATCACGAATTGTAAGGTCACCCATTACAATCATTTTTCCATCTTTTAGAACTTTTACTGATGAACTTTTAAATACCATATCAGGATAAGCTTCAGAGTTAAAGAAATCATCGCTTTTAAGATGGCCATCACGTTTCTCATTATTCGTATTAACTGATGCAGTCTTTGCTGTAAATGTCACAACCAGATCCGAATGATCTGCTTTTGATGATGCAGCTACGATGTCAAAATCATTGAATGTACCTGATACTTCTGACAGCATCATATGTGTAACATTGAATTGCAAACCACTATGTGACTTATCTAAACTCCATGCATCCTGAGCCATTGAAGGACCGGCGATCAATGCTGCTGCCGCTAAACTTAAAATTGCTTTTTTCATAGTACTAATTTTTATTGTTGGTTTTTAATATTAATCAAAATTGAATGTTAGCATATATGTATAGCCCTTTACCTTATTCAACAATGCAAATATATGTTATAACATTTAATGTTACAACATTCATTTGTCATAAAATAAAAACAATTGCTTACCAAGCTGTTTTTATACATGTTACAGTTTGCTTTTTTTGAGAATCACTTCAAACCAAGAAAATAATCAATACAATAGAGACTTACCGTCATCCATGAACATCGCATCTTACATAAAAAATGTAAATCCGGCATACTTGAACAGCTTATTTATGAGAAAACGTGAATTATTGACTGAGAATATTACAAAGCAAACAACACGATTCCAGAGTTGAATTAATCCTACCCTATTTATTCTCTGGTAATTATACTATATCAGATAGCAGAAAACAGATCAGAATACATGAATTTGTTGCAAATGGGCATAATGTAAGATAATCTCAAAAAGTCAGGAGCAGTGCGCGATAAACCGCGTTACACTTGCAGCAACAAAAACCTTAAACATGAAAAAGTCGCTTGCAATTCGTTGGTTCTCTCATCTAAAAGTACATAAGAAGATCCTTGTACTATTGTCATTTGTAATATTCTTCCAGTTACTCTTGGGAGTCTTCGGGATCATTTTCCTGACTTATGTTCAGAACAATGAAAAGAGGGATTTTACGTATGAGGTAGAAGGAGTCTATTATGGTAAGCAAAGCTTAATAGACCTCATGGAGATAGATGGAATCTTGATCTCAACCTTAAATGCTGAAGATTCATTAAGTCATGAATATTATATACGTGAGTGTATCAAACAAGTGGCTGAATTCAA
>JBBKWX010000143.1:0-7655 GCA_037969175.1 Bacteroidia bacterium | reverse complement strand
GGGATGAAGTCATCCTCTGCTCCGGGCTTACCATAATCATAAGGCCAACGGTGAATGGTAGGGATCTCGCCCGGCCAGTTGCCGTGTAAATGTTCTACCGGAGTAGTCCACTCCAATGTATTCGATTTCCATGGATTCTGAGTTGCTTTCTTGCCACGGAAAATGCTGTAGAAGAAATTGAACAGGAAGATAAACTGAGCAATTGCACCCAGGATAGCAAACATGGTTATCAAAACGTTGATGTTCATCAAGGCATCAAAACCTTCATAAGCTGTATTGGCATAATAACGACGCGGTACACCGGCAAGGCCTAAGAAGTGCATAGGGAAGAATACGCCGTATACAGACACGATAGTAAGCCAGAAATGCCAGTAGCCCAGCTTCTTGCTCATCATCTTGCCATACATCTTCGGGAACCAATGATATACTCCGCAGAACATACCAAAGATCGCAGCCGATCCCATCACGATATGGAAGTGAGCAACTACGAAATACGTATCGTGTACATTGATATCAAGCGCCGAATCGGCTAGGATGATACCTGTCAATCCACCTGAGATGAAGAAGGATACCAAACCAATTGCAAACAACATGGCAGGAGAGAAAACGATGTTTCCTTTCCAAAGTGTTGCGATATAGTTGAAGGCTTTTACAGCCGACGGGATAGCGATAAGCAAGGTTGTGAATACGAATACCGATCCCAGGAAAGGATTCATACCTGTCATAAACATATGGTGACCCCATACGATGAAGGATAAGAAACCAATGGTAAGGATAGATGCAACCATGGCCTTGTAACCAAAGATCGGTTTACGCGACATGGTAGAGATAATCTCTGAAGTAATACCCAATGCAGGAAGGATAACGATGTAAACTTCAGGGTGACCCAGGAACCAGAATAAATGCTGGAAAAGGATAGGACTCCCGCCTACATGGTCGAGTGCTTGTCCGCCAATGAAGATATCACTGAGGAAAAAGCTTGTTCCAAAACTTCTGTCCATCAACAACAGTACTGCCGCAGATACCAAAACCGGGAATGAAAGAACACCCAGAATGGCTGTTACAAAGAATGCCCAAATGGTAAGCGGCAACTTGGTCATGGAAAGACCTTTTGTTCTAAGATTGATAATGGTTGCGATGTAGTTTAGAGATCCCAGCAAAGAAGATGCTATGAAAAGCACCATACTAACAAGCCAAAGAGTCATACCCAAACCAGAGCCCGGAATTGCCTGAGGTAATGCGGATAAAGGAGGGTAAATCGTCCATCCACCTGATGCAGGTCCCGATTCAACAAATAGAGATGCAAGCATCACCATGGAAGAAACAAAGAAGAACCAGAAAGAGAGTGCGTTCAGTAAACCTGATGCCATATCTCTTGCACCCACCTGTAGAGGAATGAGTAAGTTTGAGAATGTACCACTAAGACCACCGGTCAAAACAAAGAATACCATGATGGTTCCATGGATGGTAACCAATGCCAGGTACATACCCGGATCAAGAATTCCACCTTTTGCCCACTTGCCTAATACCGTTTCGAATATAGGGAAAGCCTCGCCCGGAAAACCAAGCTGAAGACGGAAAATAACTGACATGATCATGGCGATGATAGCCATGAATATTGCTGTGACCAGGAATTGCTTAGAGATCATCTTATGGTCGGTGCTAAAGATATACTTCTCTATGAAGCTCGGCTCATGGTGATGATCGTGATCATCATGATGTTCATGAGCGTGTCCTTCTGCAGCCTGTTCGTGTTGTAACATTGACATATCTTTTATTCTGAGAGTAAAAGTTCTTTAATTAGTTCAGAGCGATTGGTGATTCCGGCGTAGTTTCAGTTTTCTCGGCAGCAGCAGGAGCTGAAGCATCAAAAATATTTTTCTGCTCTTTCAGCCATTTATTATAAGCTGCTTCTTCCAATACAACAACCTTAGTTTTCATATTGTAATGTGCAACTCCGCAGATCTTATTACAAAGGAGAATATAATCGAATTTCTCATTCTTTGTGATCTCACGCATTTTATCTGTTGTGATCGTAGGCTTGAATGTGAATGAAGTTTTCATTCCCGGAACTGCATTCATCTGAACTCTGAAGTGAGGAAGGAATACACTATGAATTACATCCTGGGAGCGAATGTTAAGCGTGATCTCTTTTCCAACGGGCATATATAATTCCTGTGAATATTTATCATCATCTCCACTACCGGCAAATCCTGCATCGCTTTTCACCTTAGCCTGAATCTCCAGAAGTCTGTTGACCTGAGTCTTGTACATTCTAACGCTGACTTCAAGCTGGGTCTTTTCCGCCGGCTGGTCATTGAACACTTTAGAAAGACTTTCTTCTGCCAATGCCAATTCAGCTTTTATATTTTCTAGTTGTGCATCCACATTTGCGGCACTCACTACTCCCATTTCATTGGTTGGAGATACCAGATTATAGTTGGCATTTCCTAACAGACCATCATTACCCGGATAGCGGATAACCCAATTGAACTGTTTACCATAAACTTCGATGTTCATTGCTGCAGCAGAACCGGGAGCCGTTACTTTATTCCACACATTCAATCCATAAATGATAAGGCCTGCCAACACAATTGTTGGTATGATGGTCCAGATAAATTCCAATTTATGATTATCAGGATAGAATAATGGTTTGCGTTCTTTTTTATGCTGATAACGGAATGCAAACCAGAACAACATGATCTGTGTGATGAAGAACACGATCGCGATGATGATCATGTTGACATTGAACAGATAGTCAACTTCAACACCATGCTCTGAGGCTGACACCGGGAGCATCAGTTTGGAGTATCTCAGCGTCATGTACACCATGGCAGCCAATCCGAGGATCATGAACCACAGCATCAATGATGCATTCAGTTTATTGTCTTTGGGGGTGATAGGAGTATCATCCTCTTCCCCGCTGAGATCCGACACCAGCTCGAGAATCCTCACGATTCTGGCAATCGTGATCACAGCTAGCAACGCAACCAGAGCAATCAATAAATTCGTCATAATGCTTTCCTTTTAATTCTAAAACCGTTTACCGGGCGTTCGTGAGTTTATATATGGTGATGTACACTTTCGGGTAATAATGGATGATTCTTTACAGAGGTCGAAGCCTTGGTAAGAGCCGTGTGCGTAGAGTACAGGAATGCTCCAAGGAATCCGATCAATGTTCCGATCTCAATAAATCCAATATGCCAATGTTCTCCAACAGTTCCCGGCATGATCATAACAAACAGATCTGTCCAGTGACCAATGAATAATACGGCACAAGTCAACATCAGGATCTGACGTTTACGTTTTGCATTACGCGTCATCAATACTAAGATCGGGAACATGAAATTCACGAATATGTTGAAGGCGAATAATGATCCGTAATGATCGATACGAATAGCGAAATAAGTTACTTCTTCAGGTATGTTGGCATACCAGATCAGCATGTACTGGCAGAACCATAAGTAAGTCCAGAATACACTAAACGCAAACATGAACTTTGCAAGATCATGCAAGTGATTTTCGTTTACATTTTCAAGATGTCCCTGACCTTTTAAGTAAAGAACCCACATGATCATCATCACGATACCACTTACGAACAGACCTGCGAAAGTATACCATCCAAACATGGTGCTGAACCAGTGACCATCGATAGACATGATGAAATCCCAGGCAGAAGTAGAAGAAGTTATTGCAAACAAGATCAGGAATGCTGCACCATATCGTACGGATTTATTGTAGTGGCTCATGCCACCATTTAGATCTTCCTGTAAGGATTCTCTTCTGAACAGGTATGTAAAACCGATCCAGATCACGAAATAGGCGACCATACGGATCACGAAGAAAGGTGTATTCAAATATGCTGATTTTCCATCCATGATGGCGTCATAGCGAATATCTGTCTTATCGTAGAGGTAGTGGTGAGTCCAGTGATACAGATCATGTCCTCCGAAGAAGAAAATGATCAGCATTACCACAGCTGCAAAAGGCAGAAATTGTCCCATTGCTTCGGGTACTCTTTTTACAACCACGGCCCAACCGGCTTGTGATACATAGTTTACCGCTATGAAGAATGTTCCTGCCAGAGCTATCGCCATGAAGTAAAAATTACTCATGAGGATATTTGCCCAGGTACGGGTAACATCTTGACTAAAACCATAGGCGATGGCGGCCAATCCAATGACCATCATTACTACGGCTATAAGTTTATTTTTCTTTGTGAATTGGTACATCATAATCTTGGGCTGCTTTTATCCTGATTATATCGCTTGAGTTGAATCGGCATTTGCCGTTGCAGAATCTTGCTTTGGTTTTTGAAGGGTCTGAATGAACATGATTACTTTCCAACGTTCTTCAGGATTCAACAAGGAAGCATGAGGTCCCATCAAGTTCTTTCCATATACAATAGAGAAGTACATCTTTCCTTCCGGAAGATTCTTCAGTTGTTCAGAATCATATGCCGGTGGTGGCGGGAACTTTCCGTTCGCCACGATCTTCCCGTCAGCAGCTCCATTCTCACCATGACAATGAGTACAGAAGTGCATATACAGACGTTTTCCTTCAGCAATATTTATGTCCGTCACAGCCAATGGGTTCTTAAATTCCGAACCGGCAGTTTCATATCCTTCCGGAGTATTTGGATAATTGAAAGGCGTGAATCCGCGTGGAATTGTTCCTTTCACGGGCATCCTTGCAGTCATTCCATCTTCAAAATTTGGATTTTCTGTATAGGTCTCATACGAAGGAGAACGATACATATTGGGCATGTATTCCAATCCCGGATCGTTCGGGTCGCGGCTGCAAGATATCATCGTAAGCATGACGCTTAGTCCTGATATCAAATATGCTTTTATCGACGAAATTCTCATAATGAATTATTTGTATGCTTCAACATTATAACAATAGTACTATTGACCAATAACTTCAACGGCTCCTGTTTCCTTAAACATGGTGCTAAGCGCATCTGCCTTTGAAGGATCCATCATTACTTCAACAACCATTTTGTCATCAGTAACACGCGGGTGAGCTATATATGCCTTTGATCCCGGATATAATTTACTTACAAGCAGGAAGGTCAGAACCATTCCGTGTGCTGCAAAAAGAACTGTAATTTCAAAAGAGATCGGAATGAAAGCCGGAATATTCTGCAATAAAGAGAAGTTTGGCTTACCACCGATATTGATCGGCCAATCCTGGATCATCATATACCACATCATCAATAATGCTGATGCCAAACCTGTCAGTCCGTAAATAAATGCAGCTGTAGAGATTCGTGTTGGTTTTATACCCAATACATCATCAATACCATGAATAGGAAATGGAGTATATACATTATCGATCTTGATCCCTTTTGAGTTCAAATGACGAATTCCATCAAGCAATTTATGCTGGTCGTCATATACCCCTTTGATTTTGATATTACTCATGATGGTCTTTCTTTGCTTGATCTCCGGTAGCCGGAAGAATGGTCTTCAATTCGTTTAATGCAATAACAGGGAACACACGTGCGAACAACAAGAACAATGTGAAGAATAATCCCAAGGTTCCTATAAAGATTCCGATCTCAACCCAGGTTGGATGGTACATTACCCAACTAGATGGAATATAATCGCGGTGCAATGAAGTAACGATAATTACAAATCGTTCGAACCACATTCCAATATTTACAAAGATGGTAATGATAAATGTTGCTACGATACTTGTACGGATCTTCCTGATCCAGAACAACTGGGGAGTGATCACATTACAGGTCATCATAGACCAATAGGCCCACCAATACGGTCCTGTTGCTCTGTTAATAAATGCATAGGTTTCATATTCAACACCTGAATACCATGCAATAAAGAACTCGGTCAGATAGGCAACACCAACAATAGAACCGGTAACAATGATGATCTTATTCATCAGTTCTATATGCTGGATAGTAATGTATTCTTCAAGAGAAAGCACTTTACGTGCAATGATCATCAGTGTCAGTACCATTGCAAATCCACTAAAGATCGCACCGGCAACGAAGTATGGAGGGAAGATCGTGGTATGCCAACCCGGTATGACCGATGTGGCAAAGTCCATGGATACAATCGTATGTACGGAAAGTACAAGCGGTGTAGAAAGACCTGCAAGGATAAGAGAAACTTCCTCATATCTTGACCAATCCTTTGCTGAACCTCTCCAACCGAATGCAAGCAAAGAATAGATCTTATTTCTCATACCTGTTGCTCTGTCGCGGATCGTAGCCAGATCGGGAATCAATCCAAGATACCAGAATACAAGTGAGACAGAGAAATATGTTGAGATCGCAAATACGTCCCAAAGAAGGGGTGAGTTAAAGTTTACCCAGAGTGATCCGTACTGGTTCGGAAGCGGTAATACCCAGTATGCAAGCCATGGTCTTCCCATGTGCATCAATGGATACAAACCGGCACACATAACGGCGAAGATCGTCATAGCTTCTGCTGATCGGTTGATCGACATTCTCCATCTCTGACGGAAAAGCAATAGGATCGCAGAAATCAATGTACCGGCGTGACCAATACCGATCCACCATACGAAGTTGGTGATATCCCAGGCCCAGCCTACAGTCTTGTTCAGACCCCATGCTCCGATACCTACACCGATAGTGTAACTGATCGTTGCAATACCCCATAACAAAGCAGCCACTGAAAAGGCGAATGCCCAGTACCAGTACTTGTTAGCCTTGCCTTCAACCGGGCGGCAAATATCCTCTGTGATCTGGTGATAAGATTTATCACCAAGTATTAAAGGTTCTCTAATAGAAGCTTCTTGCATAGCTTTTCAATTATTGATTTGAGGTGAGTAATTCACCTAGTATCCTCAGCAGTTTATGCGTTCGTTTTATTTTCTTTCTTGTTTCTAACTTTCACTTGATAGAACACGTTAGGTTTAACGTTGATCTCTTCAAGCAGATCGTAAGCACGTTCATCCGCTTTCATCTTAGCTATTCTGCTTCCGGGATCATTGAAGTCCCCAAAAACAATAGCATGTGTTGGACAAGCTGATGCACAAGCTGTATTTATATCTCCATCCTTCAATTTCACACCGGCCTTTTTAGCTTCAAGTTTTCCGTACTGTATCTTTTGGATACACATAGAACACTTCTCCATTACACCACGTGAACGAACTACAACATCCGGATTAAGAACCATCTTACCCAGGTCATCATTCATATTGAAATCAAATTCCTCGTTATCGCTATACTGGAACCAGTTGAAACGACGCACTTTATAAGGACAGTTGTTTTGGCAATATCTCGTACCTACACAACGGTTATAAGTCATTTGGTTCATACCCTCAGCTCCATGATTGGTTGCCATAACAGGGCAAACCGTTTCACAAGGTGCATGGTTACAATGCTGACACATTACCGGCTGGAAAGAAACCTCAGGATTAGCTCCCGGTACTTCCATAGCAGAGTAATTTCCTGCTTCAGCATCTGAACTGTAATATCTGTCGATACGGATCCAATGCATTTCTCTTGCAACATGGATCTCTTGTTTACCCACTACAGGTACGTTATTTTCTGCCTGGCAACTTATTACACATGATCCGCAACCTATGCATGAATTCAAATCGATGGCAAGACCAAAATGATGCGTAGCAGCATCATGCTCAGGCCATAAACTCACTTCAGCGGG
>JBBKWX010000142.1:0-41510 GCA_037969175.1 Bacteroidia bacterium | reverse complement strand
ATCACAACCCGCGACTGCGAGAAACCTAAACTAGACCAAAGAGGACCATTCCAGTTTATGCCATCTGTTGATGAATGTACAGGACTTGCCCAACCCGTACCACAAAATATTTTCCCTTGTTTGTTATAAGCAAAATCGGTGGTCCTGGTAGTGTTGACTCCGGTGGAATTATTTATCCAGGATATACCGTTATCATTCGAAGTGAATATTTTTGAACCATTATTATCTGTATTCCCTGCATACATTTTATGGGTAGTAGGATTTAATGAAACGGACATCATGACGGTATCTTTGAGACCAACTTGAGCAAAGGAATTTCCGCTGTCAACTGAACGATAAATGCCATTCTCTGTGCCGGCCAAAAGATCGCCATTATTGCTGAATGCCATAGCTCTGGCCGAAGAATTTTTTATTCCATTTGTAAAATAGATCCAGGAAGAATTGGTTTCATCATATTTCCAAATTCCTGCTTTTGTTGTGGCCAGGATCACTCCTGAATTGTCTTTTGAGATCGTTGCCGTTTTTAAGGAACCCAAAGTACCACTGATATTGGTCCAAGTCCCTGAAGCGTATTTCCAGATTCCCTGATTCAGAATTCTGACTAAAAGATCTCCCGTATTTGTGATCAACATTCGCTGAGCTTCATTTCCCGGATACCCGGGTATGGCGGTCCACGCACTTCCATTGATCGATCTGTAAATTTCTCCTGCTCCGTTTGTAAAACTTCCTGTTCCCAAATACATGGTAGTATTCGCTGCGTCATAATAGAGGTCAGCTATGCGTGTCCCAGGTAGTCCAATGCTCACATCGACCCAGGCATTACCATTTTGCATAAATACTTTTGCTCCATTTCCCGCAACACTATCTGTGCAAGCATACAAATTCCCATTCAATCCATATTCTAAATCAGTAATGTTTCTATTTGTGATCCCAACATTTGAAGTCTGCCAACTTATGCCATTATCTACAGAAAAACTCACACCCGCAGTCTTTTGCCCAGCGAATATGGTATCACCCATAGCATTAAATTGTAAGGAAGTAGGAGGTAAATTACCGGGGAAATAAGTTGAATTGGAAAGAACCCATGAATTTCCCTGATTATTTGAAAAATAAATCTTGTTCGGAACTGAGGCCGCTAATGGAGTCATCGTATCCATAACTGCGATGATCAAATGGGTAGCTGTACTCGAGGAAGCCAGTTTATAAACAGGTTGCCCTTTTAGTCCGTTATCAATTTCTGTCCAGCTAACACCTGCATTATTGCTTGAATAAATATTACCCCCAAGCCCGTTTCCTTTTAGTCTTGTCCAATGCACTACAAGGTAGGTGATGCCTGTAACAGGATTGGTAGACATATCCCAATACATGCCTCCTTTGGGACCATTAGTGGGTTGCCAAAATTGCGCATTTAATGTAGTTATGGTGCTAAAAAATAATAGAAGTAGACAGGTCTTTTTCATGATATTATTTTTGAACCGGGCGTTTAAAATGTTATTCTAAAGTAAGCTTAGGACCAACTATTTTTATTTCATGATCAGGAATTAATTTAAACAAATAGAAATTTGGGAAATCTTATCCAATTTAATTTGATAATGTATAATTGATTAGTAAATTTAGAATAATAAGGCCAATTAATATTGAAATTAATTTTATTGAGTATTTGTTAAATGTGAAGAACTCTAAAATTAATTGACAGATGTCATTTTGATAAAATTGATAATGGTTTTTTGATAGTGATCCGCGACAGATCATGGAAATGAAAAAAGGAGAAAGAGTTGTTGTTACCATACTCACATATACCTTACTATCTAAAAATCTTAATCAAACAATAGTTAATATTAAATTTGTTTCTGATACCTTAGCAGTAATCAGCGGGAATATTTTTAAAATTTAAAAAGTCATTTCAAAAAATTATAAAAACATATTATGAATATTAACATTCAATCTATAGATTTTACAGCGACTGATGAATTACAAGAATTTATTCTTGAAAAAGTTCAGGGGCTTTCTAATATTAACAAAACAATTATTGGAGGAGATGTTTATCTCAAACTTGAAAAAAATCCAACTGGAGAAAATAAGGTGTGTGAAATAAAACTAAAAGTGAAAGGCAACGATGTTTTTGCAAAGAGACAATGCAGCAGCTTTGAAGAGGCTACCGTCCAGGTTGTTGAAGCATTACATAAACAAATGCAAAAGGTAAATAGAATTTGAATTAATTCTTTTTTCTTGCACTTAATGATGTTTGTTTTCGACACTATGTTTCAGTCCGATTATTAATTTATTGATAATCCCTGTTTCAAAGTTACCTACAAGAGCTCCTTCTACAAACCTGTTTGATCTGATTAGGGCAGTTAGCATTTTGCATAAAGTGACCGTATCGAGTTCATTAAAATTTGTGCTTTCATCATCCAAGAGATCTTTTCCTCTTTGCCAACCTGGCCAATCAAAAGGCTGGATCAGGTTCAGTTTATGCATGATCCCATGAAATTTAATAACAATCGGACCATCTTGCATATAACCTAGCACTCCGGGTTCCTGAACGACTGTTCCAAAAACAGTAGTAGATTCAATTTCAGGGATCAAGTCAAAAAGCTTATTCCATTCTTCAATAGGAATGTTTTTCAGGTGTTCTTTGAATTCCGGAGAATCTGCATCAAAATTTAGTACCATAATAGATACAAGATAAAATAAAATCTATTTGTTTGAACAATGAGGGAAGAGGTGGTTTTATATGATAGCTTTTTTGTTTCTTACGGATTTTGGGATTATTGCTACAATTGTGATTGCTTTTTTGTTTCCCGCAGATCTCGCGGATTAGCGCAGATTCCTTTTCCTATTGGTAACATTGAATTGATTACATATAGTCTTGTATAATAGCTTGAAATCATTTCTGCGAAACTCTGCGAGATCTGCGGGAAATATTTTTTTTTTATAAACCATTCACCTTTCTGAAAATTCCAGATTTTATATCTGCAACATTGAAGTTGACAAGTATTGCCAGTTTAAGTCCTGTTAATTTCAAATAAGTCAAAGTCTGTTTATGGTGCACTACTGCTAAGTTCTCAACCGATTTAACTTCTATTATGACTTTGCTCTCCACTAATATATCTAACCTAAATCCTATATCGAGTTGTTCTTGATCATAAAATACTGGTACAGATACTTCATTAGTAATCAATAATTCATGCTTTTTAAGTTCTCTTGAAAGTGCTGCTACATATACTGATTCTAACAAACCGGCACCGAAAGTTGAGTATACTTTGAAAATTGCTCCTCTTATCAAATATGAAATTTCATTTTCTGTCATTTATTTTTTTGTTGAATTTAATTCATTTGTGGAAGGTTTTTGTTTCATATATGCTGGCTTTTTTATTTCCCGCAGATCTCGCGGATTAGCGCAGATTATTTTTTTTATAACTAGGTCATTTCTCTGTTTCATGATAAATTTCAAAAATTACTACAAATAGTTTCTGCGAAACTCTGCGAGATCTGCGGGAAACATTTTTTTTTCAATTCGAAAACAAAATAAGGCATCTCAAAAACAATTTTATAACTTTATCAAACTATGTCAAGACCAAATCCAAACGAACACCCGGCTTATTTTACGACCTATATTGATAAAGTATCCGGGGACGATTTCCTACCTCATCTCGAGCAAAACTTAAATAGTACGCCTGCATTTTTCCAAACTTTACCTGTAGAGAAGCTAAAGTTCCGCTATGCTGAAGGCAAGTGGGATCTCCTTGAGATCATTCTTCATATGATAGATTCAGAACGAGTTTTTGCTTACCGTGCTTTGCGTTTTGCCCGGCGCGATGCTACCGAACTTCCCGGCTTTGATGAGAATTTGTATGCATATAACGGACATGCTACATCCCGCTCTCTTGAGTCGCTCTTACAGGAATATGTAGCTGTTCGGAATTCAAGTATTCATCTTTTTAGAAGCTTTGGTTCTGAAGAATTGATGTGCAGTGGAATTGCCAATGGAAAGCCCATCAGTGTCCGAGCTCTTGGTTTTATCATGGCCGGCCATGAGGCCCATCATCTGCAGATCATCCGCGAACGCTATCTGTAAGGATAGTCCCGAAATATTTTTAGCTTGATTAACAGCACAAGGTGATTTTTTTGTGCCGGATATTTTGTGTCCTGAATATATATGACGATATTATTGTCTTACAAATGACGAAAATACCGTCATTGTTATTCGGCACCTATGTATCTCAATGCTCACAGCTATTATAGCCTGCGTTACGGCACCCTTTCCATTGAGGATCTGGTGAATATGGCTGTTGCTGCCGGGCATAAGGTGATGGCTTTGACAGATATCAATAATGTATCGGGGATATTTGATTTCCTGAAAGCCTGCGAAGATGCCGGTATCAAACCCATTGCCGGCATGGAGTTCAAAAATGGGGATGCACAAAAATACACAGCACTGGCACTCGATAAGGAAGGATTTATGGAGATGAATGAATTTAGCAGCCGCTATCTGCTCAGCCATGAACCTTTTCCCGACAGAGCTCCTGCTTTTCGCAAGCTTATCATCATCTATCCTTTCGGACATTTGCAGGGGCACCGGCTTTGGGAAAATGAATACATCGGAGTACCCATCTCCATGCTCAACCGATTGATCAACTACAGTTTGAAAGAGCGGGAAAGGATGGTCTTTTTTCAACCCTTGACCTTTGCTGCGCCGGAAGATTATGAGCTTCATCGGGTGCTGCGGGCCATCGATCACAACAGCATGGCCGGACATCTGCGCCCGGAAGCCTTTGCTGCAGCTGATGAATACTTGTTATCGATTGATGGATTGAAAATGGCTTGTTCCGGCTATCCGGAGCTCTGGGCTAATGCAGAGCGGATCTCCGAGCGTTGCTCATTTGGCGTTGATCGCAAGACTGTAAAGAATAAAAAGACCTTCACAGGAACGCATTATGATGATCGCCTTCTGCTCGAAAAGCTTGCTCTTGAAGGAATGGTGTATCGGTATGGCCGCAGTAATCCTGAAGCCCGTCGCCGGGTGATGCATGAGTTGGATGTGATCACCCGACTTGGATTTCTGAGCTATTTTCTAATCACCTGGGATGTGATCCGTTATAGCATGTCGCGTGGTTTTTATCATGTTGGGCGCGGAAGCGGTGCCAATAGCATCGTTGCCTACTGTCTGCGAATTACCGATGTCGATCCCATAGAACTGGATCTGTACTTTGAACGTTTCATCAACCCGGCCCGAACCAGTCCGCCGGATTTTGACATTGACTATAGCTGGAATGACCGCGATGATGTTATCGATTATCTGTTCAAGCGCTATGGCCGCAAACACACTGCACTCATCGCTACCATCAGCACGTTCAAGGGAAAAAGTATAGTTCGCGAACTGGGTAAGGTACATGGCTTGCCCAAAGCCGAGATCGATGCATTGGTAGCTAACCCTCCTGCGGAAAAGGATTGCGACGAGGTAGCGCTCGATATCTTCAATACAGGAAAACGCATTGCTGATTTCCCCAACCTGCGTTCCATACATGCCGGTGGTGTCTTGATTTCAGAAGAACCCATCTTTGCATATACCGCTTTGGATATGCCACCCAAAGGTTTTCAGACCACCCAGTTTGATATGTATATCGCTGAGGCTATTGGTTTCGAAAAACTGGATATCCTTAGCCAGCGTGGCATAGGACATATTCAGGATAGCGTAAGTATCATCTATGAAAATACAGGAAAGCGCATCGATGTGCATGATATTCCTGCATTCAAAAAAGATCCTGTCATTAAGGAGCAATTACAAAGAGGCGATACCATCGGTTGCTTTTATGTAGAGAGCCCGGCTATGCGCGGACTGCTCAAAAAATTGCGTTGCGACAATTACATTTCTCTGGTAGCAGCAAGTTCCATCATACGGCCCGGCGTGGCAAAGTCGGGCATGATGCGGGCCTATATAGAACGGTTTCATCGGCCTGACAGCTTTTCTTACCTGCACCCTGTGATGGAGAAGCTCCTGCAGGAAACCTATGGGGTGATGGTATATCAGGAAGATGTGATCAAGGTAGCTCACCATTTCGCAGGGCTGGATCTGAGCGAGGCGGATGTGTTGAGAAGGGCCATGAGCGGTAAGTTCAGAGGCAGGGCAGAGTTTGATCGTATCGTTGAAAAATTTTTCAAAAACTGTCAGGAGAGAGGTTATCCTGAGACCTTGGCGAAGGAAGTATGGAGACAAATAGAGAGCTTTTCCGGCTACTCATTTTCTAAAGCGCACTCGGCAAGCTTTGCCGTGGAAAGCTATCAAAGCCTGTATCTGAAGTCGCACTACCCACTGGAGTTCATGACAGCAGTGATCAATAACTTCGGCGGATTTTACAGCACCTGGGTCTATGTAAATGAAGCCAGATTGGCCGGAGCGAAAATAGAGAACCCATGTGTAAACACCAGTAATTACCTTACCCGCATCAAGGGACATGTGATTTGGCTGGGTTTTGTACATGTAGAGAATCTCGAATCATCACTGGCAAAAAATATCGTGGAAGAAAGAGAACAAAATGGTC
Source organism: Bacteroidia bacterium (assembly GCA_037969175.1). Classification (GTDB taxonomy): domain Bacteria; phylum Bacteroidota; class Bacteroidia; order AKYH767-A; family JBBKVM01; genus JBBKWX01. The sequence continues at coordinate 34,968 of JBBKWX010000142.1, read as the reverse complement.
CCTATCAGTCCATGTTTGATTTTGTAACACGGACCGGTGCCTCCCGCGATCAGCTGATCATACTAGCACGTATAGGTGCTCTCCGCTTTAGCGGGCAGAGCAAGAAAGAATTGCTTTGGGAAGCTCATCTTCATTCGGGCAACAATCAAAAAGTGGAGGAGGGCATAACGCTTTTCCGAAGTTCTCCCAAACAGTTTACACTACCTGAACTGGTACATACCGGATTCGAAGATGTTTTCGATGAAATGGAGCTTTTAGGTTTTCCGGTCTCCTGCACTCATTTCGATCTGCTAAAGACAAATTGGAGAGGTGGGATATTAACTGCTGAGATGCCTTCGAGAATAGGGCAGACGGTACGGGTACTGGGAAATCTGGTTACCCGGAAATACGTTACCACGGTGCGAAAAGAACTGATGATCTTCGGGACCTGGTTCGATATGGAAGGTAAGTTCTTTGATACAACGCATTTTCCTCCTTCGCTTGCGAAGTACCCTTTTAGCGGTAACGGAATTTATCTTATCGAAGCCAAAGTAGTGGAAGAGTTTGGTTTTCCTTCTCTGGAGGTAAGCCGTATGGCAAAATTGCCTTTTGTGCCCGATCCCCGATATGCAGATTAATATTAACCCGAAATAGGACAGAGTTCACCCAGAAGAAACAAGAGTTCATCAAATAATAGAGTCAACACTCTAAAATTGAGTGCATCTTGCGCTCCTATCAAATACAAAATATGTCATTTCTTCAAAAATACTCAGGTGCTATTCTCATAATTGGAATTTTAATAATCGCCTGGTTTATTAATTCATAAAGACAGTACAGTCCCAGTATTCGGGACCAATTGACCATGAACCGCCACCTGAAAAGGTGGCTTTTTTGCATTTAAGTAACACTTGCGGATTCAGCGATCGCATTAACTTGTTAAGTTGAATTTCCATTTGCAAAGTTCGGCAACATAACGAGTATCAACAATCGCATTTATGCAGGTTTATTAATGCATCTATTTACTTATAAAATATTTTTTTGCACAAAAATAGAGGGAGCAGAGGATGCCTTCCGGATAGGGGTTTCAGGAATTCTGCGTTGCTTATATGAAACAGGAAACTTTACAGCTTGCGCTTGACTTGGGAAGTCGATTCTCACAGCCAAAAATCCTACAATTCTCTAAACTCAGCAACCACATTTATGCTGGTTTATTTCTGTAGCAGCTTATAGCATCAATTATTATTTGGATGATTCAGACAATCTATTTATTAAACCGTTGAATATTAATCCATGAAAAGGATAAACTGCAAACCAATAAAGTCTTCCTGCTAATCCTAAAGGTCTGAAGGTTGCAGTTTGTTTTAAATGATCTCCCTCTATCTTGAATTCTAACCAAGCTTCACCGGGTAGTTTCATTTCTGCAAAAAGTAATATTCTTCCTTCTGCTTTATCTGCATAAAGCACCCTCCAAAAATCCAATGCATCACCAGTGGCGATCGTATGCTTGTTCGTTCTCCCTCTCCTCAGACCAACCCCACCTACAAATTTATCGAGAAGCCCTCGTAGTTTCCATAACCAATCACCATAATACCAACCATTTTCACCACCAATACTCCAGATCTTTTCAATACAATTGGCAGGGTTCTCAATTTTTCTGATCCTTTCATCTTTAAATGATCCAAATTGAGGCACTTTTATGAATTCTGATATATTGAAGTTTAAACCACTACTGGAATAAGAGTCCTTCCAACTCGAAACTATATTGTTTTCTTCAATTTTACTAAATGCTCTTCTTATAGATTCCTTATAAGAAATTGGCTTGATTCCAAGAATATCATTCAACTCATTATTTCTGCATATTACTTCCACTTTCATGCTGTCCACTAAAGACCTGGCCAGCTTGTATGATGTTGATGTAACAAAGTATAACCAGTAGGATGATAATTTAGGAGTCATGAGTGGAACGACCCATATATTCCTCCTTAATTTTCGAACCTCAGCAAATTCCAATAACATTTCTTTATAAGTCAGAATATCATCACAGCCAATATCAAAACTTATATTGTATGTTTTTGTATTTAAAATTGAGTTTATTAAAAAATTCAAAACATCTGTTGTACCAATAGGTTGACATTTAGTTAGCAACCATTTCGGGGCTATCATTATTGGGAGTTTTTCAACCAGATCACGAATGATTTCGAATGATGCACTGCCGGAACCGACAATTATTCCTGCACGTAAGCAAGTGAAATGATATGTGCCTTTTTTTAATTCAATTTCTACATTTTTTCTCGATTGTAAATGTTCTGATAAATTCGATTCATTTATGATCCCACTCAAATAAATGACTTGTTTGACAAGTGTTTCAGAAAGTTTGTGTCTGAAATGTATTGCCGATTTTTCTTCCAAGTCTTTGTAATTGGCAGAAGCAGACATAGAATGAACCAGATAATAGGCTACATCAATTTCATGAGGTATTTTTAATAGCGATGATGAGTCTAAAAGATCAATTTCAATGACTGTGATCTTTGATAATAGTGATGATGCAACATTGAATCTTGATCTGTCTCTTACGCAACAAATAACATGGTGTCCTTCCTCTACTAACAAAGGGAGTAATCTCTTACCAATATAACCTGTAGCACCTGTGAGTAGAATATTCATTGTTTTTTATATTACATTTTAAACAGGTTCAATGATCTCAGGAAAATCATTTGCCGGCTTATTCACCAGGTCACTTACCTCATACCCATCTATTAATTCAGTTGGATAAGGGATCAGCATACTCAACAGATCTTTTTGGGCTGTGTTCTTATCCAACCAAGCCTTTTCAAATTCAGGCAAAAGAATCACCGGCATCCGATCATGCACGGATTGAACGATCTCGTTCGGTTGAGTAGTAAGGATGGAAAAACTATGTACATGTTCATCCGGATTTGGTTTCCATTCTGAGTAGATCCCTGCGAAAGCAAAAAGACCATCATCCTTCCTTCTAAAACGGATAGGAACTTTGGACTTCCCAACTTTTTTCCATTCATAAAAACCATCAGCCGGCACCAGGCATCGTTTATATTTGAATGCCGGAGCATAAACTTTTGATTCAAGTATTGTTTCAGATCTGGCATTGATCATTTTATACCCGATCTTATTGTCTTTGGCCCAGAAAGGGATCAAACCCCATCTGAAAAGATGGATCTTATCCGGTTCTTCTGAGGCAATAACAGGTAGATTCTGTGAAGGGGCAGCATTATATCGTTTGATAAGATCATCAGTATAAAAACTTGCTCCAAATCTTTCTTCTATGAGTTTCTCTTCTTTTGTAATTGAAAATCGTCCACACATGGAATATCTATTTTGAGAATACCAAAGATACAGGTAAAAAAAAACAGCAGGCCCCAAACCTGCTGTTCAAAGTAAACCAAAAAAGAATTGCCAAATACAAACCTTTTAAGAAGGTGATCAAGCATTCACACGAAGATAATTATTGTTTATGCTGGTATAAAAATTTTAGACTTCAGATTTCCGCCTATGTACTTCTTTAAGGGGTGAACATTAATAATAATTTGGTGAAGCAGTTTTTGAACATAAAACAAAATTGAAAAAAACTTCCAAGAGCAAATAGTTATCTTTGCAGCCAATCTCCTACTATGACCACTATACTTCTGGGTATCATCCTCATTATGTCTGTGATAGCCTTCAAAAACGAGGAATATCGAAACAAATGGATATTCAATCCTTATCTGACAAAAGAACGCAACCAATGGTATCGTTTTATTACCAGTGGATTTATTCACGGTGATTTTATGCATCTGTTGATCAACATGCTGGTCTTTTGGTCTTTCGGACAAGCAGTGGAATCATACTTTGCCTATGTGTTTGGACAAATGGCAACTGCCTATTATTTAATGCTGTTTTTTGGTGCATTGATCATATCCGACCTGCCAACCTATTTTAAACATAATAACAACCCCAATTACAATGCCTTGGGTGCTTCCGGTGCTGTATCTGCCGTTGTTTTCTCAAGTATTGTTTTTGCTCCAATGGCGAATATTTATTTGTATGGGATAATTGGTTTGCCGGGTATCTTATTGGGATTGATCTATTTGGGATATACGTTTTATATGGGTAAAAAAGGAGCAGATAATATCAACCATGACGCACATTTGTGGGGTGCATTATTCGGATTTGGCTTTACAATAATTCTCAAGCCTGAACTGTTTATGCATTTTGTAAATAGTATATTTGATGCATTCGCATGAATAAAGCAATATTCTTAGACCGGGATGGTGTCATCAATCATGATATACTAGAGTATACCTGGCAGCGTAAGGATTTTAAACTCAACCCGGGTGTAATTGAAGCACTTGAATTATGGAAATCTCAGGGATATTTTTTAATTCTTATTACCAATCAGGGTGGCATCTCTAAAGGATTATATAGTCGTGATGATGTAAATGATGTTCATGAATACATGCAAGAATTATTAGGTGAAAATGCATGTTTTGATGAGATCTATTTTTGCCCTCATCATGATAATTTCGAAAAATGCATTTGCCGAAAACCGGATTCTATTATGCTCGAAAAGGGGATAGCAAGATTCAATATAGATACGAGCAAAAGTTATTTTATCGGGGATAGTGAAAGAGATTCTCTGGCCGGGAGAAAAGCCGGACTAAATACTATAAGAGTTCTTCCAAACAGATCAATGATGGAAAATGTTTCTTTGATCAACAGTTAATTATGGCCACTTCAGTACTTAAATATATTTCACTCAATGGAATAATTCGGGATGCCTCCTTACCGGTTTGGCTGCCTGATGATCGCCTTAGCCGATACGGAGATGGTGTCTTTGAATCTATCCGAATGATAAAAGGAGAGGTCATGTTTTGGGATGATCATATGAGACGTCTTAAAGCAGGTATCAAAGCTTTAAAAATTAAAATACCGCTTTCAATACGGAACGGTAATCTTTTAAATGAAATAAAAGAGCTTGCACAAAAGAATCACTGCTTCGGGAATGCCAGGATCAGAATCCAAGTTGGACGTGGTAACGGTGGCTTGTATACACCCGAAGAATCCCAATCAACTTATCTTATCTCTGCTGATGCGATAGAAGAGAAGGAATATGTGTTGAATAAAAAAGGATTGTTCATAGATATCTACGAAGATCTGAATAAACCAATCAATTTCCTGTCAGAGTTTAAAACCTGCAATGCGTTGATCTACGTGATGGCGGGGATCTGGAAAAAAGAAAAAAAACTGGATGAATGCCTTATACTAAATGAAAATCTTAATATATCTGAAAGCTTAAGTTCAAATGTTTTTTTCGTCAGGGATAATGTAATATATACACCAGCTACGGACGAAGGATGTATTCATGGAGTAATGCGCAACAATGTGATCCGTTTGGCAACTAAAGCCGGATACAAAGTGATCGATTGTGTGATTTCGTCTAAAGATATTGATGAAATGGATGAGATCTTTCTTACCAACGCCTCTACAGGAATTAGATGGGTGGCAGCTTACAGACAAAAAAGATATTTCAATACTACGGCTTCTCAATTAACAAAGATGCTTAACGCATAGTAAACGATTAACCAACCATCTCCAAAAGTTCAATCCAACGCAAGGTCTTTTTATCAATTTCTGAGATCGTATAAGAAATATTATCCGCCCACTTTTTAAGCTCTTCATGATTTCCTTCTCCCGAGTTCAGTTTCAGAATAAGGTCAGATTTTTTTTCTTCTAATTTCGCAATCTCTGCCTCAAGACTTTCGTATTCTTTTTGTTCTTTATAACTGAGTTTCTTTTTTTCTACTGATTTTGGTTCTTCAATCTTTACCTGTGTAGTTTTTACATTCTCTATTTTTGACTCTATCTTTTCCGCATCCAGCTTATCTTTCAGCCAATCTCTATAATCAGAATAATTCCCATTAAAATCAGTGATCACTCCATTACCCTCAAATATGAACATGTGATCGGTGAGTCTGTCCATAAAATATCTGTCATGAGAAACGATCACCAAACATCCGGGATAGGAGAGGAGAAAGTCTTCCAAAATTGATAATGTTATAAGATCAAGATCGTTTGTTGGTTCATCCAGAATTAAAAAATTAGGATTTGCAATGAGCACAGTGAGTAAATGCAGTCTTCTTTTTTCACCCCCGCTAAGACGGGAAACATAGGTGTGTTGCTTTTCCGGTGAGAATAGAAAGTGTCTCAGGAATTGCGAAACATTCACCTTTGTACCATCTGCCAAAACAATAACCTCGGCATATTTCTTCACAAAATCAATCACCCGGATCTCTTCTGTGGAATGAATACCTTGCTGAGAATAATAACCGTAAACTGTATTATCTCCCGGATTTATTTTTCCGGATGTAGCTTCTTCTTTTCCGGTTATGATATTTAGGAATGTACTTTTTCCACTCCCATTTGCTCCTACAATTCCAATACGTTCTCTCTTCTTAAATGTATATGAAAAATTCTTAATGACTTCATTATCTCCGAACGACTTATAGACATGTTTCATCTCCAGAATCTTTCCACCTATCCGGGTAATCTTTACATCCAGCTCAAGTTTTTCATCAGGTTTCTTGTTAACGGTCTTGCCTTTCAGATCATAAAAAGCATCTATTCTTGATTTGGATTTAGTGCTCCTTGCTTTTGGCATTCTTCTGATCCAATCCAATTCCTTTCTTAAGGTATTTCGGTTCTTTTCTAAAGTTGCCTGATCCGCTTCTTCACGTTCACTTTTCTTTTCCAGAAAATAAGAATAATCACCTTTGTATGAAAATAATTTCCCTTCGTCCAATTCCAGGATCAGGTTGCATACCTGATTCAGAAAATACCTGTCGTGAGTTACCATTAACAAACTTGTAGCACGTGCACTTAGGAATCCTTCCATCCATTCTATCATGTCCGTATCCAGATGATTGGTTGGCTCATCCATGATCAACAGATCAGCATCTTCGATCAAGACAGCAGCCAAAGCGACCCTTTTCACTTGTCCACCAGACATAGTGCCTAGCGTTTGTTCAAGGTTATTTATGCCCAGCTTAGAAAGGATCTGGTTTATCTCAGCTTCATAATTCCATCCTCCAAGCGTATCCATATTCGAAATGGCAGCATTCAACCGATCTTCAGTTCCCGGTTCATCATGATGCAACAGGATACAATCTTCGTATTCTCTTATCGCATCCATCAATTCTCCCCGTGTATGAAATACATGATCAAAAGCGGTCATCTTGGGATCAAATACAGGATCCTGCCCCAAATAACTGACCTTCAATTCCTTTCTCTTACTTACTATACCCAATTCAGCTGTTTCAAAGCCGGCAATAATTTTTAATAATGTAGATTTGCCACAACCATTCAGACCAATTAATGCTATCTTTTGACCCTGTGACATAGATATATCCAGATTCGTAAATAGGGGTCTGTCAGCAAATGTTTTGCTCAATCCTTGGGCAGTAAATAAATTCATGCTGCAAAAGTAACAATAATGAACCGCTTTAATTTTATAAACTCTCAGGGATCTCAAAGTTTTAGATTTATGATAATTCGATTTTTTCTCTTGTTTATCGCCGTATTTTCAATTTCATTTTCCAATGCGCAATCAGTCAGCATTAAAGGGAGAATATTTGATAAGCAATCCAATGAGGCTTTGCCCTTTGTAAACATTCTGGTGCAGGGTACTGGCATCGGAACTGCCAGTGATATAAATGGTCTTTATAAATTAGAGAACATACAGCCCGGCTTAATTTCTATTGAAGTTTCCAGTGTAGGTTACAAAAGAATTATGATCTCGGATATTAAGGTTACCCGAGCCAGAACAACAGATCTGGATATAGGACTCGAAAGAGATTCCAAGACGCTGGATGTAATAGAGATCTCAGCAAGCGCATTCACAAAAAGAGCTGAAAGTCCTTTATCACTCTATACCATCGGAGCATCCGAAATTGAACGTAACCCCGGTGGAGGCAGAGATATTTCAAAAGTACTGCAATCACTGCCTGGAGTAGCAGGTTCCGTAGGTTTTAGAAATGATATTATCATTCGCGGGGGTGCTCCAAATGAAAATCGCTTTTATCTGGATGGAATAGAGGTTCCTAACATTAATCATTTTGCAACTCAGGGTTCCAGTGGCGGTCCTGTGGGAATGATCAATGTGGATCTGATCCGTGAAGTTGAATTTTATTCCGGTGCTTTCCCCGCTAATAGAGGTAATGCGTTAAGTTCTGTACTTGAATTCAAACAGAAAGATGGAAATTCTGATCATATCAAATTTACTGCAACCGTGGGATCCAGTGACTTGGGCTTAACAATGGATGGCCCGTTATCAGATAAAGGGAACTATATTTTTTCTATAAGGAGATCCTATCTGCAATTATTGTTCAAGGCCATCGGATTGCCTTTTCTGCCAACATATAACGATACTCAAGTAAGAGTAAAATGGAAATTCAATAAAAAGAATGAATTGCTTTTTCTGGGCTTAGGCGCAATCGATGATTTCGTATTGAATGAAGATGCAAATGAAACAGAACTTCAGAGATATCTCCTGGCAAATTTGCCGGTAAATAATCAGTGGAATTATACTTCCGGATTTGTTTTTAAGCATTATGAAAAAAATTCATTTTATAATTTTATTATAAGCAGGAATCACCTCAATAATTCGGCGGTGAAATATTTGAATAATGACAAAAGCAACATATCCAACAAGCTCCTTGACTACCAATCAGAGGAAATTGAAAACAAAGCCAGACTTGAATATCAAGCTACTGTGAGCGATTATAAAATCTCAGCTTCAGTTAATTTTGAAAACGTAAATTATTCTAATTCTACTTTCAATAGAATATCACTTCCGGGTGGTATCTCAACCGTTGATTTTAATTCTAATTTGGAATTTAATAAAATGGGTTTTTCAATGCAGTTGAATAGAAGTTTCTTTAAGAATCAACTTTCTGTTTCTACAGGAATCAGATTTGATGCGAATGATTATTCAAGTGAAATGGCAGATCTCTTCGATCAGATGTCACCGAGAATTTCTTTTTCGTATGCCTTGACTGATAAATGGAATCTGAATGCTAATGCAGGTATCTACTATCAATTACCATCTTATACGGTATTGGGATATAGAGATAATCTTGGTGTCCTGATTAACAAGCAAAATGGAGTAAAATATATTCAATGTGATCAGGTCGTTGCGGGTGTGGAGTATAGACCGGGTAAGAATTCCAGAATTACACTAGAAGGATTTCATAAACAATATTCTGATTATCCATTCTTGACGAATGATTCAATCAGCCTGGCAAATTTGGGTGCTGATTTTGGTGTCATTGGTAATGCTCCGGTGATTTCTGCATCGAAAGGAAGAAGCAAGGGAATCGAATTTTTGCTTCAACAAAAAATGAACAAAGGATATTATGGGATCTTTTCCTACACATTTGTCAATAGTGAATTCACAGATAAAAGCGGAGAATATTTGCCTTCAGCCTGGGATAATAAACATATCATAAGTGTGACAGGTGGAAAAAAATTGAAGAGGAATTGGGAAATAGGAGCAAAGTGGAGATATCTGGGAGGTGCGCCTTACACTCCGTATGATCTTGATAGATCCTCTACAATACTTGTCTGGGATGTAACGCAGATGGGACTTCCTGATTATTCAAAACTTAATTCTGAACGCATCAAAAGCAATCATCAATTAGATGTAAGAATCGATAAAAAATATTTTTGGAGGAAAATTTCTTTTGATTTTTATATTGATATAGAAAATCTTTACAATTTTCAAACCGAGCTGCAACCCTATTTACTGGTTAAAAAAGATGCTTCCGGAAATAATTTAATTGATCCAAATGACCAATCAAAATATCAAACCAAGTTACTCGATAATACCAGCGGCAACGTTTTGCCTTCAATAGGTTTGATTTTGGAATGGTGATCAGATCTTCTTAACCCAAAGATTCATTCCTTCATAACGGGTGATCCTAACTTGCTCTCCTTTTTCAATATATGCAGTATCGGCAGTCGCTTGAAAAACATTTTCCCCAATCCTTACCTTTCCTGAAGGGCGCAGTGTTGTCTCTGTTATTCCTTCTTGTCCTACAAGAGCACCCAGGTGATCTTCTTTTGAAACATATCCGCTTTGACTTGTCTGGGCATCCTGTAACACCAAATGTTTAAACATACCGGTATTCATAAATCTTCTGCCCAGAATGAATGAAAGGATTCCGGATAATAGCATGGAAAATATAACAATGGTAAGTGGTTTCATCAAGCTTGCTGCTCCGGGCAGATCTCCGGGTTTTGGAGCAGGTAAATTGAAACCGTCATTTGCAACTAAACTAAAAGTTAAGGAAACAACAATTAAAATTATCCCGGAAACTCCGGCGATGCCAAAACCGGGAATGACAAATATTTCAAGTCCGAGTAAAATTAATCCTACTATAAATAATGCGATCTCCCAATTAGCTGCAAGTCCTTCAAGATAAAGTGGGGCAAAATACAGTACTGCAGCAATAAATGCAGCCAACAACGCAAATCCTATACCCGGAGTTTGCAATTCAAAATAGATTCCGCCTATCATGATCATGATCAAAATACCACTTAGAGCAGGGTGTACTAAGATCCCAATGGTTTTATCCAGAAACGTAGGTTCAAAATTTATAACTGAATAATTTTCAACTCCTGCTTTTGCAAGAGCATCTTTCCAATCATCTGCATTGCCTTCACTTATTTTCAGATTCAATGCTTCCGATGCAGTAAGTGTAAGTACTTTACCGCTATCAATAATCCCGGGTATCATCACCGCAGGATCTACCATGGCTTCTGCAATCTGAGGATCTCTTCCGGTTGCTTCTGCTGTAGATCGCATCATGGATCGCATATAACTTTGGTATTTATCCGGCAAAGCTTCTGCGTTTTGATTCACGACGGTAGCGGCTCCAATACTAGAACCCGGATGCATATAAATTTTATCGCAAGCATAAGAAATTAATGCTCCCGCTGATGCAGCATTATTGTTAATGTAAACGATTACTTCCGGCTTTGCGGCTAATAAACGAGTTCGCATTGAGTCAGCCGATTCTAACAAACCTCCATATGTATTCATCTCAATGAAAAAGTAATCTGCTTTAGCTGCTTCAGCTGCTTCTATCGCTTTTTTCAAGATCCGCCAACTTCCCGGACCGATCTCATCTTTCAGATCCATCCTGTATACCAAAACACCTTTATCAGGCGTTTGTGCATTTATTTTAATTATCGAAACGAATTGAAAAAAGAATAAAACTGTAAATAGTTGAATTATAGCGTATTTCATATATTTATTAACATCGTGTTGGTGATTACAAATTAAGCATTTCAACGGGCAATCGTATTATTTTTGTTAATATTGTCCTAAACCCTTGCTAAGCATGAAAAATATCTTCTACGGAATTGTGTTGGGAATCGTCTTTACGCCCTTCCTTGCCTATTCTTCAAACAATATCTTGATCCCTGATTCTGTAGGCATCAAAGCAGTGGCAGGTTCAAATTTTATAATTCATAAAGTTGAAGCAAAGCAAGGATGGTATTCTATATCCAAAAGATATGGAGTGGAACAAGATGAGATTAAAGCAGCCAATCCTAAAGTAACGGATCTGCAAATTGGTCAATTGATACTTGTACCTATCGTAGCAGGGGCTACACCAAATACTACTCCGGTTAAGACGGAAGTTATCGAAATACAAACCCCTCAACCCAAAACAGAGGAAAAATTCAAAACACCGGTTTATCATACCGTTAAAAAAGGGGAGACACTTTACTCTATCAGTAAAAATTATAATAGTTCAATTTCTGATATTAAAACCTGGAATAAGATCAACAATGATCTTGTAAATATGGGACAAAAATTGATCGTAAATTATGTATTTGCATATAATAACGGAGAGACCAAATCCAATCCGGTGAAAGTAGAAGAACCACCTGTGACTAAACCTGTGGTAGAAACCAAACCTGAAAATGTTCCGGTTGTAGAAGATAAAAAGGGTAAAAAAGATCCAAAGAAAACAGAGCCTGAGAAGACTGTATATTCTGAGCCACGTCCAATAATGCCGGGTAATAAACCAAGTTCTGAAACTTCGGATGCGAATAAATCAACTACAAAGCCCAATGTGCAAATCGTTGAACCGGGACCTCAATTAAAATTACGTGCAGTAACGGAAACAGGTGTTGCAGCCTGGATAGAAGATGACGATATCAATCCGAATAAATTTTTTGCATTACATCGTACTGCACCTTCCGGAACGATCATTCGTGTAAAAAATAAAATGAACGGTAGCTATGTGTATGTGAAAGTGGTAGGTATATTGCCTGATACAGGTGATAACTCAAACCTGATCATTAAACTGTCAAAAGCAGCCGCAGTAAAGCTAGGTGTTATTGATGCTAAGTTCCAGACTGAATTAAATTTTGGTGTTCATGACGATTCTCTCGAAGAAAAATTTCGATAGATAACAGCTGCTAATTCATCAAACATTTTTGAATTTGCAGAAATGATCTCTTTACCAAAAAGATGATCATTGCCACCTGAAAAATCGCTTACTTTTCCTCCTGCTTCCTGCACGAGAAGAATTCCTGCAGCTACGTCCCAGGAATTTAATCCATATTCATAAAACCCTTCAAATCTTCCTGCAGCTACATAGGCCAGATCGGCTGCTGCAGAGCCAAGCCTGCGCAGACCATGCGTTCCATGCATAAGCTCATCAAATACTTTCATGTATTCTTCAAGCCGGTCATAATCATGATAAGGAAATCCGGTTGCCAATAAACTCTGACTCAATAAAGGACATTCAGAAACACGTATTGGTTTTCCATTTAGCCAGGCTCCACCATTTTTCCATGCATAGAATGATTCATTCAGATTCACTTCGTGAACAACTCCAACTAAAATTTCTTCACCTTCGGCCAACGCAATGCTTACACAATAACAAGGTACTCCGTGAACAAAATTGGTTGTGCCATCCAAAGGATCAATGATCCAGTTAAGTGTTTTCCTGCTTGATGCTATTGTGTTTTCTTCTGCTATGAAACCTGCTTCCGGCAACACTTTCTGAAGATAGTCAATGATCATTTTTTCTGATGTCTTATCTACATAAGAAACCAGATCATTCATTCCTTTATACTCAACAGCTTCTTGTCTGAATGATTTAGATTCTGCTTTTATAAAATCTGCAGCAATTGTTGCACACTTTCTAACTTCCTCACATATTAATTCGAGTTGATCAGATTTCATCATTAAACCATTGTAGAAGATTTATTTTCCTTTGCCCATTTCATGCTCAAGAAAATTCCAACAAGTCCGCCGATGATCAACAATGAAGAGATCAGCTCTGCCTGTGTAAAAGCAAATGTACCTGTATGATAAAGTGTATTGATCCTGATCTTTTCAATAAAGAAACGTTCAACCCCGTTCAACACCATATAAATACTGAACATCATAAAAGGAGCAGTGATCTTCTTTCTGAAAGACCATAGAACAAAAAATAAAAGAATACAAGCCACAGCTTCATACAGTGGAGTAGGGAATACCGGGTTTGCTAATTCAGCACAATGTTTTCCAATACATCCTTCAATTGGAACTCCTTCACCTAATACATTATTCGGATATTTATATGCCCACACCCAGTCCGGAAACATACTCAACCAATCCGGTTTTGCAGCCAGATTATCAATTCCCCAATCTCCATCACCCGACATTTGGCAGCCTATTCTACCTGTACCATAACTCAACATCAATCCGGGTGCAGCAGCATCACACATATGTTTCCAGTCAATGCCGTTTCTTTTTGCAAATACTAAAACAGCCGCTCCTCCCATTATCAATCCACCATACATGGTCAATCCGCTGAATGAGATCAAAGCATCAATGGGATCACGCATCAAGTCATCCAGATTTTCTAAATTATGGAAGATCTTTGCACCAAGCAAACCGAAGATGGCAGCAATAATCGTGATGGTTCCAACTAATTCATGAGGATGTTGTAACTCTTCTGTTACTTTTCCTGTCAGGCTCTTTTTTTGCTTCTCTTCTTTATTCTTAAAATAATAAGAGATGGCAAGCCCGATCAATCCTCCAACAAAATTTCCTTTTGCAGATAAGATGTATCCTTGAGGATCATCAGAAAACCCCGAATAATCTGTGAAGATCAGTAACAATTTGTATCCGATCAGGAAACCGAAAATCAGACTCCCTGCCCACTCTAAGATGCTTGATGGTTTCCCATGATTAACTTTTATCAATTGGGCTTTAATGAGTCCAAGGCTTTCCTTCCGTTTTAATTCTTGTACGATAGTATACGCACCAAGGAGAAACGAGATCGCTACAAAAAAACCAAATGTTTGAATAGGTAAAGGAATATAAATACCAAAGAGATCCTTGATAAGATCAGATATTGTAGCGTACATAGTAAAGTCTTATGACATTATTGTTTCTTGCTCCATTACATTTACACTTCCATCTTCAGAGATATCACAGAGTAAAATATCACTGACTCTATTGATAGAACCTGCATCAAATGGCTTACGTACTTTTACATAATTACGCGTATATCCATGCATAAAACCAGCCTTGTTATCACCCTCCCAAAGTACTTTTCCATTTTTTCCACTTTGGCTTTCATAGAACATCCGTAATTTCTTTTCGGATAAGATCCTTAACCTATGCGTACGTTCTTTGCGAATGCTGTATTCAACTTTGCCGGGCATTTCAACTGCTACAGTATTTGTTCTTTCACTGTATGTGAATACATGTAAATAGGCAATTGGAAGATCTCTCAAATAAGCATAGGTCTTTTCGAATTCTGCATCCGTTTCTCCGGGAAATCCGGTGATCACATCAACACCAATACATGCATCCGGCATGCGGGCTATGATGTTTGTGATCCTTGAGGTATATAATGCCGTCAGATATCTTCGCTTCATCAACTTCAAAATAGTATCACTACCTGATTGAAGTGGAATATGAAAATGAGGAACAAACTTATTTGAAGTGGAAACAAAATCAATGATCTCATCCGTAAGTAAATTCGGTTCAATCGATGAGATACGAAATCTGTCAATCTCATTCACCTGATCCATTGCTTGTAACAGATCGAAAAAATTGTAATCTTTGGTTTTCCCACCCGACATACCTTTTCCAAAATCTCCAAGATTTACGCCTGTCAGAACTATCTCTTTAATTCCTTCTACTGCCAGCTTCTGACTATTCTTCACTGAATTTTCTATGGTATCACTTCTAGATTTTCCACGGGCAAGTGGAATGGTACAAAATGCACATGTATAATCACATCCATCCTGTACTTTCAGGAAACCTCGTGTTCGGTCTCCGGAAGAAAATGCATCCATGAAAAAGTCAACTGTACCGATCTCACAAGCATGAACTTGCGCTTCAGATTCTATCCCCAACTCATGCAAATGTTCTAAGATCCTGAACTTTTCGGAAGCACCCAAGACCAGACTTACCCCTTTGATACCAGCTATTTTCTCCGGTTTTAATTGAGCATAACAACCAACGATCACAACTTTGGCATCAGGCGAAAGTTTCAACGCTTTCTTAACGATCTGTTTGCATTCCTTGTCGGCATTTTCTGTGACACTGCAAGTATTGATCACATAAATATCCGCTTCTGCAGGAAAGTCAAGACGTATATGTCCCTTACTCTCAAACTGCCTGGCTATGCTGGAAGTCTCTGCGAAGTTTAGTTTACACCCTAAGGTATGAAAGGCAACACGTTGTGGGCGGTTCATGGGCTGCAAATGTAATGATTTAGGCGCATATCCTCATTATCCCGGCAAATATCGATTCACCAAGCAAAACTCCACGTTCACTTAAAAAGACAGCCCATTAGCGTAATATCCAAGCATAACAAAGATCTAATCTTTAATTTTGGTTCATAATAAATACTGATATGAGCTACCACGCCATAAGGGTTCAGAAGATAGTCTTCTATTTTTATATGCCCAAACAACCTGCAGGACAGAAAGTGAAAATGATTTACGCTGTTCCCAGATTTCCGGAATTCCATCTCAATTAAAAAATAAAAGGTAAAAATATATTAAGACGTTTGTTTGGTGAAAAAAGGTGAACTTTCGGGTTCGCCTTTTCTTATTTTTACCGAATGAAAATAAAGCCTTTCTGGATCATATATTTATTCCTTGCTTCAATTACGTTAAGTGCATGTCATACTGATCGTCCTTCGGATGAGAACAGGACTGTTTTCCGTTTCAATGAAGCATCCGGACTAAGTTCATTGGATCCTGCTTATTCTCGTGATCAGGCTACTGTTTGGGCCAGCAATCAATTATTCAATGGACTTGTCAAGCTGGATAGTTCGCTTCTTGTTATGCCTTCGATAGCCTATTTATGGCAGATTGATCCTACCGGAACGCAATACATTTTCAACTTACGTACTGACGTTTTTTTTCATGATCATCCCTTGTTTACAAATGGAAAAGGTCGTCGTGTCACAGCGTCTGACTTTGTTTATTCATTGAAGCGAATTTCTGATCCGCTCATAGCATCACCCGGAGCATGGGTATTATCAGCCCTGGACCCTACTGAAGATGGAATCCTGGCACTTAATGACTCAACACTTAGCATCAAGCTGAAACATGCATATCCGCCATTTATTTCTCTGCTTGCAATGCCATATTGCTCTGTCGTTCCTTATGAAGTGGTCGATAAACTAGGAAAAGACTTCAGGATTCATCCGATCGGCACAGGTCCTTTTGTTTTCAAAGACTGGAAAGAAGGAGTACAGCTTATCATGCTCAAAAATCAAAATTATTTTGAGAAGGATGAAACCGGAACGAAACTGCCTTATTTGGATGCAGTTTCAATCTCTTTTATCAATGATAAACAAAGTGCATTTCTTGAATTTATAAAAGGTAATATTGATTTCATCTCGGGTCTGGATGCGAGTTATAAGGATGATCTTTTAACACGCGACGGGAGATTGCAAAGTAAATACCAAGGCAGATTTAAAATGTACACCCAACCTTATCTGAATACAGAGTATGTGGGGATACAAGTGGATCTGAATCTGCCCTTGGTTCAAAACAGTCCACTTAAGTCTAAATTGGTGAGACAGGCAATAAATTATGGATTTGACAGGGCTAAGATGATGCGTTTTCTGAGAAACAATATGGGTACTCCCGGTGAAAAAGGTATCATTCCTCAAGGACTTCCGGGATTTGATAATTCAGATACGGCATGGTATCCATTTGATCCCTCAAAAGCTCGAAAACTATTGGTAGAAGCCGGATATCCGGGAGGTAAAGGATTGCCGGAAATTACTTTTTCAACAACCAGTTCATATCAAGACCTTTCAGAATATATTCAATCTGAACTTGCCCAAATTGGAATCAAGATCAAATTAGAAGTGAATCAGGCAGCAGCTCACAGGCAGATGGTAGCGAATGCTAAATTGAATATGTTCAGAGCTTCATGGATTGCTGATTATCCGGATGCAGAAAATTATCTGTCGCTTTTTTATTCTCCCAATTTTACCCCGGAAGGTCCAAATTATACCCATTATTCCAACCCTGAATTTGATAAATTATACAGGGAAGCATTGAATGAAGTCAATGATAGTCTGCGTTTCCTGCTGTATCAAAAAATGGATAAATTGGTCATGGATGATGCACCGGTTATCATACTTTATTATGACCGGGTTCTACGTTTAGTAGGAAATAATGTGGAAGGACTAGGCTCAAACGCCATGAATCTCCTCGATCTAACCAGAGTAAAAAAAACCAATAAGAAATAAATCTTCTTTTATAATTCTGCGAATATCTGCGTGATTTGCGGGAAATATTTTTCCTCCAAGTTAATCCGTGTTTCCATGCCTCTATGGTGAAAAAAGAATTCAAACCCCAACCCAGACTCCAACCCCAACTCCAATCTCTACTCCGGCAAAATGCCTACTTCACAAATTATAGGATAATGATCAGATAAATTTAAGCGTAGTGTTCTGAATGAACCACTCTGCATAAATTGGTCATGCAGTATATAATCTATACGGAAGGATGGAAATGCACCTGCATAACTTTGCCCAATTCCGGAACCGCTTTTAACAAATGCATCTGTCAGATCTTTGCTTAAAGTTGCATATGAATAAGACGCTGGAGTATCATTGAAATCGCCGCAAAGTATTATCGGGTATGGACTTGCATCCATTGCTTCTTTCAAAATATCACTCTGTCGTGCTCTAATTTGAAATGCTTTTTTCAGCTTTCCGAAAATTTTCAATGTGCCTTCCCATTGCTGTTCTTCATTATTTACACTCAGATTTTCCATCACCTTATAATCTTCAGGTTTGAATTTGATGGATTGCAAATGACAATTAAAGATCCTGATAGTATCTCTGTTTATCCTTACATCGGTATAAATAGCAATGTTATGTGTGTTTGGTCCAAAATCAAGTTTGCCCTTTTTAACTATTGGATAAGTAGTGAAAGTTGCGATTCCCCAATGATCATTTTTTCGCATCGTTTTGGTTATCTCAACATGATAATTCTTAGCAGGCTGAACTTTTATTATCGTATCCAGATTCTGAAAATTCCCCTTGTCAGATGTATAAAACTCTTGAATACACAGTACGTCAGGTGATTCTTCTTTTAATAGATCAAATATTTTTTTTCGGGTCTCCATATTGGATGACCAGTTATACAGATCAAACAATCTGACATTGTATGACATCACTTTGAACCGGGTTTCTCCTTCAACTGCTTCGGGCATTTCCCTCCCAAAAAATTTGATTTGCATGATAGATGAAAGCGTAGAAAATCCAAGGATCAAAATAGCTAATGGAAAAATGAATAATCGCTTTCTCATCATTATCCAATAAACGAAAAAGAGAAAATTGAATATGTAAAGCCAGAAAAAACCTAATCCAAAAATAGTTAGTGGCCAAAACGTAATGGGGCTTACTGATCCTGCGAAGATAGATAGGATCAATCCAAACATGCAGAGAATGTTAAGTATAAAAAACAACTTGTTAAATGATCCTAATTTCTTCCACATACTCTACTGATGCTTGTCCGTATTTTCCTTTTTGCTATAGTTAAATAAAATACTTTTCTCCCGCTCATTCAGACTGTCATATCCGGATGCTGCGATCTTATCTAAAATGCGATCAATAACTTGTTGATTATGTAACTTGTCGGCATTGTAAACTTCATCTGATCTGGTTTTTCTATGAATGATCTTCATCTTTCCTGATTTCTTAAAAAGACCGGATAATTTTGTGAAAATATATTCTACAGGTTTTCCAAGATCTGTTCCTTTCCTAAGTAATGTGATATATGCATATCCATAAATAGCCCCGCCAATATGGGCAAGATGCCCACCTGCATTTGAACTCTGAATGCTTATGATATCTATGATCAACATTACAACTGCCAAATATTTTAATTGAACTGCACCAATGAATAAGAGATTGATCTTATAACCCGGAGCAAGCGTAGCTGCAGCAAAAGCTATTGCCAGCACTCCGGCAGAAGCACCTAATGCTCTGCTCAACGTCAGATTATCTGCAAAAACAGGAAGTAAATTAAAAGCAGCTATATAGAAAAATGCTCCTGATAATCCTCCCATAATATAAATGCTTAATAATTTCTTTTCACTCAGAAATTCAAGAAGAATTTTCCCCATCCAATACAGCCAAAGCATATTGAATAGGATATGAAAAAAACCTTCATGTGTAAACATATAGGTTATCAAAGACCAGGGCTGATGGATCAATGCGCCTATGCTGGCAGGAATGGCCAACTGAAATACAAGATCCATTACTGGAGCGGAGGAAGAATTGAAAAGAAAGAAAAGAGTTTGAGCCAATTTGATCAATAAGAACACACTGAGGTTGATGAATACAATCCAATTTAGATTGCTGCCATCTTTAAACATTGCCTTCAGATCATCTTTCATTCCGGTCATGATTTATATTACTGCCTTCGATATTTATTTCTCTCCCAATAGCGTATCATGAAAAAGCCAAATAACATTCCTCCAAGATGCGCAAAGTGTGCTACATTATCAACAGGATTATTTGAGAACCCAAGATACAACTCCAATGCGCCATAGAGCATCACAAAATATTTTGCTTTGATAGGTATGGCAAAATATAAATAGATGACCGTGTTTGGAAACATCATTCCAAAAGCAAGTAAAACCCCGAATACAGCTCCTGAGGCTCCAACTGTAGGAATATCTTTTCTGAAATCTAAATATTGTCTCGTCAGTTCTACTGCCTGTGCTTTGTATTCCATGCTGGAAGGAGTTTCAAGCCAGCCATCAATCACACTCAATACTTGTCCGCGATAGCCGGAAGATAAGGCTTCCAATGGAACATTCTTTTTCATGAATAAACCAAATTCTTCAGCAGTCGGATTATTAAAAAAGACATCTGCTTTATTCTCCATGCTTTTCATCTCGTAAGAAATAACAGCAAGATGGATCAAAGCTGCACCTAAACCGGTGACTATATAAAACATCAGGAATTTTTTTCCACCCCATACATTTTCCAAAACATTTCCAAACATCCAAAGCGCAAACATATTACTGAAAATATGTCCCATGCTTCCATGCATGAACAAATGTGTGATAACCTGAAAAGGTCTGAATAATTCGGAACCGGGATAAAATAAACCCAGGACCCTCACCAGATCGATCCCAAAAGTATTTGCAAGTACATAGGTTGAAAAAAACAACAAGCCATTTATGATCAGCAAGTTTTTTAC
Organism: Bacteroidia bacterium; assembly: GCA_037969175.1. Classification (GTDB taxonomy): domain Bacteria; phylum Bacteroidota; class Bacteroidia; order AKYH767-A; family JBBKVM01; genus JBBKWX01. The sequence goes on along the minus strand of JBBKWX010000142.1, from coordinate 14,211 downwards.
AACTTCCGGTAGCATATTGAATTTTCTTGGCTGATATTGACTGCTCATAAATTTATATTCAATTATTGTCCAAGTCTGGACATGATCTCTGTTTTATCCATAATATTCAGGATCGTTTTACCACCGGGTGAATGGTAAGGATCCTGACAAGCAAATAATTCATTGACCAGCTTTCTCATTTCCAGCTGATCAAGATTTCTTCCGGATTTTATGCTCGAACTGACGGCCATGGCACGAGCCAAATGTTCAGTACGCTGGCCTTTATTTGCTTGACCACTCATAGTGAACGCCTCGATCAGTTCTTCCAATACTTCTTTCTCATCTTTCTGTGCAAGTTCTACCGGCATACCTTGAATGACAAAAGAGTTCTTTCCAAATTCACGGATATCAATTCCCATATGCTGAAGATCTTCCATTATCTCTAAGACCACGATAGACTCAGATGCAGAAAGTTCTATGGTTTTTGGAAATAATTGTTGTTGAGAAACTGCTTGTCCCTGCTCCAATGCATGTCTGAATTTCTCATATAAGATCCGCTCATGTGCCAGACATTGATCAATTATCATTAATCCGGATTTTACAGGAGTAACAATAAATTTCCCCAGGATCTGGAACGTATTTGGTTGATCTCTGAACTCCATTTCATCGTCTTCCTGTTCTATAAGTGAAGGAACAGTTTCATTTCGAACCGGAGTAGATTCCAAACCTGCCATCAACGTTTCCCAATTTCGGGTTTGGATAGGCTTATAAGGTTTCTCTTCCCTGAAAGGATTATAGGTTGGATCCACGTTGATCTTGGGTGTCGGCGGGATATAACCTTTGGGCATCAAAGGTACATTAACACTTTGTTCCTGATCAAAATCCAAACTGGGACTAATGCTATACTGTCCTAATGATCGCTTGACAGCCGATCTTAATATAGCATACACAGACCGGTCATCATCAAATTTGATCTCAGTTTTTGTGGGATGAATATTTACATCGATGTGCGAAGGGTCTATTTCTATGAACAGAAAGTAGGAGGGATGTGTACCCGGAGGTAATAATCCTTCATACGCATTCACCACAGCATGATGCAAATACCCGTCGCGTATATAGCGGTTATTGACAAAGAAAAATTGTTCTCCTCTTGTCTTCTTTGCAAACTCAGGTTTGCAGATAAAACCTGTCAAATTCAATATGCTGGTTTCTTCTTCTACAGGAACTAATTTTTCGTTGAAATTTTTTCCGAATAATGAAACCAGACGTTGTCTAAGATGTCCCGGAGCCAATCTGAACATTTCAGATCCATTATGATTGAAATTGAATGCAACTCCCGGATGCGCCAAAGCTATGCGATGAAATTCATCAACCACATGCCTCAGTTCAACAGGATTAGATTTCAGGAAATTTCTTCTGGCAGGAACATTAAAAAATAAATGTTTTACAGAAATACTGCTTCCTTCAGAAGCTGCACAATTCTCTTGGCGGATGATCTTGCCACCTTCAATTTCTATATTGGTTGCAAGCGGTTCGCCATGTAAACGGGTCTTCATTTCAACATGTGCAATAGATGCGATAGATGCCATTGCTTCTCCTCTGAAACCTTTTGTACGAATACAAAATAACTCATCAGCTGACTTTATTTTTGAAGTAGCATGACGCTCAAAACACATTCTGGCATCCGTTGGGCTCATGCCTGAACCATTGTCAACAACCTGTAATAAGGTTCTTCCTGCATCTTTAAGGATCAGACTGACCTCAGTAGCACCGGCATCAATGGCATTTTCCAATAATTCTTTTACGGCAGAAGCAGGCCTTTGAATGACCTCTCCGGCAGCAATCTGATTCGATACCGTTTCAGGAAGTAAGTGTATGATATCCGGCATAAGACTCTAACGTAAAATATAATAGCTTAATGCCAGTAAACTCAGCAAAATGAGAATAAATCTATAATTGATCTTGCCGCTGTGCCCAAACTGCATACGCTCCCGTTTTCTTCCAAATGCTTCTTTCAGTCTTGCCTGACGATCCGCATCCACTACAGCACCTTCGGATAAAATTTCCTTTTTGATCTTTGAAATACGCTCATCCAACTCCGCTTTTTCAGCATTGTAATAGCGTGTTTTTAGCTCAAACTGCTTATGCTTAGGGGTTTTGAATAATGAAGGTAATTTCGGTAAGGCCATCACGCAAATTTACCTTAATTTATATTATTCACCTACAAAATACCCATGCTTGTTGCAGCGTTGTTCCCCTATCCACAATCCTAAGTGTAAAACTCTTTCAGATTGTGATTTTTAAAGAACTATTTAAGGGTACTTTTAGCAGAATCGAAGAATGTTGAAAACGTATTTATTTTGATGATCAAAAAACAATTCATATTCCCATTATCACTGGTTTTATTTCTGTTGCTTTTATTAAAACCGGATCAAACTCCAGGTACAGAAAATGGACCCAGACAGCTTCCCCCTTTCTTAGAAAGTACAAATTCTGTTTGGGCTGATTCTGTATTGGGTACAATGACTTCAAGGCAAAAGATCGGGCAGCTTTTCATGGTTGCTGCATATAGTAACAAAACACAATCACATGTAGATACGATAACCATGTTGATCAAAGATCAACATATCGGTGGGCTCATATTTTTCCAGGGAGGACCTGTCCGTCAGGCTATTCAAACAAATTATTATCAAAGCATATCTAAAGTTCCTCTGATGATCTCCATCGATGGAGAATGGGGGTTGGCAATGCGTCTTGATTCTACAATTCGTTTTCCAAGACAAATGACTCTGGGCGCGATAAGTGATGAAAAGATCATCTATGAAATGGGTGCTGAGATTGCACGCCAATGCAAACGATTGGGAATTCATGTCAATCTTGCTCCTGTTGCCGATATCAACAACAACTCCAAAAATCCGGTAATCCTTTCTCGTTCATTTGGAGAAAATAAACATGATGTAGCCCGCAAGACCTTGTACTATATGAAGGGAATGCAGGACAATGGAGTGATGGCTAATGCAAAACATTTTCCGGGTCATGGAGATACAGATACGGATAGTCATAAAGCATTGCCGGTTATAAATACTTCCAAAGCCAGACTGGATTCTCTTGAACTATTCCCTTTCAAACATCTCATCGATAATGGACTTGGCAGTATGATGGTAGCACATCTGTATATTCCCAAGATTGATTCTACTCCAAATACTGCTTCAACCTTGTCATCTATTATCGTAACTGATATGTTGAAAACGGAATTGGGTTTTCAGGGTTTGATCTTTACCGATGCATTAAATATGAAAGGTGTAAGTTCATATTTTGCTCCGGGAATTGTAGATGTAAAAGCTTTGCTGGCAGGCAATGACGTTTTGTTGTTTCCTGAAAATGTACCAAAGGCAATTGATGAAATTGAAAAAGCGATAGAAAGAAATGAGATCACATTGACACAAATTGAAGCCAGAGTAAGAAAAATATTGATGGCCAAAGCATGGCAAGGTCTGGACAAGTATACTCCCATTGATCTCAATAATCTTTATGAAGATTTGAATCCAACAGTTGCGCAATGGTTGAATACAAAATTATTCCGCTCTTCGCTGACTTTGTTAAAGAATTCATCTGAAATTCTTCCTTTCAAAGATCTGGAGAAAAACAGGATGGCTTCTCTGGTTATCAATGACAAAAAGGATAATTTATTTCAAAAGACTTTGGGAATGTATGCTCCGGTTAGTAACTGGGCCGTTCCTTCAGTTATAGAAGAAAAATTAGCTGACTCCTTAGCTAACTTTTTATCAGAATATGAAAATGTAATCATAAGCATTCATAATACCACAACCAGACCCGATCGGAACTTTGGAATATCAGATCAAACAAATAAATTGATCCGAAGAATACAGGAAAAAACAAATGTGATCCTGGTTGTTTTCGGAAATCCTTACACCATAGATAAACTGAATATTGGAACGGGAGTAAAAGCAGTGATGCTTGCATATGAGGATACCGATATTCCACAACAAGAAGCAGCACAGGCCTTATTCGGCGCTATACCGGTCAACGGAAAATTGCCGGTCACTATAAATAAAAATTACCCGATCTATGCCGGATTAATAATGAATGGAGGTTCACGTCTTGCTATTTCAATGCCCGAGGAAATTGGATTACCTACTGCATCCTTTGCGAAAATTGATAATCTGGTAGCAAAAGGAATCAAAGCCGGAGCAATGCCGGGCTGTCAGATCCTGATTGCAAAAGATGGAAAGGTGATCTGGAATAAAGCCTATGGAAACACTACCTATGAATCTAAGATCACCGTTAAGACCACCGATCTGTACGACATTGCATCAATAACTAAAATAGCATCAACAGCATTGCTTACAATGAAAATGGTAGAGGAAGATAAGATCGATCTGGATAAAAAGATCTATCGTTATCTGCCGGAATTTAAAAAGACAAATAAAAAGGATATAGAAATTCAGGAGCTGCTTTCTCATTCAGCCGGACTTAAAGCCTGGATTCCATTTTATTCAGAAACCTTAAAAAATGGAGGATTGGATCCTGTATTATACAGAAGAGAACCTACTGAAGGATTTGGAATAAAAGTAGCTGATAGTGTATATCTCCAAACAGCTTATGCGGAAAAGATCTGGGATGTAATAAAAGATTCACCTGTTACCCAGTCCGGCACGATGGTGTATTCAGATCTGGGTATGCTGATCATGCAAAGGATCATAGAAGAGAAATCTTGTCATAAACTAGATGATCTTGCTTCCGAAAAATTCTATGCCCCATTAGGATTAACTACTATGGGATACTTACCACTTTCAAGGTTTCCTTTGGATAGAATTATCCCAACTGAGAATGATACTAAATTCAGAGGCCAACTGTTGAGGGGTTATGTACATGATCCGGCTTCGGCAATGCTGGGTGGGGTTAGCGGACATGCAGGTTTATTTTCAGATGCCTGGGATCTTGCTGTGATCATGCAAATGTTGATGAATGGTGGAACTTATGGAGAGGAAAAATTCCTAAAACCAAGTACAATCGATCTGTTTACAAAAGCTCAACATAATACTTCAAAAAATCGCAGAGGATTGATCTTTGATAAACCCGAACCTGATATCTCCAAGAATGGACCAACCGCACGTAATGCACCGCCTTCAACTTTCGGACATACCGGATTTACCGGAACCTGTACTTGGGCAGATCCGGATAATGGGCTCGTTTTTGTTTTTCTTTCAAATAGAGTGTATCCGGATGCAGGTGTAAATAAACTCGCAACAATGAATATCAGAACGGATATTCAGCAGGCGATCTACGAAGTATTGGTTGAATACGGCATGTACCGCAATGAAATAGAAGTTCAATAACGCTTTGATCCTTTTCATTAACTTTACAATTCTTATTTTTCAATTATGAATATTGGTATTGTTTGTTACCCAACATTTGGTGGGAGTGGAGTAGTGGCTACAGAATTAGGAAAAGCACTTGCTGAAAAAGGGCATAAAGTACATTTCATCACCTACAGTCAGCCGGTACGTCTCGATTTTTTTTCTGAAAATATTTCTTACCACGAAGTTTCAGTTTCTGAATATCCGCTTTTTGAATACGCTCCATATGAATCAGCTCTTGCCAGCAAATTGGTTGATGTGGCATTGTATGAGAAGCTTGATATTTTGCATGTACATTATGCCATCCCTCATGCCTCCGTTGCATTCATGGCCCGGCAGATCCTTATTGAACATGGAATATATATTCCTTTCATAACAACCCTACACGGTACAGATATTACACTGGTTGGAAAAGATCTGAGTTATGTCCCGGTAGTTACGTTTGCGATCAATCAAAGCGATGGTGTAACAGCTGTTTCAGATTCATTAAGAAAAGAAACACTGGAGCATTTTAAGATCAAGAGACCTATCGAAGTAATTCCAAATTTCATTGATCTTGAAAGATTTGCTAAACAACCCAAAGATCATTTTAGAAAAGCAATTGCCCCTAACGGTGAAAAAATATTGATCCATACTTCGAATTTCCGAAAAGTGAAACGGGTCGAAGATGTAGTAAAAATATTTACTACCGTCAGAGCACATATTCCTGCCAAACTTTTATTGGTTGGGGATGGTCCCGAACGTAGCATCATCGAGCAACTTTGCCGTGAATCGGGAGTTTGTGATGATATCCGTTTTCTGGGTAAACAAGAAGCAATTGAGGAAGTATTATCTGTGTCAGATCTTTTTATTCTTCCATCTGAATCGGAAAGTTTCGGTCTTGCCGCACTTGAAGCAATGGCTTGTCAGGTACCGGTAATTTCCACGAATGTAGGTGGAATTCCTGAATTGAATATCCATGGTGAAACCGGTTTTATGAGTGATGTTGGAGATACCGAGAGCATGGCAAAACATGCTATTGATCTTTTATCTGATGAATCTCAGTTAATGCAATTTAAAAGTAATGCCTTGGCCAGAGCAAAATTATTCGACATACAAAATATCTTACCCATGTATGAGAATTATTACAATGAGGTAATAGAAAACAGCAAAATAAAAATCTAATTATCCTCCGGCCTTTTTAGCTTTATAACCTTGGTCCAATAAAAGAGAAATGATTTTTTCCCGGTGATCTCCCTGCACTAGGATCTCTCCGTCTTTTACACTTCCTCCGGTTCCACATTTGTTTTTTAAGATCTTGCACAGATCATTCATAGCATCTTCGCTACCAATAAAACTCTTGATAACCGTAACGGTCTTCCCACCCCGGTTCTTGCTTTCAAGCCAAACTTTCAATTGCTGCTGTTCCGGGGCTAGCGTTTCAATTTCTTCATCATGGTTTCCTACATTCAGATCCTTGTTTGTTGAATATATTAAACCATCCCGATTCTTATTCTTATTACTCATCTTTTAATTTTTCGGTACAATAATTTGTAAACTTGAAGGTGCAATTTTTACAACTATATTTTCCGGATTTCCTGCAGGTTCTCCATCTAAATGTAATGGCAATAAATTTGGGTTTTCAATATGTACTTCAGTGGCTGAAATGATTCTCAGAAAATGACTTTTGTTGATCTTACCTCTGAATAATCTGGAAGCTAAAAAAGGTGCAGAATACCAGGGAAATTTTTCAAGAATACAGATCTCCATAATTCCATCATCAGGTATACTGTCAGGAGAAATCCGAGCAAAATTCCCAAATTGATCAGAGTTAGCAATAGCTACCAACAAAGGTTTACATTCGATATTTACAGTTCCGGCATGTATGACTACTTTTTCAGCTTTATACTTATGATATTCCTGAATAGCAAGCTTTACATATGTCTTAATACCTCTTGTTTTTAAGTTGGCAAAGAGTGCAGCAACATGTCCGTCAAATCCTAAACCCGCAAGTCCCGTGCATATTTTATCATTTACCAAAAGTGTATCAATGGTTCTGAATGAAAGTTCTGAAAGCATCTTATGTAATCCTGCTTCATACTTTGGTATGCCCAAACAATTCGATAAACCATTTCCGGATCCTGCCGGTATGATTGCTAGTTTAACTTTACTCCCCACAAGTTCCTGACAGGCTTCATTTACAGTGCCATCGCCACCACAGACAATGAAAATGTCGAAGTATTCAAGCTTAGCTTTTTGAGCAAGTTGTTTACAATGTCCTGCATATTCTGTTTGGTACATTTCAAGGACCCATTCATTCTCTTCCTGTAATTTTTCAATCAATGGAATATATTTTCCATGTTTCCCATTTCCGGAAATAGGATTGATCACAAGCATCACTTTTAATCCTTTATTAGAATTCATGTTGGCCGATTGAATTATGGATTAATGATGTATTATATTTTTGAATAAATGCTTTAAGTTTGATCAAAATAGGAATGTACATCTCATCTCGCGTTTCTTTAATATCATTTTGAAGTAAACTGTCTGTCTCTGTGTTATAGTACCCTATTACATTTTCACCATCAAATTGCATCAATCTGTTCTTGCTTATAGCTTGGTAAATATCATTTTGATAATTAATGGCGATAGAATTGTCTGAACTTCTGAAGATACTTTGCCCGAAGCTTTCGAATGTTTTTGGATAATTTAAAACATCCATAATGCCCGGTAAAATGTCAGCATGTTGAACTACGTTTGGATTTTTTCCTTTTAATGCTGATCCCGGCTCAAAAAATAATATTGGAATTTTAAATATTCCTGTTTTGCTTTGATAATAAGGATCAGTTGCCGGTCCGGTATGGTCTGCAGTTAATACAAATAAGGTATTACCATACCATTCCGTTTTTTTTATTTGATCAAAGAATTGCTGTAAGGCATAGTCGGCATAAAGGATGCTTTGAAGTAATTCAGATGTTCCATTTCCAAATTTGGCTTTATATTTTTCCGGAATCGAATAGGGGTGATGCGACGAAAGCGTCATTATTCCAACATGAAAGGGAGCTTTAAGTTTATTTATTTCACCGGCTACATACTTCAGATAGGGCTCATCATAAATACCCCAATTCCCGTCATCGTCTTTTGGATCCGGATATTCTTGTTTTCCCAGGTATTTGTCATACCCGGCCATCCTTGTAAAATTGTCAAATCCCATCGTTCCATTTTGACCACCATGATAAAATGCAGTTGCATATCCTTGCTTCTTTAACAAGGATGCGATACTATTCATCTTGTTACCGGCGTACACAGAAGTAATATATGCTTCCGACATCAAAGCAGGGATCCCGGAAACAATAGCAGGAACGCCTTCTATGGAACGCTTTGAATTCGCATAAGCGTTTGTGAAAACCATTGCATTAGCCATCAAAGAATCCAGAAATGGAGTATAAGTTTTTCTTTGGTTTAAGTAGCCAATATATTCTGATGAAAAACTTTCTAAAATGATGACCACAACATTTTTAGAATTGAAACCTGAATCCGTTGAGAAATCTTTTTTAAGATCGATGAGCTTATCAAGCTCAAGATTACTGAAATAAACTGGCTCTTTTAATTCCTGTTTGCCCAAGGTCCGCATCAACGTGAATGGGGTATTCAAAACCAGAGGTGCAAGTCTTGCATTACTATTTTGTGCAGCTGTCATGATCCCTATAGGTCTGTATTGTAACCCGCCACGTAACCCTAGAACAATCACAGGCAAACTTATGATAAGTATAGCTGTTTGGATCAGTATTCTTTTTAATTGAGTTTTTTTTCTGAGTTCATGATTAAAGATCTTTTTATCAAATTGAATAATAATTATCAAAAAGACTATGAACAGGGCAAGTAATAACCAATTATCTGAGACCATGGCCGGCAGGGTTTGAATGAGGTCTCCTCCCAAACCGGTGGTATTAAACCAATCAGCTGTAGTTCGTTTTAAGGTAAATGAAAACCAGCCTGTATCTGCCAGATTTGCCAAAACAGCAAGTGAATTAGGGATAATAAATAGAAATCCGGCTATTATCCTGCCCGGTTTCGTCCTTACAGAATCAAATGGTTCAAGATATAATAGGATAAGAGCTATGTTCAAATAAAGTATAGCTGTAATATCAAATCGGATTCCTGCTACAAAGGCCCATGCTATGTTTTGAAAGTTTTCTGTCCTGAATACATCTATATTGAAAAGTAGAAAGACTATCCTACAAACACTGAATAACAGAAGTACAAAAAGAAGGCGTATCGCTAATTCTGAAAATTTCCCTCTTGGTTTGGAATTCATGCTGTAAAAATAGTAATCCCTGAGAAAGCAGGACCTTGAGCAGTAAATTTTGGTCAAAAAAAAAATCCCTTCAGGTTCTCTGAAGGGATTTTTTTATTTGATTTAGAAATTATTGTCTGGTAAATGTCTCAACACAACTAAGTGGAGGATTTCCGGCTGTAGTTTCAGTATGATTCAATTGCATTCCAGTTGCTGTCAAAAATCCTGAACCATTAAAAGTTCTAGATGTTGTCGGATTTCCAACGTTTACAGTTTGTGTAGGAATTGTTACTGTTGAACCTGTTGTAGTTCCACTTACTGTACCTTCAATGTTTGCCCCAGTATAGCCAGCAAAATTTGTAAAAAATATTTTGTTATTAACTATTGCAGAAGTCGTTATTCCAGCCACATAAGTTGTATCAAATGTACCACATACCAGGTGTCTGCTATAATTTGCTACCAAAATAGCTGCCGAGTTTACTACATTCACTGTACGAACAACTTCTGAAGCATCATTTCCTGCAGCATCTGTAACATTGAATCTTACAGTATAAGTACCGGCAAGATCTTTATTGACAGGATTAGTAGTTACGATCCTTGAAGTAATATCTCCATCTTCATCATCCTTTGCTGTTGCACCCGCATCAACGTAGGCAGCATTCAAAGTAGAAGTAACATTATTTGAACCTAAAAGAGTAATAACCGGAGCTGAAGTATCGTCTTTGCTGCAACCTGTTAAAATTAATGCACCGCTAATCATTAGGGCGGAAGCGAAATAAAAAATCCTGTTTTTCATATGTATGAGTTTTAAATTTATTTGTCTGTTTTGTTCAAAGACAATGCCAAAGATAATAATACAAATTCTTAAACAAAAGCCCGAATTTCAAGTTTGTACAATTTCTCATATATTTGTCTCGTTCAAAACAAACAAAACAAAAAAGCTATCATGAAAAATCTAATTCCAATTGTAGTACTTGCAGGTATGTTTACATTTACTGCATGCGGCCCTAGCGCTGAAGAAAAAGCACGTATGGAACAAGCTACTGCAGATTCCATTGCTGCTGCAGATGCTGCAGTACTTGCGGCAGAAGAAGCTGTTGCAGCTCAGGCTTTGGCTGATTCACTTGCTGCAGAACTTGAAGCTGCTAAAGCTAAAGCTTATGCTGATTCAGTTGCTGCTGCTAAAGGAGTTAAACCGAAAACAACTCCTAAGCCTGTTGCACCAAAGACAGATCCAAAAGTTGACCCGATCAAGCCTGGTCAGGGAAGAGGTTAATCTTTTGATTAAACTATTGAAAGGGGCTTTTGAGCCCCTTTCTTTGTTATTAACAAACTTTAGTTAATAATTATTTAAATTGTTTTGTTTGATACTGATAAATTGATTTACCTTTGTCGGCATAAAATAAACAGAAAAATGAAAAATCTATTAACTCTTATCATGGCTGCTGGCATGTTTGCGTTCATCGCATGTGGTCCTAGCGCTGAAGAAAAGGCTGTTGCAGAACAAGCTACTGCTGATTCAATCGCTGCTGCTGAAGCTGCTGTTACTGCTGAGGCAGAAGCTGCTGCTGCAGAAGCTGCTGCTGCTGAAATGGCAACTGATACTGTTGTTGTTCCTGCTAACTAATCTTAGCAAGCACAAAAATTAAAACCCCGCTTTGGCGGGGTTTTTTTATGATTTGTTTTTAATATTCTGTTTTGAAAATGAAGGCGGATCGCATTTATTGCAATTTCCCGAATGCTTTGAAGATGTATAAAACAATTTCCTGCCTAAATAATAAAGGGCTCCTGCCACTATTAACACAATAATTATTTCCTGCAATCCCATGGAATCTAATTTACTCATTCAAAGATAGCATTTTTAGGTATTTTTGCCCGCAATTACATGCATATGAATTTCGATAAACAAGATCTAAGTAGCGATCAACTCCTGAATATTTATACTCAACTCATCAAACCAAGGATGATAGAGGAAAAAATGCTGGTGCTTCTCCGCCAAGGAAAAATCAGTAAGTGGTTTTCCGGAATTGGACAAGAAGCGATATCAGTTGGTACTGCTATGGCTATGAACAAGGAGGAGTATATTCTTCCTATGCATAGGAATCTGGGTGTTTTTACGGTTAGAGAAATCCCGCTGAGTAGATTATTTGCTCAATTCCAAGGCAAGGTTTCGGGTTTCACTAAGGGTCGCGATCGTTCTTTCCATTTTGGAACCCAGGAATTTAAGATCATCGGAATGATCTCGCACCTTGGTCCCCAGTTAGGTATTGCTGATGGAATTGCGCTTGCCGACCTCTTAATGAAAAAAGAGAAAGCAACGCTTGTTTTTTCCGGTGATGGAGGAGCCAGCGAAGGTGATTTTCATGAATCATTGAATGTGGCTGCGGTATGGGATTTACCTGTCATTTTTGTGATTGAGAATAATGGATATGGGCTTTCAACTCCTTCTTCTGAACAATTCAGATGTAAACAATTTATAGATAAAGCAATTGGATACGGCATCGAAGGTGTTCAAATTGATGGAAATAATATTCTTGAAGTCTATACCAAAGTGCGGGAATTAGCAGATGACATTCGAAAGAATCCTAGACCTATCCTGCTGGAATGCATGACCTTCCGGATGCGTGGGCATGAAGAGGCTTCAGGAACCAAGTATGTACCCCAACATTTATTCGATGAATGGGCTAAGAAAGATCCTATCCTCAACTATGAAAATTATTTGTTCGAAACGGGTGTTTTAAACGAAGAAATTAAATCCGGCATAAGATCTTCAATAAAGGCTGAAATAGAGTCGGGGCTTGAAACTGCATTTGCAGAAGAGATCCCCAAACCGGATACCGCGCTTGAAATAAGAGATATGTATCATCCTGAAATAGCACCTGCTATCTCACCGGATAATGATGAAAAGGTAGAATTGAGATATCTCGATGCCATTCGTGATGCCATGCAACTTGCTATGCGAAAACATGCAAATCTGGTGATCATGGGTCAGGATATCGCAGAGTATGGTGGGGTCTTTAAGGCTACTCAGGATTTTGTTGAAGAATTTGGAAAAGGAAGGATCAGGAATACACCCATTTGTGAATCTGCTATTGTTGGTGCGGGTTTAGGTTTAGCTATCAATGGATACAAATCCATTGTGGAAATGCAATTTGCCGATTTCGTCACCTGCGCATTCAATCAGATCATAAATAACCTGGCAAAAACACATTATAGATGGGGTCAGCATGCAGATGTTGTCATTAGAATGCCAACAGGGGCCGGAGTAGGAGCAGGACCGTTTCATTCACAATCCAACGAAGCCTGGTTCTTTCATACTCCCGGTTTAAAAGTGGTCTATCCGGCATTTCCGGAGGATGCAAAAGGATTATTGCTTGCTGCAATTGAAGATAAGAATCCTGTAATTTTCTTTGAGCACAAAGCGCTCTACAGAAGTATCACAGGTCTTGTACCTGCTTCTTATTATACAACTGAAATTGGTAAAGCAGGCATAGTAAGAGAGGGTGATGAAATTACAATTATCAGCTATGGTTTTGGAGTTCATTGGGCGCTAGAAACGCTAAGTGAAATGCCCGAACTTTCAGCCGAACTGATCGACCTTAGAACTTTATTGCCCTGGGATCAGGAAACCGTTTTACGATCTGTTAAGAAAACAGGAAAAGTTATCATTCTGCACGAAGATACATTGACCGGAGGAATTGGAGCTGAAATAGCTGCTGTGATCAATGAGAATTGCTTCGAAAGCCTTGATGCTCCTGTGATAAGAGTAGGTTCTCTTGATACTGCCATTCCCATGTCACAAGGACTTGAGATGAACTTCTTGCCTAAAGATAGATTCAAAGAAAAATTACGAGAATTGGCTGCCTATTAAGACAGCTTGTTCTCAAGGATCTTGAGAATTTCTTCTTCTTCTTGTTGAGCTTTTTTAGCTATCGTTCCCGCTTTTGAAAGTATGTCAGCTACAAATTCTTTGTCAGTCAAAGTGCTTACATTTATTTTGACATTTAAGTATGCTCCCAAAATAGCAGTTCTTGCACAAAGGGCTCCTACACCGGCATCTGTAATAGAATTCGGGTTACCAACCTCAACCATTGCTCTGATAACTTCTAAGGTTGCATAAGACGCTTGCATCACTTTGAAAGGCACCTGAGTTGCATATTTGGTTGCCTCCTGAATAGCCTGACTGCGAATTGTTTTCTCTTCTTCGGTTCCTTTTGGAAGACTAAAACTATCCATGATCTTATTGAATGAAGCTGTATCCTCATCTACCAATGCCAATAGTTCTCTTTTTAATTTCTGTCCTTTTTCAGCCCAAGCTGAAAATTCATTCCAACGCTCGTCCCATCCACGTTTGGATGCACTCAGGTTAGCAACCATCGTTGCCAGTGAGATACCCAAGGTTCCAACATAAGCTGAAATTGAACCTCCGCCCGGGGCAGGGCTTTCAGATGCAGTTTCATTTGCAAACTCAGACAACTTCATATTGATCAAACGGGACGAATTATTTCCACTTTCAAGAACATACTCTATAATTCGTTGCTGTGGATCAAAAGCACCCAATTCATCCAGCCCCAT
>JBBKWX010000141.1:0-20156 GCA_037969175.1 Bacteroidia bacterium | reverse complement strand
ACAGGATCACCCAACTGATATTTTCTGCCGGTTCTATGTCCGGTGATGCAATAGTTTGCTTCATCAAACTCATAAAAATCATCAGAGATATCTCGCAGTCGGATCATTCCTTCGCACTTATTCCCATCAAGTTCTACATACAATCCCCATTCAGTAACACCGGAAATGATACCCGAAAATTCAATTCCCATTTTATCAAGTAGAAATTGAACTTGCTTATATTTTATACTGGCACGTTCGGCACTTGATGCCGTAAATTCCATTTTGGAACTATGCTTACATTTTTCATCCAGATCCTTGATCAGCGCAGGTGCCTGATCATTTAACAATCCCTCAAGCAAGCGATGCACCATCATATCCGGATAACGACGAATCGGAGATGTGAAATGTGAATAGTAATCGAAAGCCAATCCATAGTGGCCAATATTTTCAGGACTGTAAATCGCTTTTGCCATGGTACGAATAGCAAGTGTTTCCAAAACATTTTGCTCTCCCTTTCCTTTCACATCAACCATTAATTTGTTGATGGATTTTGCAAGCTGCCTGTCGCTATCCGTTTTTATCTGATACCCTAATGTAGCAGCAAATTCAGAAAAGGCGGTTGCTCTTTCGGGCGATGGCGAGTCGTGTATCCTATAAACAAAGGGATAGGTCTTCTGACCTTTTTTCTTTTTACCGAATAAAGTTGCTACCCGTTTGTTTGCAAGCAACATGAAATCTTCGATGAGTTTATTAGCATCTTTCATTTCTTTGGTGTACACTCCTGTTGGATTCCCTTTTTCATCCAAAATGAATTTCACTTCCAGTCTGTCGAATGCAATACTTCCATTTTTAAATCTTGCTTCTCTTAATTTTTTTGCAAGCCTATCAAGCGTCAATAGTTCATCAGCAAATTTTCCCTTTTTGTTTTCGATTACTTCCTGCGCATCTTCATAGGCAAAGCGATGATCACTAAATATCACAGTTTTTCCAAACCATTCATTCACAATAATTGCTTCATCATCCATTTCGAATACAGCAGAAAAACATAATTTTTCTTCCTGTGGTCGTAAGGAACAAACCCCATTCGATAGTTTCTCCGGTAACATAGGAATTACTCTATCTACCAGGTATACGGAAGTTGCGCGACTATAAGCTTCTTCTTCCAATCGGCTTCCGGGTTTTACATAATGGGTAACATCAGCAATATGAATTCCGATCTCCCAATTTCCATTTTCAAGTTTTTGTATGCTCAGTGCATCATCAAAATCTTTTGCATCTACCGGATCTATTGTGAATGTGGTGATCTTTCTAAAATCTCTGCGTTTTTTAATTTCTGCTTCCGGAATTTCAAATGGAATTTTATCTGCATCGCGTTCTACCTCCGGTGGAAATTCCAATGGGAAACCATATTCCACCAAGATGGCATTCATCTCTGTTTCATTATCTCCCGGCTTGCCGAGCACACGCGTGATCTCACCTATAGGGTTGCGATCGTTCTCCGGCCATTCAGTGATGCGGCAAATGGCTTTGTCACCATCTTTTGCTCCGTTGACCATGGAAAGCGGGATAAAAATATCTTTGAGCATTTTGCTTCCATCAGGAACCAGGAATGCTACTTTATTTGACATTTGAACCAGACCTACGAACTCAGATTTAGCACGGATCAATACTTCTACAACAGTACCTTCCATGCGCTTGCCTTTGCGGCGCGCGTAGATGTTCACTTTTACCTTATCACCATGAAATGCATTTTTTACATTGCTTGGTGCTATATAAATATCATCTTCAAAATCATCGTTCACAACATAAGCTGCTCCGGAAGAAGTAATATCTATGATACCTTCAACAAAGGATTGATCGGGCTTAACCCTGAATTTTCCCTGTTCTATTTCGAGAATATCTCCCCTGTCTTTCAGGATATTTATCACCTGCATCAATATCTCCCGATTATCTGATGCAAAGATTCCAAGATGCTTGGCAACTTGTTTATAATTAAAATTCTTGTTGGGGTGATCTTTAAATATGGCTAAAATCTTGCCTTCCAACTTCTCTGGACTCATGTCTCTTGATGGCGTGCTTTTCATAAGTTATGCTTTAATGTAAATGTAAAGATAAAATTATGCTGATATCCTCTGAACTATCTATTTAAAGATAATGAAACATTAGCTTAATGTTTTGATAACAAATTTGCTTCTTACCTTTGGATTCAAGCTATGGATACCAAAGAGATTCTGAAAAGCATTATTTCTAATTTGCCGGATACTCCCGGGGTTTATCAATATTATGATAAGGAAGGGATCATCTTGTATGTTGGAAAAGCCAAATCGCTTAAAAAAAGAGTAAGCTCTTATTTCAATAAAGATAAATTTGAAAGCGGAAAAACGGCTGTGCTTGTCAGAAAGATCGTAGATATCCGGACTATCATTGTAGAGACAGAATTGGATGCATTACTTCTTGAAAATAATCTGATCAAGAAACTGCAACCAAGATATAATGTGATGTTGAAGGATGATAAGACTTATCCATGGATCTGTGTAAAGAAAGAACGTTTTCCCCGCGTATTCCAAACCCGCAAATTTATCCGGGATGGTTCTGAATATTTTGGACCGTATGCCAATGTGAAAATGATCCACACATTGCTTGATCTTATTCATTCATTATACCAATTAAGAAATTGCAATCTCAATCTAAGCGAAGATAATATCGCAAAGAATAAATTTAAGGTCTGTCTTGAGTATCATATTGGGAATTGCAAAGGCCCGTGTGAAGGACATCAGAACGAAACGGACTATAATGAAACGATCACACAGATCCGAGATATATTAAAAGGAAATATTAATTCGGTCATTTCTTATTTGAAGGAAATGATGATGAAAGCATCAACAGATTTTGATTATGAAACTGCCCATCTTTTAAAAGAGAAGATCGAATTACTTGAACGGTTCAAATCAAAATCTATCGTTGTAAATCCGAATATTCATAATGTAGATGTCTTTTCTTTTTTGAAAGATAATGACAATGCGTTTGTGAATTTTATGAAGATCGTAAACGGTGCGATCATACAATCGCATACCATAGAACTAAAGCCGAAGATCGAAGAAAGTGACGATGAGTTATTGTCTACAGCAATTGCAGAAATGCGGCTTCGGTTCAACAGTGATTCTCCGGAGATCATAACTACTTTTTTGCCTGATGTAGAAATGCCGGGCATCACGATCACCATCCCCAAAATTGGAGACAAAAAACATTTATTGACTCTTTCAGAAAAGAATTTGAAATATTATATGAAAGAGAGACGTGATGCTGCTGAAAGAGTGGATCCGCACAAACGTGTTGATCGCTTGATGCTGCAGATGAAAAAAGATCTTCGTCTGCAAGACGAACCACGCCATATCGAATGTTTTGATAATTCAAATTTCCAGGGTGATCAGGCAGTGGCAGCCATGAGTGTATACAAAGACGGACGACCTTCAAAAAAAGATTATCGGCATTTTAATATACGATCAGTAGTTGGCCCGGATGATTTTGCTTCCATGGAGGAAGTGATCTACCGCAGATACAAACGCATGCTGGATGAGAAAACAGATCTTCCTCAACTAATCATTGTTGATGGTGGAAAGGGTCAGCTGAGTTCTGCATTGAAAAGTCTGGAAGCGCTTGATCTTCGTGGTAAGATAGGGATAATCGGGATTGCAAAAAAGCTGGAAGAGATCTATTTCCCCGGTGATTCCATTCCACTTTATCTGGATAAAAAAGGAGAGACACTCAAGATCATTCAACAGCTCAGAGATGAGGTTCACAGATTTGGCATTACGCATCATCGCAAGAAAAGAGAAAAAGCAACGATCAAAACTGAGCTTACAGAGATCAAAGGAATTTCTGAAGTTACTTCCACAAAATTGTTGAAAGAATTTAAGTCGGTAAAGAATATTAAACTCGCATCATCTGAGGATATCGAGAAAATTATTGGCAAGGCTAAAGCTAAATTAGTGTTGGAACATTTTAGCAAAAGTGAATAGAACGCTTATTCCACGTGAAACATATTGTTTTTTTCTTCGGATGAATCTTGTTTATGATTATATTTAATAATGGAAATTTAACACAGGATCTAAGCAATATGAAATTGATAAAAAAGATTTTTATTTCTGTATTTCTATTATTGATAATAATTATCGGTTGTGTTTATTTTTATTTATTCTGGTTGAAACCACAGTATTCAGGCGAAGCTCAGATCACCGGTTTGTCTACTCAGACGGAAGTTTATTTTGATCAATACGGTATCCCTCACATCTATGCTACCTCCGAACACGATGCCTACATGGCGCTTGGATTTTGTCATGCCCAGGAACGTTTGTTTCAGATGGAAATGTTGCGAAGGTTAGCTTCGGGTACACTTGCAGAAATATTGGGTCCGGAACTTTTGGAAGTGGATCGTTTTTTCAGAACACTGGGATTGAAAGAACATGCCGATAAAACTACGGTTGAGTTGATGCAAGGGAATGACGCGCCTTGGCAGAAAGCAGCACGTGCTTATTTGCAGGGAGTAAATCAATATATCGAACAAGGAATAACTCCACTTGAGTTTAACATGTTGGGAATACCTAAAACCAGATTTACAGAAACAGATATGAATTTGGTTACGGGATATATGTCATTCAGTTTTGCTTTGGCGTTTCGATCTGATCCTTTGCACGAATTGGTACTTAGAAAATTTGGAGCAGATTATTTGAAAGATTGGGCCATAGATCCTCCGGCAAATTATTTAAAAAATCCGGTCATGGGTGCCGACAGTTTGCAGCTGAATATTATCAGAGCTATGAGTGTACTTGCGGAAAAAGCAGTGAGCATTATGCCCGTTCCACCTTTTGTTGGAAGTAATGGCTGGGCGGTTGCCGGAAATCGAAGTGCAAGCGGAAAGCCTATCATGGCTAATGATGCACATATCGCATATGCTCAACCGGGAGTATGGTATGAAGCACATCTTGAAGCTCCGGGATTGAGTTTTTACGGCAATCATGTAGCAGGTTTTCCTTTTGGATTAATAGGGCATAACCGTTTCGCAAGCTGGGGTCTTACCATGCTTGAAAATGATGATATGGATTTCTTTATTGAGAAAGTGAATCCTGCAAATTCTGGGGAAGTGATGTACAAAGGAGAGTGGAAGACCATGCAAAAACGCGTGGAGATCATTAAAGTGAAAGGTGGAAAAGATGATACGCTCATCGTTAGAAATACGGCACATGGTCCGGTGATGAGTGGAGTGCTCAAAGATCTTGCTCCCTATAAAGATGAAGTCATTTCTGTTTGGTGGTCATACCTCGAATTTCCAAGTCGTAATATGGAAGCCACTTACACACTTGCTCATGCTAAGAGTTTTGCTGATTCAAGAAGAGGTGCGTCTCTTATTTATGGTCCGGGATTGAATGTGGTATATGCGGATACTGCCGGCAATATTGCATGGTGGACCGTGAGTAAACTAGTAAAAAGAGCTGCTCATGTTAAGGCAGGAATGTTTCTGGATGGAAGCAGTGGATTGGATGAACCCTTAGGCTATCTCGATTTTGAACAAAACCCAAAATCAGAAAATCCTGCAAACGGATTTATCTATACTGCAAATCAGCAACCCGCAACATTTATGGGAATTGATCATGCCGGATATTATTGTCCGGATGACAGAGCAAGAAGGATCAATGAACTTTTATCGAATGATAAAAAATGGAATGTTGAAGATTTCAAAACGATACAGCGCGATGTCACTTCCGGTAAGGCAATGCAAAACGCAATGCTGTTTGCATCACTTCTTAAATCATCAAAAAAAATTAATGAAAATGAGTTAAGTAGATCTGTTTTTGATATTTTAAATTTCTGGAATGGCGGACATGAATCGGATTCCAAAGGACCTATTGTTTATTATAAACTGTTGTATCATGTTTTGCATGCTAGCATTGCAGATGAATTAGGTGAAGAAGAATTTAAGATCTTTTTGAATACACATACGATGAAAAACTCGCTTGAAGTTTTGTTAGCCAACAATGATTCACCTTGGTGGGATGATGTTTCAACCAAAGAGAAAAAAGAAGATCGCCAATATATTTTGGATTTTGCTTTTGAAAAAACAGTCAGCGAATTAAAAGAACAATTGGGTAGCGATACTAAAAAATGGAACTGGGGAGATGTACATACAATGGAACATATACATCCTATCGGAAGAAAAAAACCTTTTGATAAATTGTTTAATGTGGGTCCATTCAAAGTGGCTGGAGGTAATGAAACGGTTTCCAATCTTGGGTTTGTAATGAATGCAAGCGGACTGTACAAAGTTACTTTCGGACCATCAAAACGGATCGTTATTGATATGGCCGATCCTGCAAATTCATTTAGCATTTTGCCATCAGGACAAAGCGGAGTTCTGATGTCGCCTCACTATTCTGATCAGGCAAAGATGTATGCAGGAATGGAATACCGTGAGCAAATGATGGATGAAGCCAGGATCAAAAAGCTGAGTAGCAAATTGGTTTTGAAGCCGTGATTTTCTGGTATGGAAAGCTAAGATATTTGCAAATAGCTGACCTTTTTTTCCCGCAGATCTCACAGACATCACTTTGATCTGCGTTTTCTGTGGTTATGAAACGGTATTGCAAGAAATTAATTTAGTATTCGCAGATCCCACAGAATGGAATACATAGCTTCTCCGAGATCTGCGGGAAAAAGAAGCTCAGCTATTACTACCACTGATAACAAATTTAATAATTGAAAATTTAAATGCGTGTTCTATTTTTCGTGACTCAATTCTTTTGCTTCAAGTAGAATTTTTTCAAGTCTGTCGCCTGTAACTCCAATCTGCTTTAGGAGTTTTTCTGATTTTGTAAGATGCTTGCTAAGGATGATATCCTGATCCAATAATTCTTTTTTTTCTGAGTATTTCAGCAGATCTATACAGGTGATCGGATATAAACCGGATGTTTCAATTCGTTCTTTTAAGCTCCCGTGTTTTGGATAATCCCATCCGATCATATTGAGTCCGGCACAGGTTCCATATTGCAATGCATCTCCCGTGAAGCGGGTATTGGTAATCAACCAGCCTTGATGGAAAAGATGATTTTTATCTTTCGACCCACTGTTTTTATCAGCGATATCATCGAACCTACTTTTGATATAAAGCGGGATCTTTACATCGCATTTCGTGTTTTTATCGCTGTGGAATTTACATTCTACCAGATACAATCTGTTCTCTTTTTCTGCTACTACATCTACTTCGTGCTGCACACATTTTCCTTGCACAATTTGTCCGGTGTTCACTATATATCCCTGATGTCGCAGGATCTCTCCGATGTATTTTTCAAATGGATAACCGGTTGGCCCGAGTTCCGCTATGGCCAACCGTAATTTATATCTCCCCGCATTTGTTGGAGCAATTGTTTTCAAAACAGAAAATGCATGTCGGTAAATGTCTCGGGTTGACATACCTTCTTGCAAATGCGATTCAACTTCCCGAATTACTTCGTCGATCGTATCTTCCCTGGCACCGCTTCTTTCAAGAGAAAGCACAAGGCTTTTTCTGGAATAAGCAACGACCTCACCCGAATCTTTAGTAATGAAAATTTGATTATTCGACATAGCATTAAGTCTTTTATGCTTTTGTCAAGATACAAAGATTGCAGCTTAGTTGGCTGTATTGATCAATTTCTCTGTGTAAACAATTTTATCATTTACACTTACTTGAATAAAATAGATCCCTGAATTTTTCAAACTCAAAATAGAACTTGTTTCACGTGGAATTACTGTGTTGACCAGCTTTCCCGAAGAATCAAAAATATGAATTTTGCTTTTTTCTGTTAGATATTTTTGATCTAACAGGATCTCAGTATTTCCTGATGCAGGGTTAGGAAATATCTTTATTGCAGATTCTAATTCTGATTGAATTCCGGTATTCAAAACAGAGTTTGCATAATATTTTTGTACGTGAACATTTGTACTATCATTCACATTTTTGAAAAGCATTTTTGTATTTCCTGAATTAGGATTTACACCGGTATAGAAATACATCGTAAAACTTTGTGTGTCGCCGGGTGCCAGATATAATTGTGTAGTATCAATATAGGGTGGCAGACAAACATCGGTGCACATGGAAGTGGACCAGTCGAGAGGGACATTATTTTCCAGGCGGATGACATCCAGGGTCACCGGATTTGTAGAATTATTAAACAGTTTTGAATAGGTAAATAAAGTGGTGCCTGCCGCACCTGTTACTGTACTGTCACCCAGCATTTGAAAACCGAATGTACCGGTTACAGGATTTCCTCCTCCACCACCCAGGTTCAGCAAACTATCTATTTCGTATTGGATATTGTGCAGAGGTCCTTTATTGAACCAACCGTTTTTAGTAAACACTTTTCCTTGTGTAGTGATCAGGTATGCGTTATTTGGCGCGGGCCCGTAAGTGTTCCACCAACTGTTGCAAGGACCATCAATATAAACAGGTACGGTGATATTCATTCTGGAGATCAGGGTATCAACCATAGCAACTCGCTGTCCATAGGTTTTGGGCTGAGCAAAAAGTATCCCTGCATTGGTATTTGCGCTGCCAATATTTACGGTTCCAAAATAAGGACTAATATCTGTTGGATGAGCCTCAACCGTGTATACAATAAATATATCGAGACTGCTGCCGTAATTGGTTTTGAGATTATTGATGAGGTTGATCTTATTTCTAAAAACCGGGCAGGTATATGAACCGGATACGATAAGAACAGGTTTTAAGGTTGCCAGCTTAGTTTGCATATTCATTGCATTTCCGGCTCTGTCGTATAAAGTGAAATCGGGAATAAGCTGAGCATTGGATAGCCCCGGTAAGAGATAAGTGCCATTTGGATCCAGATAAGTCTGGATAGGACAAATAGAATCTGTTGTAACAGGTTGTGAAAACAAGCCTATGGAAGGCGCGAGTGTTGGGCCCTGAGCGTTGATTGTACAGATAAACAAACAATATGTCAGGCAAAGAGTAAGTATATTTTTCATCCTTGTTTTATAGATAGACAAACAAGTATTCATTAGGTTTAATTGAATTGGCGTTTATCAAAGAATGTATAAATATAAAAAAAAGGGCAATGAAGCCCTTTTAAAATTTTAACTGATCGCTTAATGTTCGGTGACCTGAACAGTTACCTCCTTGATTTCCGATCGTTTACTGATCACAACTCCTAGGCCACCGTTAACGGTTTCTGAAATACTGCTGTCGTAACCAACGGAATATAGATAATAATCACCTTTTAAAAGCCCTTCAAATTTAGCATATCCGTTTGCATCCGCTTTTACATTATCATCATACGCGCTAAGATCCGTACCCGGTAAATCCTTTGCATCGTATTTTATATAAATTGTTGCTTCAGGGATTATCAGATCATGATGTTTAACGGTCATAGTTATTGTTGCATCACCACCTGTTCCATTCTTCTTACAAGATGTAAATACAAGAGAAAGAAATAAAGCGAAAAGAATTGTGGTTTTAAGAGTTTTCATTACTATTTGATTTAGTTTATATTGTCTGTTACGATAAGGATGGCGAATATCATTCCCGGTAAAAAGAAGAGTAATGTTAAAAGAAGGTCGATCCAAAAATTAGTTGTTATACCACCTTCATGTAAAAACACACCCAATGGAGGAATAAAGATTGCTAATATCAACTCTAGCGCATCCACATCCATTTTTGCATTTTCTGTTTTGGTTGCTTTATACGTTGTTTTTATTGCACTTATTACTTCTTTTTTTTCCTGTTTATCAAGATTATTCCAAGTCTGAATAAAATGAATTTTGTCCGGAATGATCACTGTATTCATGTCTGCAGATAATGTTGGAATTTCTACCGGAGATTCAATGTTTACTTCTGCTATAGAAATTGTTGTTGTTTCAAGAGCCTTCAACTCTAAAACATCTGCACGATCATTTTTATTGTCCGCAGCCACTGTGCTCACTACTGCACCCTTCTGAAAATGGGTATATTTTTGAGCTGAAAAGTTATTGATCCTGCCTGAGCACGACACCAGAAAAAGGACTGAAATACTCAGAATAATATTTATTTTTTTCATAATTATGTTTTTTGCTAAGTTAATAAATCTCTAGCGAACAAATAAGATCAGATTCTCCTGCATGGAAATTATCCTAACTTTGTCCATTATTACAGATTATGAAGCGTCCTATTCGTGTTTTAGTAGCAAAAGTTGGCCTCGACGGTCATGATCGCGGAGCTAAAGTGATAGCATCCTTTTTAAGGGATGCCGGAATGGAAGTTATATATACCGGCCTTAGACAAACACCTGAAATGGTTGTCGAAGCAGCTTTGCAGGAAGATGTAGATGCAATCGGGATCAGTATTTTGTCGGGAGCACATATGACCGTTTTTCCAAGGATCCTGGATCTAATGAAAGTGAAGGAGATGGATGATGTATTGCTCACCGGTGGAGGGATCATCCCTGATGATGACATGAAAAAATTGCAGGCTTTGGGAGTAGGTTTACTTTTCCCTCCCGGTACAGATACTACTGAGATCATAGATTATATAAAGGTCGAAGTAGAGAAAAACAGA
The DNA here is from genome assembly GCA_037969175.1 of Bacteroidia bacterium. Taxonomy (GTDB): domain Bacteria; phylum Bacteroidota; class Bacteroidia; order AKYH767-A; family JBBKVM01; genus JBBKWX01. Next base: position 9,592 of record JBBKWX010000141.1, on the reverse strand, counting down.
AAATTCTGATTTCAATAAAATGAAATACAACAATATTCTAACAGAGACGGATAATGGAATTCTGATTATCACGATCAATCGGGAAGATAAACTGAATGCACTGAATAAAGAAACTATTGCAGAGGTCGGAATGGCCGTGTCTGCAGGAAATGCTGATTCAGGTGTTACAGGAATGATCATTACCGGTGCAGGTAAGAAAGCTTTTGTAGCCGGTGCTGATATTTCTGAATTTGCTTCGTTCTCGGTTGAAGAAGGAAAAGCGCTTAGTGCGCATGGTCATGGAGTATTTGATTCGATAGAACAAAGCCCGAAAGTGGTCATAGCTGCAGTGAATGGATTTGCTTTAGGTGGAGGATGCGAACTTGCAATGGCTTGCCATATGCGCGTAGCATCTGAGAATGCTAAGTTCGGACAGCCGGAAGTGAAACTGGGATTGATACCGGGATATGCCGGAACCCAAAGATTAGTGCAGCTCATTGGTAAAGCAAAAGCTATTGAGTTACTTACAACTGCCGATATGATAGGTGCAGAAGAAGCGCATCGATTAGGACTTGCGAATTATGTTTGCACTCAAGATGAATTGATAAATAAATGCAAGGAGATCCTGAATAAAATTGCAGGCGTTTCTCCTATGGCCGTTACAGCAGTTATCGATTGCGTGAATGCATATTATCAACCCGGCAAAACAGGATTCAAAAAAGAGATAGAGGAGTTTGGAAATAGTTTCGGCACCGAAGATTTTATAGAAGGCACAAAAGCATTTCTGGAAAAGCGAAAAGCTGAATTCAAAAGAAAATAGTACATGCAAAATCTGAAGATCCGTGTTGAAGGATTGGTGCAGGGAGTCTGGTTTAGAAAAAGCACTCAAGTAAAAGCCCATAAGCTGGGACTAGTTGGATTCGTGAGAAATGAAAAAGATGGTTCAGTTTATATAGAAGTAAAAGGTGATGATGATTCGTTGGATCAATTCATCATTTGGTGCAGAAGAGGTCCTGAAAATGCACGTGTTGACAGGATCATAATTGAGACGTGCAAAGCACATCCATTCGAAACATTTGAAGTTAGATCTTAAAGCTAACAAACCATAATTTGGCATTACGCAAACTTGCCGGTCAAACTTTAGTTTACGGTCTCAGTTCCATACTGGGTAGATTACTTAATTATTTGTTAGTCCCGCTGTATACGCGGGTCTTCATGCCGGAAGAATATGGTGTGGTTACAGAAATGTATGCCTATGTTACCTTTCTGATCATCTTGTTTACCTATGGGATGGAAACTGCTTTTTTCCGTTTCACCCAAAAAGGAAATGAAGAAAAAGTTTATGGAACGGCACTCACTTCTTTATTTTTTAGTTCGATAATTCTTTCCGGCGCCCTTGTTCTTTTTAGTAATTCAATAGCTGAATTATTACACTATCCGGGTAAGGGAATTTACATAACCTGGTTTGCAATTATTCTTGCAGCGGATGCAATTACCTCCATCCCCTTTGCCAGACTTCGACAACAAGAAAGACCACTGCGGTTTGCGATGTTGAAACTATTTAATATCGGCTCCAATATTTTACTCAACCTGTTCTTTATTTTGCTTTGTCCTTATCTACTGAAAACAGGAAACCATACATGGGTAGAGCAGATCTATGATCCGAATATGGGCGTTGGATATGTCTTCATTTCCAACCTGATTGCGAGTTTACTTACCATGCTGTTTTTATTGCCGGAGATCCGGTCTGTTAAGTTTTCTTTTGATAAGATCCTGTGGAAACAAATGATGATTTATTCACTTCCTTTATTGGTAGCAGGATTTGCCGGAATGATCAACGAAACACTGGATAGGATCCTGTTAAAATATCTTCTTCCGGATTCTGTAAATGCACTTGCCGAATTGGGAATCTACGGAGCAGCTTACAAGCTCAGCATTTTCATGACCTTGTTTATTCAAACCTTCCGCTATGCAGTAGAACCTTTCTATTTTTCTCAGGCGGATAAAAAAGATTCACGTGAAACCTATGCAAAAGTCATGGGACTTTTTACAATGGCCGGTGCTTTTATCTTTTTGGGAGTGATGGTCTTTATTGATATCGTAAAATATTTTATCGGTCCGGCTTATTTTTCCGGATTGGATGTAGTTCCCATCTTACTGCTGGCCAATTTGTTTCTGGGAATCTTTTTCAATCTAAGTATTTGGTATAAGCTCGAAAACAAGACGCGATATGGTGCCTGGTTGGCGATCTTCGGAGCTATCATAACCATCGTGCTCAATATTTTACTGATCCCCTCGATGGGTTATATGGGAGCTGCCTGGACCACTCTGGCATGCTATACCTCTATGATGCTCCTCTCTTGGTATCTGGGACAAAAACATTATCCGATTCCTTACCCTACCGGAAGAATGATCTTTTATGTATTCTTTGCTCTTGCTTTAGTTATGCTCAGAAATCTGATAGTAGATAATTTACAACCTGCTTTGAGTATCAATATCCTTATAGGAATCGGACTCTGTCTGCTGTTTGCTTTGCCGGCCTGGAAGATGGAAAGCCCAAAAAAAATCGTACCTTGAGCGCCAATTTTCAATCCATTTCTAGGGATGAACGTCAAAATAATCAACAAGAGTAAACACAGTTTACCTTCTTATGAAACGGTAGCCTCGGCAGGCATGGATCTGCGTGCAAATCTATCCGAACCTATAACCCTTCTTCCGCTGAAACGCATCTTGGTCCCTACAGGATTATTTGCTGAATTGCCTTTGGGTTTTGAGGCACAGATTCGTCCCCGTAGCGGGCTTGCCTTTAAGCAGGGAGTAACCGTGTTGAATTCGCCGGGAACCATAGACGCCGACTACAGAGGAGAGATCAAGATTTTGCTTGTCAATCTCAGCGATGAGGCGATCACCATCAACGATGGCGACCGTGTTGCCCAGATGGTTGTTGCTGCTCATGCACGTGTTGCCTGGGATGAAGTGACGGAGCTGATGGAAACAGAACGTGGTGCCGGAGGCTTTGGGCATACCGGTACGAAATAATCCCCTAATCAAAGATTAATAAAAATCATACATGAGAATCATTGTTCCTATGGCGGGCATGGGTAAGAGAATGCGCCCCCATACACTAACAGTTCCAAAACCACTTATTCCTGTTGCAGGGAAACCAATAGTACAGCGTTTGATGGAAGATATCACCAAGGTTTGTGGTGAGAAGGTAGAAGAGATCGCTTTTATAATCGGAGATTTCGGTGCAGAAACAGAACAGAACCTGATCGCAATTGCCGAAAGCCTTGGCGCTAAAGGAAGCATACATCACCAGCATGAAGCACTCGGTACTGCTCATGCCATACTTTGTGCTAAGGATGCCTTGAAAGGACATGTCGTGGTTGCTTTTGCGGACACGCTTTTCAAAGCCGACTTCACCATCAAAACAGATGACCCCAAGAGTGACGGTATAATCTGGGTAAACAAGATCGACGACCCGCGTATGTTTGGCGTGGTTACTACAGATGAGAATGGCACCATCACCGGATTTGTTGAAAAGCCGCAGGATTTCGTTTCCGACCTGGCTATCATTGGCATATATTATTTCCAGGATGGGGAATATCTGAGATCTGAATTGCAATATCTGCTGGATAACGATATTCGGGAAAAAGGAGAATACCAGATCACCAATGCGCTGGAGAACATGAGAGCCAAAGGTTCGCGTTTTACTCCGGGTGCTGTTACCGAATGGCTTGATTGCGGAAATAAGGATGCTACTGTATATACTAACCAGCGTGTATTGGAGTTTATTAATGACGATTCTTTGATCCATACCGGTGCCAAAGTTGTAAATTCAGTGGTGATAAAACCATGTTATCTAGGCGATGGAGTAGTGATAGAAAACTCTGTTGTCGGACCGCATGCTAGTATTGGCAAAGGTACAGTGGTAAAAGGATCCATTATTAAGAACAGTATTATTCAGGAAAACACACAAATAATTTCAGCATCTATTGCCGATTCCATGGTAGGATCTTTTGTTGAGTATACCGGTAAGGCTGATGAATTGAGCATGGGAGATTATTCTACTTCCAAATAATTTCGAATCGATTATCCGTTATGAATAAAAACTACATCATTTATCTGTTATCATTTGTATTGCTTTTCACAGCATGTAAGACAACAGGAAAAACAGGAACGGATAGTCCGGTCGTTCAAAAAACAGCTGACCCTAAAAAACTGAGCGAGTCTCAGCGCAATGAGCTGACCTATACTTTCATGAATGCCAATAAGGAAAAGATCCTTGGGAATACGGAAAAGGCAGCAGCCTTATTTGCGCAATGTATCCGGATTGATGGTTCAAATGATGCTTCGATGTATGAATTGTCTCGCATTTATTATGAACAAGGCAGGGTAAATGATGCATTGTTTTTTGCAAAGAGCGCTTCTTCTCTAAAACCGGACAATATCTGGTACCAATTGCTTGTTGGCGATATCCTTCAAAAACAAAAACGTTATTCTGAAGCAGCAGATGTTTATACAAGTATCGTTAAAAATAATCCCGACAGAGTAGATCTGATGTTCAATCAGGCCAACTTGTATTCGATGGCCGACAAATCTGCAGAGGCAATAAAGATTTATGATAAGATTGAAAAGATCATTGGCATAAACCCCGAATTAAGTGTTCAAAAACAACAGTTATATTCTAAGCTGGGTAAAGAAGATAAAGCCATAGCCGAATTGCAGAAGCTGATGGATAAATTTCCTTTGGAAGTACAATACATTGGCATGATGGCTGAGTATTACCAAAGTAATGGTCAGACTGAAAAGGCAATGGAGCTATACGCCCGGATCGAGAAGCTGGATCCCGGAAATCCTTTTATGAATCTGAGTCTGGCCGATTATTATCGGACCAAGGGAGATAAAGAGAAATCCTTCAGCCACCTCAAAGCAGCATTCGCATCTCCCAAGTTGGAGCTGGATACCAAGATCCAGATCATCTCATCCTATTATGCCATCATTCAAACCAACCCTGAATTGATGGGGCAGGCTCTTACCTTGTGCAAGGAAATGGTGTTGTCTCATCCAAATGAAGCCAAGGCATTTGCTGTTTATGGGGATATGCTTGCAGAGGATAATCAACCCGCTGAAGCAAGAATACAGTACCGTAAGAGTGTTGAACTGGATCAGAACATGTTCCTTGTTTGGCAGCAATTGATGGCCATTGATCTTGAGCAAAACGACATGGATGCGCTATTGAAAGACAGTGAACAGGCTATGGCTTTATTTCCTAGTCAGCCCCTGGTTTATTACTTCAACGGGATAGCAGAAAGCAACAAAAAGAACTATAGTCAAGCAGCTACATCTTATAAAAGCGGGGTGGCGCTCGTGGTGGATAACAAGAATCTGGAGATCCAATTTTGGTCTAACCTGGGGGATACTTACCATCAGATAAAGGACTATTCAAAATCGGACGAAGCCTATGATAAAGCACTGAAGCTGGATTCGAATAATGTTTTTGTTTTGAATAACTATGCATACTATCTGAGTCTCAGAAATGAGAAACTTGAAAAGGCAGCTGAGATGTCGGCACTATCAAACAAGCTCGAGCCTGGCAATCCATCTTTTGAAGATACCTATGGATGGATCTTGTACAAGCAGGGAAAGTATCCTGAAGCAAAGATCTGGCTTGAAAAAGCTATGAGTAATGGTGCAGCAGAAAATGGAACCATACTCGAACATATGGGGGATGTACAATACAAAATGGGTAAGGTAGATGATGCTCTGAGATATTGGGAGTTGGCTATGAAGACAGCAGAAGCCTCACCGGAACTCGAGAAAAAGATCAAAGACCGTAAGATGTATGATTAATACTTCATCCATCCTGAAAATCTTTATCCTTATTGCTTTGCCTGCGATGTTATTTACTACATCCTGCAAAAGCAGAAAAAAAGCAGTGGCTACGCTCCCGGGTGCAACTGAGAGCATGGCATTGGAAGCTTTGATAGATTCTGCTTACAAAGCCAACTACACTGCTGATTGGCTCAGCGGGAAGATGGGCATTGATTATAAGAATGCAGGAAGCAGCCTAAGTTTTGGTGCAAACATCCGGATTAGGGAAGATAGTATCCTGTGGGCTTCTATCACTCCGGGCTTTGGCATAGAAGCGGTGAGAGTGGTACTTACTACTGACAGTTTGAAGATCCTTAACCGACTCAGTAGCACCTATTTTCTGGGAGATTACACATATCTTGAACGTATGTTGGGTGTAAGTCTGGAGTTTAAAGATATTCAGAGTCTCCTGTTGGGAAATTATTTTGAATACCAAAACAGGCCTTACAAAAAGTCCTATCTTGACAACGGTCAATATGTGCTTGAAAATCTAAATGCCGAGCCTTATTCAATGATGAAATTGCAGGGTCAGAGTTATAAGCTCATGCAATTTATGTTTGAAGATAAAAAGGTCAACCGCAAGCTGGATATCAAGTATGCAGATCATACCGCAGTAGGTACAGGGCTTGTTCCTTTTAGTTCCAAAACACGGGTGACTGCAGCCAATACGATTGATCTTAATATGAACTGGATAAAACTGGAGCCTACAGAAGCACTGGAATTTCCATTTAGTATTCCGTTGAAGTATGAGCCGATGTATTAAGAATTTTGCCCTTTTAGGTTTGATCTTTTTCATGTTTGCAGGAGCCGCACACTCCCAGACAAGGAAAGATCTTGAGAGCCGTAAAGCCCAGCTCCAGCGGGATATTGAGCTTACCAACAAATTGTTGGAAGAGACTCAGATGGATAAAAAGACCACGCTCAACCAACTGCGCACACTTCGTAAAAAGATCAGTATTCGCGAAGAACTTATCCGAACCATCAATACCGAACTGGGTATGCTGGATAATCAGATCATTTCCACTGCCGATTCCATCGTTGTACTTGAAGCCCAGCTCAAAAAGCTGAAAGATGAGTATGCAAAGATGATCTACTTTGCCTATAAAAACCAGAATGCCTATCAGCGCATGATGTTTTTGTTTGCAGCCAAAGACTTCAATCAGGCCTATAAACGGATGAAATATCTGCAGCAATACAGTGCGCATCGTAAGATGCAGGCTGAGCAGATCGTAGGCACTTCGAACGAATTGAATCAGAAAAAGGAAGAGCTGGAAGCAAGGAAAAAGCAGAAGAGCTCTTTGCTGGGCTCTGAGCTTCAGGAAAAGAAAGTGCTGGCCAGCGAACAGGGGCAGCAGGAAAATCTGGCAAAAGGTCTTCAGGCCAAGGAAAAGAAGCTGAAGCAGGATCTGAAAACCAAGCAGGAGGCGGCAGCTCGCTTGAACCGTGCTATCGAAGATGTTATTCGCAGAGAGATAGAGGCAGCGCGCAAGAAAGCGGAAGCTGAAGGCAAAAAAGCAGCTCCGGGAGTAAGTGCTTTGGCCATGACACCGGAGGCCGCCAAACTCAGTGCCGACTTCTCAGGCAATCGCGGAAGTTTGCCCTGGCCGGTAGATCAGGGTGTTATCACCAGTACATTCGGAGATCACCCACATCCGGTGCTCAGAGGCATCATGACCAAGAATAACGGAGTGGATATCTCTACCCGCAAAGGCACAATTGCCCGAGCTGTGTTTGAAGGAACGGTATCGGGAGTTGTAATTATTCCGGGAGCCAACAAAGCCGTTATCGTGAGACATGGAGAGTATCTCAGCGTGTATTCCAACCTCGATGAGGTGTATGTGAAGATGGGGGATAAGCTGAGTACCAAGCAGAGTATCGGTTTGGTGCATACCAATGAAGAAGACTCCAAGACCGAGCTTCATCTGGAGATCTGGAAAAGCACTACCAAGCTCGACCCGTCCGATTGGCTATTCCGTAAATAAGATAAAGTACAATTGCTTACATTTGCAGTAAAATCATACCCAATGTTTACACCACACACACTTTGGAGCCTTGGTGGCCCTGAGATTTTCCTGGTCCTTATCGTGATCTTGTTATTATTCGGTGCTAAGCGTATTCCTGATCTGGCAAAGGGTATTGGCAAAGGCATCAAAGAATTCCGCGACGCTACCAACGAAAAGCCGGAAGACAAAGACAAGAAGAAAGAAGAGTAATTTCTCCTGTGGTGTCAGGAGTATACTCCTGACACATTTGAAAGACAATCCAAGGTTGGTTTTTGCCGGTCTTTTTTATGGAACACGGATAACGCGGATTAAGCGGATTTACACTGATTTTTTCTGTGTCTTCTGTGAAGAGTTCAGTGCGTTCCGTGGGAAATAAAAAAAAAGCCAGAGGAGGAGAAAAATTATCATTTATTTCTAATCTCACATTTCCTATCTTGCTGTATGATGCAGCGAATTACAGTTCTCCTAATCTTCATCGCCAGTTTCCAGACCAACTGGGCTCAGCCATTTGCCATTGGTCACAGCACGCAAACTTTTACAGATCCCGCCAGAGCCAACCGCACTATACCGGTTGAGATCTATTATCCTGCTACAACTGCCGGGAATAATACACCGGTGGCAGGAGTATTCGGAGAAACATTTCCGGTCATGGCATTCGGACATGGCTTTGTGATGGGTTGGGATAGCTACCAAAATATTTGGGAAGCGCTGGTGCCGGCCGGATATATCCTGATCTTTCCAAAAACAGAAACGGGATTCTCCCCCAGCCATTCGGAGTTTGCAAAAGACCTGGCGTTTCTGATCGAAAAGATGCAAGCAGAAAACACAAACAGTAGTTCAATCTTCTTCGATAAGATCTCGCCCATGTCAATTAGTAGCGGACATTCTATGGGAGGAGGAGCGGCATTGCTTTCATCGCAATATATCACAACACCACACATTGTTATAGCACTGGCACCGGCGGAAACAAATCCATCTGCCATAGCAGCATCACAAAATATTTCTGCTCCAAGCTTGATTCTTGCCGGAGCAAATGATTGTGTAACCCCACCCGCCACAAATCAATTGCTCATGTATCAGGCCATGAGCCAGGCTTGCAGAACCTATATTTCTATTTCTGGCGCGAGCCATTGTCAGTTTGCGAATTCTAATTTCAATTGCAATTTCGGAGAGCTTACCTGCACTCCGGCACCAACGATAAATAGAGCACAACAACATGCAATACAAAACCGATTGCTGATTCCCTGGTTGGATGGGATCAGTAAATTAGATTGTCAACAATGGAATATTTTTCTGAATGATATTGGCAATGCAACAGATATAAATGTAATGCAATCTTGCACGCATTGTGGAGTATCAGGGGTAGAAGAAGAAGTTAAAATTGATTTGAAGATTTATCCTAATCCCTTTCGCGATGTGCTTGAGGTAGGTGCTGAATTTACTTCCGCAGGAAAAGTTCAGATAGAAATTTTTGATATCACCGGAAGAAAAGTTTTTGATAACAGCTACGCTATCTCTACTCCCTTTTTCAACAAAGAAATCGAGCTTGGGTTTTTGCCGGCAGGGGTTTATTCTTTAGCGGTAACAACAGCGTCGGAGCGACGGACGAGGTTGGTGGTGAAACGCTGATTTTTTTTCCCACGGAATGCACAGAAATATTCAGCTATTAATTATTATCCAATAAAAACAGAGGCCTTCTCTTTATTTGGTACTGACTAATAAAACACGGATTTTAA
>JBBKWX010000140.1:0-12638 GCA_037969175.1 Bacteroidia bacterium | reverse complement strand
ATTGAACATATATTAACCATCATTTATTAAACAATTACTTTACATAAATACAAACCGGAAATAACCCTAACTTTGCAGCATGAGAATTGATATCCTCACACTCCTACCCCGCTTGCTGGAAGGTCCTTTTGATGATTCTATCCTGAAAAGAGCCCAAACAAAAGGTCTTGTGCATATTCATGTGCATAATATCCGGGATTATGCCATAGGAAAGAATAAACCTGTTGATGACTATGCCTTTGGAGGTGGTGCAGGAATGGTTATGATGGCTGAACCCATAGTTGCTTGCATCGAGGATCTTAAATCCCAAAGAAGTTACGACGAGATCATTTATATGAGTCCCGATGGAGAGCTGTTGAATCAGGGATTGAGCAATCGATATAGCAGCTACAAGAGCATAATGATCCTATGTGGGCATTATAAAGGGATTGATGAACGGGTTCGACAGCATTTCATAACCAAAGAGATTTCTATCGGCGATTACGTGCTTTCCGGTGGTGAATTGGCAGCAGCTGTCTTTAGCGACAGTATCATCAGATTAATTCCCGGTGTATTAAATGATGAAACTTCTGCCCTTTCCGATTCTTTCCAGGATGACCTTCTGGCACCCCCTGTTTATACCCGCCCGGCCGACTTCAGAGGATGGAAAGTGCCTGATATTCTGCTTTCAGGAGATCATGGCAAGATCGATAAATGGAGACACGAACAAAGCGAGTCAAGAACCAAACAAAGACGACCGGGACTTATTAACAATGAAGATTGATAATTATTTTCTTTACCTATTTGGGTAGGATGAAAATAATTCCGTAATATTGCACTCCCTTTTCAGGGATAATAAAAGGAATATCAAGATGGACGTTATCAAATTTGTTCAGGAACAGACGGTTGAAAAGAAAGAAAATCCAAGCTTTAAAGCTGGAGATACCGTAAATGTATACTATAAGATCCGTGAGGGAACTAAAGAACGTATTCAGCAGTTTGAAGGAGTAGTTTTACAACGTAAAGGAGAAGCTGCTACTGAGACTTTTACAGTACGTAAAGTTTCAAATGGCATTGGTGTTGAGCGTATCTTCCCAATCATGAGCCCAAAAATTGAAAAGATTGAAGTGAAAAAACGTGGTATCGTTCGTCGTGCACGTATATTCTATCTTCGTGGTATCTTCGGTAAGAAGGCACGTATTGAAGAAAGAAGATCTTAATTCTATAACATATCTACAAAGCCCTTTCCTACGGATTGGGCTTTTTTTTTGTGCATATCCTTCTCAAAAGGAGGAAATGATTAAATAAGAATTTGCTATTCTACGTCGGCAATCCGGGGTATATCTATTGATTCGATGACTTTTGGGCTTTCGAAATCTGTTTGGGAAAGGTTCAACATCGCTTTTGCAAGTATTTCAGAATCTGTCGGCTTAAATCTATCCGAGCCGGGAATGAGAGGTGTTAACATTCTCATTAATGCTAATCCTAATTTTTCTCCAAATCGGTTCTCATGCCTGGGACCGGCAAGAATACTGGGTCTGAAATATGCAAGTCGTTTGTATTTCAAAAGCTTAAGGTCACTTTCCACCTTTCCCTTCACCCTATTATAGAAGAAGAGGGAATCGGAATCTGCTCCTTTTGATGAGATCAAAATATAAGAATCAGCTCCTTTTTTCAATCCTAATTTTGCAAATTCAAGCACCAGATCATGATCTACTCTGAAAAATTCTGATTTAGAGCCGGCTTTTTTTAAGGTTGTCCCAAGACAACAGAACAAAGTATCTAATCTATCGGGTTCTTCGAAGGACTCGTCTTCAGCCCATATAAGCCATTCTTTTAGTTTCGGGTGGAATATGCCTGAACTTCTACGTCCGATGCTCCAAACCTCATCAAATTCGCTTCCATTCAATAGTTTTTGCTGCAAAGCTTTCCCAACCAATCCGGTTGCTCCGGCAATTGCTGCTATCTTTTTATCTAAACTGCTCATTTTGCTGTTATAACAAACTCAGTTCTTCTGTTCAATGCTCTTCCGACTTCAATAGAATTATCTGCAACCGGATTTTTTTCACCAAAACCTTTATAGTTCACTCTATTGGACTGAACACCAGATTGAATTATATATGAATATACCGATTTTGATCGTTCTTCTGACAAGATCTGATTACTCTGATCATCACCAATATCATCCGTATATCCATGAATACTGATCTTTACTTTTGGATTCTCATCCAGAAATTGAACAAATCCATCTATCACTGTTTTGCTTTCGGGTTCCAGTTCATATGAATTTGTTCCAAAAAGTATGTTCTCAAGCTTGTAGGAAGTTCCTACTTCAATAGGTTTTACAGTCAGATCTACCTCTTTCGGACTGTTTAAAGCAGAGTCTTTTGCTGAAAAATATCGAGAGGAATACGCAAATCCTTCTTTTTTAACGGTCATGATATAATCCTGATCAAACAAAACAACGGAGGCATATTTACCGGTTAATGAATCAACTTGAATATGTTGAATCTCATTTGTCTTGACATTCTTCAATTCAATGCGTGCTGCCAGCGGTATAGCTTGGTCTGATCTAACTTCACCTTTGATAAACAATACTTTTTCAGGTCTCGCTCCCGGGTAGAGATCAAAATGGTAGATATCCCATCCTCCTTTACCCTGATGTTTATTTGACGCAAAATACCCTGTAAGACCATCTGTACTTACAAAGAAACCAAGATCATCCTGATCCGAATTGATTGGATAACCAATGTTTTTAGGTTTGGAAAAGCTGCCATTCTCATTCAATTTTGAAAAGAATATATCAAAACCACCTAAACCGGGATGTCCTTTGCTGGAAAAGTAAAAGGTCTTGTTATCAGGATGAATGAACGGAGACTTTTCATGGTCTTCTGTATTGATCTCAGTCCCTAAATTTACAGGTACTGCCCATTTTCCTGAATCCGACTTGGTCGTTTTGTAAATATCGATGCCACCATAACCACCCTCCCTGTTACTTACAAAATAAAGTGTCTTTCCATCAGGAGAAATACTAGGCTGGGAATCCCAAGCATCCGGAGAATTCACGTCTGATCCAAGATTATTGATCTCTGACCAGCTATTATTGATAAATTCTGAATAGTATATATCACAATTGATCTTACTTCCCTCTTGTCTGCAAATAGTGAAGTACATGAACTTATTATCAATGCTGATACTTGCACCGCCTTCATTGTCATTTTGATTAAACGGATAGCTCATTTTCATTCCCGGTGGAAAAGCACCGCTCCCCTTTCTCTTGCTCATACTAAACTCTTCCGCCATTTTTGGGGTAAGCTCACCTATTGCAGTTTTTTGAAATTGCCGGGTATAAAAAATGATCTCATTGTCAGGCGACATTCCCGGCAAATATTCATCTTCAAAACTACATATACTGTCTAATGGCTTGGGATCAAATGGCACCGGAGAATTATATAGTTGATCATAGATCAATGCTTTCGCATATAGCTCGTCTATTTCTTCTCTTCTTTTGCTTTCAGGTTTATTATCTACTTCCGTAAAACCTCTAAGGTATTTTATGGCTTCTTTATATTTTTTCAGTGAATAGAAATAGGTGCCTAAATGGTAATAAGCATCAGAACTCATATCCGGACAAAGCTCAATAACCTTGATATAGCTTTCTTTTGCACGCTTATAATCTTTGAGCTTACGTGCTGCATCTCCGATTAACAAATAGGCTTCAGCATATTCAGCATCCGCTTCTATAGCTTTAACACATAGATTAATAGCTCCACTAGCATTGTTCTTTTGCTTATATTCCGCTAAAGCCTCATTAAAATATTTGAGTGCTTTCTTATTTTTACTTATTCCGCATCCATCATTAAGTTGGGCAACTAATGGATAGGTGAAGCTTAAAAATGCAAGAACAAGCAAAAATGAAAAAATCTGCCTCTTAATTTTCATCATCATTCAATCCTATTTAGGCTTGAAAATTCCTTTGAGTTTATCTTCCGCTTCTTTCTTAGCTTTATCCGCTGCTTCTTTCTTTAATCTCTCTGCTTCAGCTTTTGCTTTTGCTTCAGCTTCCTTCTTAAGCCTTTCAGCTTCAGCCTCAACTTTTTCTTTTTCAGATTTGAATTTATCTTCCGCTTCTTTTCTGAGTTTTTCAGCTTCTTCTCGGGCCTTAGCTTCAAGCTCTGCTTTCTTCTTATCGAATTCTTCCTGAGCTTTTGCTTTCAGATCTTCCATAACGTTGCCTGCAGCTTCTTTCAATCCGGTAGATATTGTTGGATTTTTGATCGTTCCACCAATCTTTACATTCACATTGATCATTTCTCCGGGATTCACATTTAATCCTTTAGAGTTAGCTTGTGAAACAAGATTATTAAGTACAGCATTTGCAGATCCTCCAAAATCGGATCTTGGTATTTGGATGGCCATTACATAATCTATCGTTTGATCAAATCCATTTGATCCACCAATAATAGATGCCAGGTTAGACAGTTTCACAGGGAAAGGTGCAATATTGACTCTACCATCAATAAAATTGAAAGATAAATTTGCATCTGTCACATTCAACTGTTTCAATTTGTCCATTTTAAGCGCATCAGCTACTTTAATCACCGGTTCAAATCCTGCAATAACCAAGGCTGCTGTTGCTAATCTGCCTTTTCCAGTCAGAGAAGACAATACAGGTTCCATATATTTATCCATTTTGCCTTTCACTGCAAACTCTGTTGTGAATCTACCACTAGCCTTCTCTGCTATAGGAGCCATTTTTTGGATCACTTCAAAACTTTGGTAGGTCTTCTGAACATCCAAACCTGTCAAAGCTAAATTCAGATCAAATTCCGGGTTAGCTTTTATCCTGCTGTCATAAGTACCATTCATGGTCACTGAACCATCAAGCGTGTTCAACTTAAGATCGTTCAGATTCAATACTCCGTCTTTGATCGCCATTGCCCCCGAAACTTGTTGAAAAACAAGGTTTTCATATTTTAAAGTAGCAACGTTAGCATTAATTTTGAAATCGATATTCCTTGGGATCTCAATTGCAGCTACAGCTGTATCAGATGAAGCCGTATTTCCGTCATCCTGCATAAAAGGATTCAGATCGATAAGCTTGGAATTCAATGCAATGTCAGCTACCAAATTCTCATCTTTCAACATATACCCTAAAAGATTGTTGATCGTTCCTTTTGCTTGATAATCACTCCCTGCATAATCAGCAACCAAATTATCCAGGAAAACCAGACTTGGAGAAAATCTCAGAACTAAATTATCTATTGAAGTTTGATGAGGATCTGAATTTGTAGTATAAAGCAAGTTGTTGATCGTCAAATTACCCTTTGCATCTACCAGATCATACTTTTTCTGATCTATATAAGACATCTTACCTTTCATTGCCAGATCAGCATCTATCTTTCCTGCGAGTTTGCTTCCTTCCTCCATTGGGAAGATCTTGGTAATAGAAACCAGATCTAATTTTCCATTGACATACATATCAAAAGCCGGATCAGATACTGGATTACGTAAATTCACTTTTGCATCGATCACATCTTTCCCAATTCCTGCATGAAATTTTTTCAGATCGATCACTGTGTTATCTTCTATCCCATCCGGATTGTGGATTCTCAGATCAATCGCAACATCATTAATAGACTCGGGAAGATCAGGATATTTGAAAGACCCGTTATCAACCTTCAGGTCGATATTAAATGAAGGCATGCTCTTCTCCCCATAAACCCCTTTAATAGCAGCAGCTAAACTTACGACACCGGAAGCTTTTGCTTTTTCAAAATCAGCTGCATAAACTCCGGGTAACATAGACATCAATTCTGCAAATCCATTTTCGGGAGAATTCAATTTTAGATCCATTTCAATATCCTCTTTTGGCATGGCCAAAAATCCATCAAGACTAAATGCAAATGCATTTAACTTAATATTATTCTCATAAAAAGTAAACTTAAAAGCCGGCATATTAACCTGAATATCAGCCTTTATATCAGTCTTTACTTTTGTTAAATATGAAACACCTTCATACGACATGCTGGCTTGGTCCACATTGGTTTGAGTAAATAGTGTAAAATCATCTGCAGCAAGATCACCTTTCCCTTTATGGTCAAGTTTCTCAAGAAGCATCATAAATTTTAGTTCGCGATCGTCATAAACCAAACGCCCATTCGAAATCGAATATGATTGGAGTTTTGCTTTAAATGAGCTGGATTCATCTGAAGAAGATGAAGTAGTATCTTCTTTAACTATATCCCAATTGGCTTTACCATTTTCCAATACTATGAATCTCAGATCAGGTTTGTCCAGATCAAATGCATTAATAGTTAGTTGTCCGCCTTTAATGACCGACATGATATCAATATTTAGATACAACTTCTCAATATTTGCAAGGGTATCCTTCTCAAAATCACCTTGTCCCACTACTGAAAGTTTGTCAAGACCCAATGAAAGATTTGGAAAGCTTCTGAAAATGCTTAGATCAAAATCGCTAAACTCAACTGTAACGTTTAACTTATTATTGATCTCGGTCTTTACTTTTGCAATTATCTTATCCTTAAATAAAAATGGGATAGCAACTATCACCCCAGCTAAAAAAACGATTGAGATAAGTATGATAATCCCAATCTTAC
Source organism: Bacteroidia bacterium (assembly GCA_037969175.1). Classification (GTDB taxonomy): domain Bacteria; phylum Bacteroidota; class Bacteroidia; order AKYH767-A; family JBBKVM01; genus JBBKWX01. The sequence goes on along the minus strand of JBBKWX010000140.1, from coordinate 6,036 downwards.
TGCTTCTATTCTTGCTCATTATTTAATAATTTAATCCCTTAACGAATCAATTTTGATTGTATTTTAATGTTTCACCTTGTGTTTTTGCAATTATTACCGATCCACATGTATCGCTCCATACATTGACAGTAGTTCTGAACATATCAAGAATTCTATCTACTGCAAGAATCAAGCCCACACCCTCCAATGGAAGGCCTACGGCAGTAAGCACTACAGATATCATAACCAACCCCGCCATTGGTATTCCGGCTGCTCCAATTGAAGCTAGAAGCGCAGTTATCACAACAATAACTTGTTGTCCTGCACTGAGGTCTATCCCATATGCCTGAGCAATAAACATTGCTGCGGCACATTCATATAGGGCTGTTCCATCCATATTTACAGTAGCACCCAGAGGTAATACAAAACTACTCACCTTATTGGATACGCCTGACTCTTCTTCTACTGCCTTGATAGTTAGTGGTAAAGTTGCTGAAGAAGATGATGTAGAAAAGGCTGTCAACAAAGGAGTGGTCATGGCTTTAAAATGTTTTAAGGGATTGATATTACCAAAAAACTTAAGCAATAAAGGCAATGTGATAAATGCATGTACTCCAAGACCGGCAATAACGCAGATCATGTACAATCCAAGTCGTTGAGAAATGGCTATCAATGCAGTTGTATCTGATGCTTGTTGAGCTACTGTTCCAGTAACAATACCTAACACGCCCAGTGGAGTGAAAGCTATGATGAAGCCTGTGATCTTCATCATGAGATCAAATCCGCCATTTGCGAGATCTGTGAGCATGATCCTGTTTTTATCATCCAGTTTATTGATGAAAAAACCCGCTAATATTGCGAAGAAGATAATGGATAGCATTTCAGCGGCAGCGAATGAGCTGAAGATATTGGTTGGGATAATATTGATCAATGTGCTGCCAAACGAATCTGCTGCAACATTAAGTCCATCAACTTCTTTAACGAAACCCAGATCGGCGTTTACGCCCGGTTTGATCAAATTCACAAAAAACAGTCCGGTTACAATGGCTAATAGACTTGTACTCAGATAATACGTCAATGTCTTGAACCCCATTTTTCCAAGATCAGAAACGTTTCCAATACCGGTAATACCGGATATTATAGAAGTAAAAACCAGGGGTACAATGATCATTTTTAATGCCCTGAGAAAAACATCCCCCATCCATACAACATACTTGGTATTCTCACCCAGATTCAATCCCAAGACAACACCTAATACAAGCGCAATCAAGATCAACCAATGCAAAGCTATTTTTTTCATATCAGATCTTTGAATTTCTATTCCTTAATAAATGATCAGCCAAAACGATAGCTGCCATGGCTTCTACGATAGGAACCGCCCTTGGCACAACGCAGGGATCATGTCGGCCTGCTGCTGAAAGCGTTGTTTCATTTCCATGGATATCAACTGTGTTTTGATCTTGAAGTATAGTTGAAGTTGGTTTGAATGCAACTCTGAAAAAGATATTCTCTCCATTTGTAATTCCTCCCTGTACTCCACCGCTATTATTGGTACGGGTATGGATCCGGCCTTCTTCAGAAAGAAATTCATCATTGTGTTCTGAACCTTTTAACATAGCTGCATTGAATCCAGAACCTAATTCAAACCCTTTGGTAGCAGGCAAACTCATCATGGCTTTTGCCAATTCAGCTTCCAATTTATCAAAGACCGGTTCTCCTAAACCAACGGGAACACCTGTAATGATACAGGATACAGCACCACCCGTGCTATCTCCTTTTTGCTTTAAATCCAAAATGTATTTTTCCATTTTGAGGGATAATTCCTTATCCGGACAAGCCAGCAGGGAATCTTTGGGAAACACAAAATTCGGATTCAGGTCTGACTCATCTAATTTATAAGGTCCAATACCACTAACATAAGCTCTTATTTTCAGGTCGGAGCCAAGAATCATCTTAGCAAAACTACCGGCAATCACTCTTGCAGTAGTTTCTCTTGCAGAAGATCTGCCTCCCCCTCTATGATCCCGAATCCCATATTTTTCCTGATAAGTAAAATCAGCATGTGAGGGTCTGAAAATATCTTTCAGTTTATCATAATCCTCTGATCGTTGATCATTATTTCGGATGATGACAGCAATAGGAGTTCCTGTGGCAATTCCCTCAAATACTCCCGAAAGAATTTCATATGCTTCTTGTTCTTTTCTTGAAGTTGTAATGGCACTTTGACCGGGCTTTCTTCTTGCCAGATCTTCTTTTATGAGATCCTCATTTACCTCAATACCTGCCGGAACACCGTCCATTACCAATCCAACAGCCGGCCCATGGGATTCCCCAAAGGTCATTATCTTAAAGATCTTACCAAATTCGTTACCTGCCATAGTATCAAAACAAAAAAGGGCGGATTAAACCCGCCCCTAAATTCGCAAAGATTTTGCGATTATAATATCACAACTTTTCTGCTGCTTACTATTTCTTCGCCTTTTACTCTAAAAAAGTATATGCCTTTGTTCAAAGCAGATGTGTTCAGTGTTTGATTGTGAAAACCTGAAAAGTCCTTAATGTCTTGTTGGTAAACGACTTCACCCAGGGTATTGATTACCTCCAAAGTATACGAATTACCGGGAGTGCCTGTAAAATTCAATGAAACCTCGGAAGTTGCCGGGTTTGGAAATATTTCCAAATTCTTATCATCTTCTTTAATAGAGTTCACACTAGACGGACCGCCATTCATTCTTGCTACGAAAACCGAATATGTTCCTCCTGCAGAAGTAAGAAAAGTTGTTCCAAATGCAGTTGTATTTGTAAAATACCCAACTACGTTACAATATCCATTTGCATCCCAAATGATTCCTTTACCACGATCATCCCCTGCACTACCGGCTTTAACCGCCCACAGAACATTTCCGCTGGTACTGTATTTAATTACAAAAGCATCAAGCATTCCGTTAGATGTCAGCGTTGTTGTGCCAAATACAGCAGATTGATAAAAGAATCCTGTTGTATAACTATTTCCTCCCGGGTCTGTGCTTATACCAAGACCCGCATCAGAATTGTTTCCGGCGCCTTTCTTTGCCCATTGACAAACACCGGCAGTGTTATATTTAGCGATGAACATATCTCCATAATTTGGATCACCTGATAAACCAACTGTACCAAATTGCGCATTACCATAAAAACTACCAATGAGATAAATATTTCCTGTTCCATCAAGACTTATCCCATTAGCCCCATCCTGAGCATTTCCACCTGATTTGAACGCCATTATTGCAGTTCCGGCAGTATCATACTTAGCAACAAATATATCTGTTTGTCCGGAAGACGTCAGGTTGATGGTTCCAAAAGCAGTCATCCCTTGAAAAGAACCTGTCAAATGAGGATTACCCATTGCATCGCAAGCAACTGCAGTTCCTTTATCTTCGTTGGCAGAACCGGCTCTCTTTACCCATTTTAAGACTCCGGCTGAATCGTATTTAGCCAAGAATATATCTTTATCAAACTGACCGCCGGCAGCAGTAACGGATGCTCCACCAAAATCTACTGTTGATCCAAAAAATCCTGTTACATAAACATTGTTAAAGGGATCTAAACCTACTCCCATACCTTCAGTAAATCCGTTACTGCCTTTTTTGAAGACCCATTGCAAATCACCGATAGAATTGTACTTAGCCAGAAATAAATCACTAAATCCGGTAGATGTTAATGATGTACCCGAGAAATTAGCAGTTCCGTTGAAATTGCCCGTGATATAACTATTTCCTTGTGGATCTGTAGCCATAGAAGCTCCATAAACAAAGGTATTATTTCCTCCTGCTTTATAAGCCCAGAGACAAGTCCCTGCCGGATCATATTTAGCAACAAAAAGATCCACCCCATTACCAGCTGTAAGTGTAAATGAACCAAAGGTTGCAGTACCTTGAAATTCCCCCGAAACATATGTGTTTCCCATCGCATCTTTACCAATGGAAGCCCCGCCACTAGAAGTTGTAACTGCACCGGCTTTCTGAGCCCAAGCCCAAGTTTGAGCATCTGAGTTGAAAACAAATAAAATTGAACATGTGATCAGGAGTAATAATTGCTTCATAATGGTAGAATAATTAGTTAGTGCTAGGGCAAATCTATAATTTATTTATTTAAATCACTTCAAGATTCGTAATTTCGAAGCCTGTTTCACCATTTTATGTTATATAATTTTGAAGACCCTCTTAAAAAACATCTCTCAGTTAATAGCTGCAGAAAATTCACCTGAATTATTTGTCTCAGGTAAGGGCATGTCTGAACTTCCCATACTTGAAAATGCCTGGGTCTTATTCGAAAATGATAAGATTTCTTCATTTGGAACGATGGATCAATTGCCAACGGGTGAGTTCAAAGAAATTGATGCCAAAGGAAGAATGGTATTTCCAGCCTGGTGTGACAGTCATACACATATTGTTTATGCAGGAAGCCGCGAAGGTGAGTTTGTAGATCGCATCAATGGCTTGAGTTATGAGGAAATTGCTGAGCGTGGGGGTGGTATATTGAATAGTGCCAATAGATTGCACGATGCTACTGAAGATGAACTATTTGAAGCCGCGAATGTTAGATTGACAGAAATGATGAAACAGGGAACCGGTGCCGTCGAGATCAAAAGTGGCTATGGTTTGACCGTTGAAGATGAAGTCAAAATGCTTCGAGTTGTAAAAAGACTTAAACAAACCAGTCCTGTTCAGATCAAAGCTACTTTTCTGGGTGCACATGCATTCCCGACAAAATACAAAAGCAACAGAGCAGAATATATTCGATTGATAACGGATGAAATGCTTCCTTTAATTGTAGAGGAAAAACTTGCCGATTATATCGATGTTTTTTGCGACAAAGGATTTTTCACCCCTGAAGAAACAGATATTATTCTGAAAGCCGGAATCAAAGCAGGATTGAGAGCCAAGATCCATGCGAATGAATTAGATTATTCCGGTGGTATTCAGGTTGGTGTTGCTAATAATGCATTATCGGTTGATCATTTGGAATTTACCGGAGATGAAGAAATAGCAGTTTTGAAAGATAGTGGGACCATGCCAACGATATTACCATCTACAGCATTTTTCCTGGGTTTACCCTATGCTCCTGCCAGAGCGATGATAGATGCAGGATTGCCAGTTGCATTGGCTACAGATTATAATCCGGGATCATCTCCTTCAGGTAGAATGCCACTTATCATCAGTTTAGCCTGTATAAAGATGAAAATGCGTCCTGTTGAGGCCATCAGAGCTGCAACATTGAATTCTGCATATGCCATGGATCTGAGTAATGAATTAGGCAGCATTACGCCGGGAAAAATTGCCAATCTGTTTGTTAGTTCAGCCAAGCCCGGCTTAGATTTTATACCATATGCATTTGGATCAGATCACGTAGATATGTTGATCTTGAATGGTAAAGTTATTTTTGGTTCTTAATAATAAAAGATATAGATACTATGTCAAAAAAATTGATCGAGTGTGTTCCAAACTTTAGTGAAGGAAGAGATCTGAATATCATTAATCAGATCACTGCAGAGATAGAAAGTGTTGAAGGAGTTAAGTTATTAAATGTTGATCCGGGCAAGGCAACAAACAGAACAGTTGTGACGCTGGTAGGAGAACCGGAAGCGGTTGTGGAAGCGGCCTTCAGAGGAATTGCTAAAGCAGCCCAACTGATAGATATGAGCAAACATACAGGAGAACATCCACGCATGGGTGCTACTGATGTTTGTCCTTTTATTCCGGTTGCCGGAATTAGTATGGAGGAAACTGCGATGTATGCTCAGAAATTAGCGAAGCGGGTTGGAGAAGAATTAAACATTCCCGTTTATCTGTATGAAGAAGCACAAAGTAATCCTGCCAAAAAAAATCTGAGTATTATCCGGGCAGGTGAATATGAAGGCTTTGATAAAAAAATTATAGATCCTAACTGGAAACCTGATTTTGGCAAAGCAGAATTTAATGTAAAGTCAGGTGCCACTGTTATTGGAGCAAGGGATTTTCTTATCGCTTACAATGTAAATTTAAATACCAAGAGCGTAAGAAGAGCAAATTCTATAGC
>JBBKWX010000139.1:0-19226 GCA_037969175.1 Bacteroidia bacterium | reverse complement strand
GGACGGGACTCGAACCCGCGACCCCATGCGTGACAGGCATGTATTCTAACCAACTGAACTACCGAACCGTTTCTCTGAACTTTCGTTCTTGAGAGGTGCAAAAATACAGTCTTTTTTGTTCCCTGCAAACAAAAAAGTAACTATTTCATCTTTTGTCGCTTAATCAGATAAGGTATAAGTACTTGCCTAAAGCCTTTTTTGATATCGGCCTCCACCAATTCTATCCTGAACTGCCCGCAACGTAGCTTCAGCTCCGCCATAAACTCACCCATCTTCTTAATATATGCTTCCCTCACCTGGTTTGCATGCACCTTTACCTCCTCACCCGTCTCCACATCTACAAATCGATAGGGTCTGTTTTCAAACTTGAAATCCAGCTCCGCACCCTTGTCCACCACATGAAATAAGATGACTTCATGCTTGTTGTGCTTTAAGTGTTGCAACGCATTGAACATTTCATCTACCTGCTCCCCGTCTGCGTTGCCAAACATATCACTGAAAATGATCACCAATGAACGCTTATGGATCCGCTCTGCTATCTCATGCAAAGCAGCAGCTACTGCACTGCCTTTATTTACTACTTTGGCTCCGGGAGAAAGCATCTTCTCCATCTCAAACATCAACCTACGCTGATGTACCTGGTTGGATTTGGTTTCTGTATGCAATTCCACATGATCAGAAAAAACACTCAAGCCAAAAGCATCCCGTTGCTTTTTTAACAAATAGGTTAAGACTGCCGTACTTTGAACCGCAAAGGTCAGCTTATCCCCTGCCTTATTAGTGGCATCTTCCAATGGGAAATACATGGATGAGGAATTGTCAATGATGATCTGGCAACGAAGATTTGTTTCTTCTTCATACCGCTTCACAAACATCTTATCCGAACGCCCATAAAGCTTCCAGTCTATATGCTTGGTGCTTTCTCCTTCATTATACAAACGATGTTCTGCAAATTCCACAGAAAATCCATGAAATGGACTCTTGTGCAAACCGGTAATAAATCCTTCTACCACCTGCTTTGCAAGTAGCTCCAGATTATCACTTAATCTCAGATCCTGTATGTTTCCTGTTTCGCTCATCGACATAAAAAAACAGTGATGTTTTAAATATCACTGTTCTTATTAACTCTAATTTATAAATAAATTATATAGCTGCTGATATCTGAGCATCAAGCTTACCTGCCAATACCGATTTTGGAACTGCGCCAACTTGCTTGTCAACGATCTCACCATTCATGAATACCAACAAGGTTGGGATATTGCGAATACCAAATTTTGTTGAGATCTGAGGATTGCTGTCTACATCTACTTTACCTACTACAGCTTTACCTTCGTAGTCTTTAGAAAGTTCTTCAACGATCGGACCTACCATACGGCATGGTCCACACCATTCAGCCCAAAAGTCTACCAAAACGGGCTTGTCTGATTTTAAAACGATCTCGTCAAAATTCGCATCTGTTAATTCTATTGCCATGTCTTTGTTTAGTTTAATTGGAATACAAAAGTAAGAAAAATTAAGTTTTGTTACTGTCATCGTAACGACATAACTAATTAAGTGTCCATTTCAAACCCTGTATCTCATTGAGCTCATCCAGAAATTCTCTACTCACCCTGATCTTGCGGGTTTGAGAAGGTAATTCGATCTGGTAGTTGTCTTCAGTATCCAGAATCCTGAATTTTATTTCACAATTGCCCGGACTTTCGATTACCATTCCGGATATTTTTTCTACAAATTCTTTGTTCACTCTGCTCAACCCTAGCTCAAGAACAACTCCCTTAGCTTTTTTATCAAACAACTCAGAGAGATGCATGATATTCTGAACCTTCAATTCAAGCTGATCGGAGTTATTATAACGACTCTGAACCTTGGCGGTAACATATATAAATCCTACCCTGTCCTTATCCAGGTATTGCTTCAATCGGATATAGTCTTCAGAAAATAAATTCAGTGTGTAAGATCCCTGGTAGTCCTCCAGACTCAACACCCCAAAAGGTTTCCCGTTCTTGGTTACCCGATGTTGGGCATCTGTGATAATTCCTGCAAAACGCAATTCTTTGCCCTTAAATTTATCCAGATCTTTTAGTTCTTCCAGTCCGCTATTGCAAAATTGGGTTATCTCGTATTTGTACATATCAAGCGGATGTCCACTCACATACATCCCAATTACATCCTTCTCTTTTTTCAATTGTTCAAGCGCGGTATAGGGTTCGCACTCTGCCAACTGTGGTTCCGGCATCGTGGTCTCAGAAACCTCCCCAAACAAACTCCCTTGTGAACTATTCTTATTCTCTTGCTGACTGTTCCCATAACGAACCGCCAAATCTATCCCATTGGGAACACCCGTTTGTTCAGGGAAAATATATTGCTTTCTGTGAACATTTGGAAATGCATCAAAAGCTCCCGCCTGAGCCAGACTCTCTAAACAACGCTTGTTGGCACTTCGCAGATTTATGCGGGTGGTAAGATCAAAAATACTCTTGAAATTCCCTTCATTTTCGCGCTCTTCTATGATACTATTTACTGCCGATTCACCTACACCTTTTACCGCACCCAAGCCAAATCGGATCTGCCCTGCCTTATTTACGGTAAACATATATCTGCTTTCATTCACATCCGGCCCCAGTACTTCAATTCCTTGTCTTTTGCAATCTTCCATAAAGAAGGTGACCTTCTTTATATCACTCATATTATTGGTCAATACAGCTGCCATATATTCGGCAGTATAATTTGCTTTAAGATAAGCTGTCTGGTAGGCTAAGACTGAATAGGCCGCAGAGTGAGATCTGTTAAATCCATACTCCGCAAATTTTGCCATATAACCGAAAACTTCTTCCGCTTTCTTCTTTTCAACTCCTTTTTCAGCAGCACCTGCAACAAAAATTTCCTTCTGCTTCTCCATCACATCAGCCTGCTTCTTTCCCATGGCACGTCTCAGCAGATCGGCTGATCCCAGTGAAAACCCTCCCATGATCTGCGCCGCCTGCATGATCTGTTCTTGATAAACCATGATCCCAAAAGTGGGCTTCAATAGATCTTCCAATAATTCATGTGGATATTCTACTTTCTTTCTTCCATGTTTACAAGCTATATAATCCGGAATGAAATCCATCGGTCCCGGACGGTACAAGGCATTCATAGCGATCAGATCTTCTATATCCGTTGGCTTCAGTTCTGTCAGATATTTCCTCATCCCTTCCGACTCAAACTGGAAAGTCCCTACGGTGTCTGCTTTCTGATAAAGCTCATAAGTCTTAACATCATCAAGAGGTATATCATCCGCAATGATTTTTATACCTCTGTTTTGTTGGATGATCTCTATAGCATTGTCGATGACAGTAAGGGTTTTTAATCCCAAAAAGTCCATCTTCAACATCCCAACATTCTCTACATATTTACCGTCATATTGAGTGACCAGTAATTCAGAATCTTTATTGGTGCAAACCGGCAATAACTCCTGAAGATCAGATGGAGCTATGATGATTCCTGCAGCATGAATTCCGGTATGTCTGGCGGAACCTTCCAAAACCTCAGCAAACTCAAGAGTCTTGGCCATTAAAATATCGCCATTATTCCTAGCTTGAGCTAATTCTTTCACCTCAGCAAAAGCTTTCTTCAAGCTGATCCCCGGTGTATCAGGCACCAATTTCGTAAGCCTTTCCGCTTCAGATAAAGGTAATTTAAGTACTCTTGCAACATCTTTGATAGAACTCTTGGCAGCCATGGTTCCAAAGGTGATGATCTGGGCTACTCGGTTCTTGCCGTATTTATCTACTACATAATCAATTACACGCTGTCTGCCCGCATCATCAAAGTCAATATCGATATCGGGCATGCTTACTCTTTCCGGATTAAGGAATCGCTCAAAAAGTAAATTGTATTTGATGGGGTCTATATTGGTAATACCTGTGCAAAATGCAACTGCAGAACCCGCGGCCGAACCACGACCCGGGCCAACGGATACACCAATTTGTTTAGCGGCCTCCACAAAATCCTGAACGATCAAAAAGTATCCGGCAAATCCCATGTCCTTGATGACCTTCAATTCAAAATCCAATCGCTCAATGACTTCTGAAGACAGCTCCCCATAACGTTTTGCGGCACCTTGAATGGTCAGATGTCGTAGATAATCATCTTCCGATATAAATCCTTGGGGCAGATTAAAATTGGGTAATAAAATATCCCTTTTCAGATCCGGAGTTTCAATCTTATCAAAGATCTCATTGGTATTATCCAACGATTCCACTACATCACTGAATGTCTTTTCCATCTCCTCCGGAGAGGTCAGGTAAAACTTATCATTCTCAAACCGCATGCGGTTTGGATCCTCAAAATCTTTTCCGGTTTGAAGACAAAGCAGGATATCCTGGGCTTCCGAATCTTTTTGTTCTACATAGTGTACATCATTGGTAGCAATACATTTAACCCCGTATTTCTTAGACCAGCGAAGTAAGACCTCGTTGCAGGTATCCTGTTCAGGAATCCCGTGGCGCTGAAGTTCTATGTAATAATCTTCTCCAAAAATATCCAGATAATCCAGAAAGATCTTTTCTGCTTCATCTTCTCCCTTTAATATGATAGCACGATTGATCTCACTAGCCAAACAACAAGTGGTAGCGATCAGTCCTTCTCCATGTTTTCTTAAAAGTGCCCTGTCAATTCTGGGTTTGTAATAATATCCATCCGTAAAACCTAAAGAACAAAGTTTACTCAGGTTCTTATAACCCGTTGCATTCTTTGCCAGGATCAACTGATGATATCTGACATTATTTGTTTTATCGGTATGATCTAATGCAACATAAAACTCACATCCGATGATAGGCTTGACACCCACTTTGTTTGCCTCCGATACAAACTTGGGCACGCCAAACATATTTCCATGATCCGTGATAGCCATAGAAGGCATATTCATAGATTTAGCCGTTTTCAGCAGTTTGGAAATATCTGCTGCTCCATCTAAGAGCGAGAATTGTGTATGTACGTGTAAGTGTGAAAACTGGGGCATTATCCGTCGGTTATTTACTATCTAACTTAGGGTCAGATAGTTCTGTCAATCCAATAAACATTGGGAATCGAGCCTAAAGATACAAAGACAATTTAGCTCCGGGCTAGGATGTGGATATCTTTTAATAAAATTACGAGATACGAATTACGAGATACGAAAACCAATTAGGAAGACATATCTCCTATTTCTTTTTGGGCACCTCCCTTACACCAAAATTGGAGTTCGGGTCGAGCTATCCGCTTGTACTCGTCGGGGCCGTGTCCGACTACTGGCGGATACCGCTTCTATCCCTGGTGCTGGTTTTGCATTGTTTTTCTTGATGGTATAATTAATTTATTCACCAACTGACAGTTATCCCTTACTAAAAAGCGAAATAGCGTTAGTTAGAAGATAATTTGAGAGAAAATCGGTAGATCGAAATGCACTCGTATCTCGCAATTCGTATCTCGTAATTGATTTTCCGTGGTAATTTTCCCAACCCAAACCCCAACCCAAACCTCTTTTTTCCTCTTGCATAATAAAGAATAATATCTCATCTTTGCACCCCCTTAAACCACATCGGGAGAATGTGGGTCATCCAAAATGGCTGATGGGCTGTAAACTATTAACCAACAAAAAAACAAAGAGAAAAATGCCGGCAAAAATTAGATTGCAGCGTTACGGTAAAAAAGGCAAACCTTTTTACCATATCGTAGTGGCAGATGCTAGAGCTCCCAGGGATGGTAAATTCATTGAAAGGATCGGAAGTTACGATCCCAACACCAACCCTGCGACCATCATCTTGAACCACGATCGTGCCCTTACATGGCTCGACAACGGAGCACAGCCTTCGGACACAACACGTGCTATCCTTTCATACAAAGGAGTACTTTTCCAAAAACACTTGAATGAAGGTGTGAAGAAAGGTGCTTTGACAGCTGAACAAGCTGAAGCGAAATTCACTACGTGGATGGATAACAAATCATCAGAGGTTACAGGTAAGAAAGATATGCTTGCTACTAAGCGTGAATCTGATCTTGCTGCACGTCTTGCTGCTGAATCTAAATCGAAAGAAGCTAAAGCTAAGGCTATCCTTGCTAAGACATCTGCTCTTGCAGGTGAGGCAGAAGCAGCTACTGAAGAAACAGCGGAAGCTGCAACTGAAGAAGTTGTTGAAGCTGTTGCTGAGGAAACTCCGGTTGCTGAAGCACCTGCTGCTGAAGAAGCTCCTGTTGCTGAGGCTCCAGTCGCTGAAGAAGCACCTGCAGTTGAAGAAGCTCCGGTTGCTGAGGCTCCTGCAGTTGAAGAGGCTCCTGCTGCTGAAGAAGCTCCAAAGGCTGACGACGCTGAAGAGACAAAAGAGTAATACCAATTATGAAGAAGGAGGATTGTTTCCAACTGGGTTACATTGCTTCTACTCATGGTAAATTAGGAGAGCTTACTCTACGTTTCGATGTAGATCAGCCTTCAGATTATAAAGATTTGGGATCAATATTAGTGGAATTTAACACTGATTTGATCCCATTTTTTATTGATACGATACAGGTTCGCGGCGATAAGGCTATTCTTAGGCTTGAAGATGTAGACACTGATGAACAAGCTCAGGACCTTGTGGGCACACAGATCTATCTTCCGCTCACCTCCTTGCCAATACTGAGTGGCAACAAGTTTTATTATCACGAGATCCTTGGATATACCGTGGAAGACCAAAAATTGGGTGTTATTGGCGCTATAGAAAATGTGTACGACAATACCATACAACCTATTTTTGGGGTGAGATCAGGTGATACCGAGATCCTGATTCCTGTGGTTGATGAATTCATTATCAATGTAAACCGAGAAACAAAAACCATTCTTATGGATCTTCCTGATGGCCTTATTGATTTATATACAGGGTTATAAGACAAGAAATTTTTTGTTTATTTGTAGAAGTTGCATAAGCAGCTTTTTTTTATGCCTGATGGAATTTTTCATTTTAAGCAATTCAGTATCCGTCAGGATAAGTGTGCCATGAAAGTTGGGACCGATGCGGTCCTTTTAGGTTCCTGGATAAAACTTGATGGAACAGAAAAAAATCTTTTGGATATAGGGACCGGAACAGGTGTATTGGCACTAATGGTGGCTCAGAGAAGTAATGCTATGATCGATGCCATTGATGTGGATGAACTAGCAGCTGTCCAAGCCCGTGAAAATGCAGATCACAGCAAATGGGCAGAACGGATCCAGATATTCCCCTTATCTCTTCAGGATTTTATCATTCATCAAAAGAAAAAATACGATCATATAATCAGCAATCCTCCCTATTTCGATCAGGCATTTAAAGCTCCGGAAGCTGCCCGGAATGCTGCCCGCCACAGAGATGTAAGCCTGAACTTTGAAGAAATATTGTCAGGATCTACCCGGATCCTCAGTGATACCGGAAAACTATCGGTTATACTTCCCTTCACTGAGTCAGATAAATTCTTAGATAAAGCTGTTCAACTTGGCTTTCATCTCAACCGTCTCTGCAATATCATCACGCGGATCGGTAAACCGGGAAAACGTGTCTTGATTGAACTGGGATTGTCAGCTGTGAAAAGTGAATATTCTGAATTGATCCTGAAAAATGAAGACCTCAGTCATCATCGGGATTACCTTGAACTCACAAAAGAATATTATCCCTGGGATTACATTTCCGAAGAATAGTTTTGCGTGTTTTCTGTGCTTTTGATCTTCTGTGTTCCCCTTTTTTAACACCAAGGCTCCAAGTAGTTTATAAGGCTCGAAATCGCAATTCACTATCATTGTTGTCCGGAATCGGGTTTCTAATCCTGTCTAATTGCATCATAAGTACTTATCTACAAGGGGAATATGTGCTATTTTTACCACAGAGGTCTCAGAGATTTACACAGAGTTCTCAGAGATTGAAAAGAAATTTTCTTTCAATGGACTTTATTTGGTATTCGATCTCTTTTTTCTCTGTATACCAGTGGTTTTCAACGAAAATGAAATCACATCAAAAGAACCTAGATCAATATGGATCCCGCACGTGCGCATACGCGTCAAGCTAAAAAATTAAATAAAACCACGAAGAGCACGTAGGTCAAAAGTTTCACTAAGATATCTTTATGAGAATTTCACTTCTAATTCGATGTTATTTATTTTTGGCGTGTTCTTGTCTACCAGCTCGCAGGCTCTATATTTTGATCCAGTTTACTACAAAATGAAAATAACAATAAAGCTGTGGATTATACATTTATTCCTTAGTGCAACTAAGTGTACTTGTGTTTTAGTGGTAGAAAAAACATAATACTTGAGAAAAATAACTACTATGAAAATGCAGCACAATCAGCCATAGGATTACAAAATTGCACAGAAATGATAAAGTTAGCTTGACGCGTATGCGCACGTGCGGGACTGTGGAATCTATGGTTAAAAAAAGGTCTAATTGAAAAATAAAGATTATTCCGGACAAAGATGATTCACTGTCAGTAATTCGAAGAAACTCAACCTCTAAGTATTTTCAGAATTTGTAAGATTCGAATACCCCTGATTGAATTACACTTATAACCTACCTATAATCCAACCAATTAACAGCTATATCATCGAATAAATATTCAAATATCTGCAGGAAAAAATGTAAGTTAGCTAAAGAAAAGCACCTACCTCATGCACTGCTTTTCGATACATTGTTCAAAAGATCCAGATCTCTCATGGCTCTATTTCCACCTTCAGGGTCATAAAAAATCAGAAGCTATACAATGCAAAAGAGTATATTGAATATCACAATTAAAGTAATTTTCATCCTAGGTATTCTGGGTACGATAATTATGATTGCTATTAAGCCAACTCTGGAGAACATACTTGCAGACCAGGTCAGATCCAAACTGGTAGGTAATTTTCAATATGAATATAGCGATGTCATTATAGATCTCAGCAAACGGAGTGTGATATTCAAAGATGTAAAATGGCGCTTCCCAAAAGATACTACAGTATATCGACAAAATGGGAGCCTGCAATCTCTTAGTTTAGAAGGGATCTCGATCTTTTCTCTGTTCAATGGCAAAGAACTGATGGCCGATAAATTGATTTTCGACAGACCCGAACTTGTTACGCGCATCATCCCCAAAAAAAATGATTCTGATGATGATTCAAAAAGTGGCTTTGATTTTTTTCAACTTATAAAGGGAAGTGTTGACAAAGTTGAGATAAATACTCTGGCAGTAAATCATGGGAATGCTTTATGGATAGATCCGCATACAGAACAGGTGAAGCGAATGGTGAACGATGCCAACATCGAGATAGAAAAATTCCGTTTAAATGAACTCATAAGTAGGTCCGGAAATGGATGGTTTGGGTACTCCGATGTTGTTATTGGAATCAAAGGATGTGTGATCTTTCTTCCCGACAGCCTGCATAAGATCATTTGTTCGAATATTGTTTTGGATCCTGCAACTTCCGATTTGACTCTGGATTCTTTTCTTGTTGTTCCGCTATATGCAAAGACAGAAATGTCAAAGGCCTACCCCTATCAAACGGACCGGATAGATTTACAAACAGGAAGTCTGAAATTAAGTGAACTTGATATACGCCAATGGATGGTAGAAGGAAAACTTGTTTTACAAGGATTTTCCTGTACCGGTCTGGACGTGGATATTTTCAGAGATAAACAAAATCCTTATCCACCCGCTCACCGTCCGCTTCTCCCGGCACCTGCTTTGCAACAATTAGGATTTATACTTTCAATGGATAGCCTTTCCATCACAGATGCGAATATACAGTACACAGAATATATTCCCTCAAACCGTCATTCCATCGTTACTACTTTTACTAAGATGAAGGTTGGATTGTCCAATATTACTAATGATAGTTTGCGTTTAGCCAAAAATAAAATGTGCACCGGAAATGCAAATGCACTGATTATGGAGAATGCCCGGATGAATGTTGATTTGAAATTAGATCTGAGCAATAGATCCGGAAAGCATTGGATTTCCGGACAAATGAATGAATTCGATTTCCGTGCTCTTAATCCGATTTTTGAACCATTCATGCATGTTTCTATAAAATCCGGAACAATAGCTTCGATGAACTTTTCTATGGTGTTGAATGATCAAAAATCGAATGGGAAAATGCAACTGATCTACGATAAACTAAAAGTAGTGAAACTTGTAGAGAAACATAATAATCGGGGAGATGAGGAAAGAGAATTGATAAGCTTTTTTGCGAATACCTTTCTGATCAAAAAAAGTAACCCATCCGGCAAGCGTCCGGCTCGTGAAGGTATTATTCAGTTCGATCGTCATAAAGACAAATCGGTTTTAAATTATTGGTGGAAATCTTTATTTACCGGAATAAAATCTACTATCTTGACAACAGAAGAATCCGATTGATGCAATGCCACTTTCGGCAAGTTTAATCACTTAGGCAGAGAATACTATTTTAAATTAGAACCTTTTCGTGTTAATAGTTCCAGCGAGATCAGACTTTTGATGATGGAGATAAGCAAGAGATAAACTTTATTGAAAACAATTACAGTAAATTCTATTCTTACAACAGGATATAAAATATAACTTAGCGCATTCAGAGGAAAAAAGGCGGACCAAGAAAAATCAGATTATTCCGGATAAAAAAGATTAGTAATTAATATCTAAATTTCTTTCTCTTCCTCCTTAAACCTAATCCCCAGATCTTCCAATCCACGAAGAATGGGTTCATAGATCTCAGCTATTATTGGCATAACAACTCCCCTGCTCTTGATCTTTCCATTAAGGATATTGGTAGCAGCTAAAGCTAATGGCAAACCTACTGTAGCAGCCATTGCTGTGCGTGCCGTATCTTCGCCTTTTACGATCAGAGATGATGCTAGCTCCATCTTCTTTCCATTGAGTTTGTATCTGAATTGATGATACATCACGATCATGTCCTTGTCATTCTCTTCCAGCTTCCACTTTTCTTCCAGCAAAGATTGCAGTATAGCAGCCGGACTAGCATTCTCCAATTCAATTTTTTGATCTGATAACAGCCCCGTCCACTCTATTCTTTTGATTCTTTCATCATTTGCATCACACTTTGCAAATGCACTCAATTTTTCAATCAAAACTCCGGGTCCTGCAGGTAAAAAAGCCTCAGTAAATTGAGCATAACTCATGCCTTTACTATCTGCTATCTTCCAGCTATCATCACACATCCCTAAACTCACAAGTATCTGCCAGGATTGGCAATAACCGGGATAACGGAACGTGCCCCTGATCATAGTTTCTATATTCTCCAAACCATAAGGTTTGCGATAGGAAAGACTGTCTCGGTTAGGATATCCATCGAATTTCCCTCCACCCGGAATATCACAAAGTAAAGTGGATGAAAACAGCCTGTTATAGGGTATGTATTTATATTTGCTCCCATCCAGATATGTGGCGGTGCTCTGTCCGGCCAGGATCACATTCCTCGGATTCCATGTAAATTTATATCCCCATGGATTATTATTGGATTCGGGTGCAACCAGGCCACCAGTATACGATTTAAAAGAATATATCTCAGCACCCTGGTCTTTCAACTTCTTGATGATTTCCATACCCGACATATGATCTATCCCGGGATCCAGCCCGCACTCATTCAAAAAGATCAAATCAGATTCTCTAACTGCCGCATCCATTGCTGCCATTTCTAGGGATACATAAGATGCCGTAAGACAATGCTTTTTCTCTTCCAGACACATTTTGGCAATTGGAACATGCATAAATGCAGGCAACATAGATATGACAAGATCACTAACTGAAATCAAGTCTTTCACTACTTTCTGATCTTCAACATTGATCTGTATTGCTTTGCCTCTTTCCCTGCCTTTTAATTTTGCCTCAGCCATCTGAAGATCCTGATCTGCCAGAATGATCTCATGATCATTCTCAATCGCATGATCCAGCAAATGATCAATCATTACTGTACAACTTCTTCCAGCTCCAATAATTAATATCTTTTTCATCACTTCAATTTCTGTTGGGCGAAGATAGAAAGTTAATGACGAATGTCGAATTACGAGATACGAATCTTTGAGCCTTATTATTTCCTTGGAGCCTTTGTGTTAAAAGAGAACACGGAAGAGCTAAAGCACTGAAAACACTGAAAATAAATCACAATTATTTGATACAAACTCAAATCTTTGAAAAGAGTTGAGGTAAAACTTTTTATTTTCAAAATCGGAAATGTATCCTGCTCTTATTTTTGTTTACAACACAAAACTCTTAATTAAATTCTGTGTTTTTCGTGCTTTAGAACTTCCGTGTTCCATTTTAAAACTGAATTTCGAATTCATCATTCATCCTTCGTACTTTTGCTTCAAATTTTTACGACATAATGAAATACCGAAAGATCACAGCCATAGCAGCAATTTTAGGAGCAGTGGCTGTAGTATTGGGAGCTTTTGGCGCACATGCTCTGAAATCTAAATTGGATCCCTCATCCCTCGCGGCGTTCGAAACGGGCGTTCGTTACCAGTTTATCCATGTTCTGGTATTGCTCTTCACTGGTACGATCGTTCAGGAAAATAAAATGCTGTTTCTGGCTGAGAAATTTTTTCTTGCAGGAATAATTTTATTCTCCGGATCAATTTACCTTTTGAGCACAAAATCAATCTGGACAAGCCATTCAGTTTCATTCCTTGGACCGGTTACCCCACTTGGTGGAATCTTCTTTTTATTAGGTTGGATATTTTTGGCACAGTTTTTACTGAAACGCAAAATCTAATTTTAAAATGTAAACTAAAATCTAATTTTATGGAACATTCCCGTAGTATTAAAAACATTACGTTTTTTCTGGCCCTTTTCGCTTTAAGCTCATGTAGGCCAAGTTATTTTACAGCTCCTGATTTTCAATCCAAGACAGCAGAGCACAAAACCGTTGCTGTACTTCCTTTTGAGATGGTATTCACAGGTAAGCTGCCCAAGAAAATGGATGAGGCAAGCAAAATGCAACAAGAAGAAATTGAAAGCCAAGCTTTTCAGTTATCTCTTCAAAATCAACTCCTCAGAAAAGCGAATAGGAAAAGAAAACACATTCCTATCGAATTCCAGTCAGCCATGAAGACCAATTCTATTCTAAAAGAGAATGGTATTTCAATCAGAGAAAGCTGGACAGCAGATCCTCAGAAACTTGCAACTATTTTAGGAGTTGATGCAGTCGTCAGAGCCCGTGTAGAAAAGACAAGATTCATGTCCGATCTGGCTTCATTCGGAATTGATTTAGGTACACAGATCTTATTTGATCTGGGTGCTCCAAACGGAATAGTCATTCCCGGAAATGTAAACAAGACTAACGATATCAAAGCAGAGGCAGTAGTGATAAACAAAACAGACGGTGGCATTCTCTGGAAAGACTATTACAAAAGAGAATCTGACTGGAATACGAAATCAAATGATGTGGTTGAACATTTAAATCGTAAATTTAGCCGTAAGTTTCCTTACCGTAAAAACCGAAATGCATGAAAAAATATTTGATCTTTGGAATAGCAGCAGGAATGCTGCTATTCTTTTCTTGTAAGAATCATAAAACAGAAGCTGAAAATACAACAAGTAGCAATTCAGAAGAAAAAATGGATGGTAGCTCCATGAGAACTGATACCGTTAAAATGTTGAACGTATCTTTCATAAGCATTGGAGAAGGCGTTGATTTTCAAGCTGCAGGCAATTTCAAGACCTACATGGATGGGGCTGCCTTTGCAGAAAAATTAGCGATGGAAGAATATCGCTGGGGTCGTGAAGGTGAGATCGATTATTGTATGGATTTCGGAAAATTAAATACTGAAGAAAAGTCCAATGTCCTCAATAAAATAGATGAGTTAATGGCCTCCAGTAAACTTATGAGGCTAGAATATAACATGCCTTGCAGAAACAAGCGTCAGTAAATTGAATTTTTGGTATATTTTCACGTACTTTGCCCTACCCAAAAAGAATTTACTCTAAGCATTTCAACAAAAAAAAAAAACATGAATGAATTCGGAATCCGGGGGCCTAAGGCTTCTGTTGCCGATATCGGCCTGAAACATGTATCTGCTGCGTATTGGAATCTATCTCCTGCTGAATTGGTTGAAGAAACCATTATCCGTGGGGAAGGTGTATTGACAGATACAGGTGGACTTGCAGTTGATACCGGTGAGTTTACCGGACGCTCTCCCAAAGACAAATTTATTGTGTGTGATGAAAACACTGAAAACAGTGTTTGGTGGGGAGATATCAATATTAAATTTGATGCGGATAAGTTTGATCGATTGTACCAGCGTGTACAGGCTTATTTTGCCGGAAAATCAGTATATGTTCGTGATTCTTATGCTTGTGCTGACCCGGAACACAGATTGAACATCCGTGTTGTTACTGAGTCTCCCTGGCAAAACTTGTTTGCAAATAATCTCTTCCTTCGTCCTACAAAAGAAGAAATTCTAACCATGACCCCTGACTGGCATATCATTGATGCTCCCGGCTTTATGGCTGACCCGGAGATCGACGGAACCAGACAACATAACTTTGCTATTCTGAACTTCACTAAGAAGATCATCCTTATAGGTGGAACCGGCTATACCGGTGAGATCAAGAAAGGTATCTTCTCAGTTCTGAATTATATTCTACCTCACGAAAAAGGTGTGCTCTCCATGCATTGCTCAGCAAACATCGGTGAGAAAGGTGATACTGCTATCTTCTTCGGATTATCAGGTACCGGTAAGACAACCTTGTCTGCCGATCCTAACCGCGGATTGATCGGTGATGATGAACACGGTTGGGCTGATAATTCAATCTTCAATTTTGAAGGAGGATGTTATGCTAAATGCGTGAATCTATCTAAAGAAAAAGAGCCACAGATCTATAATGCGATTCGTTTTGGTTCATTGGTCGAGAATATTGAATTCTACGAAGGAACAACCAAAGTTGATTTCGAAAATATTTCAAAGACCGAAAATACTCGTGTAGCTTATCCTATCGAACATATTGATAATGCAGTTACGCCTAGTGTAGGACCTGCTCCAAAAAATATCTTCTTCCTTACAGCAGATGCTTTCGGTGTATTACCTCCAATCTCAAAACTGACTACGGGCCAGGCTATGTATCACTTCATCTCCGGATATACTGCAAAGATCGCCGGTACCGAAATGGGTATCACCGAACCTCAAACTACTTTCTCAGCTTGTTTTGGAAAGGCTTTCCTTCCTCTGCACCCGGCAAAATATGCCGAACTGCTTGGTGAAAAGATCAATCAGGGTGATGTTAATGTATGGTTGGTGAATACAGGCTGGTCAGGTGGGGCTTATGGTGTTGGTTCAAGGATCAAACTTGCTTATACACGTGCATTGATCACAGCAGCTCTGAATGGCGAACTCAACAATGTTGATTATGATAAACAGGCAATCTTCGGATTATCATTCCCAACATCTTGTCCGGGTGTACCTGATGAAATGCTGAATCCAAGAGATACTTGGGCTGATAAATCAGCTTTTGATCAGAAAGCTCAAGATCTTGCTCAATCATTTATTAAAAACTTTAATCAATACGCTTCAAATGCTTCTCAGGAGATCCTGGAAGCTGCTCCAAAAGCTGAAGTTGTTGCTTAAGTTAAGTTCTTTAATTAGACCTTACGGATTCATACATTGAAGAAATTCATATGATGTGAAGTGCCTTGTATTTTTCATACGATTAATACATGTTTAGTCTGTGTCCTGAAGCCTTCTGTTGCTGTCATTCTATCCGTTTTAATGAACCACATAGAGCACTTAGGTCACAAGTTGCACTAAGAAGTTTTTCAAACGGTTTTTCTGAAAGAACAAAATAACAAAGTGTTAACTTAGTGTCACTAAGTGCTCTTGTAACCTTGTGGTAAAAAGAACATCTAATTTTGTTGTCATTCTACACGTTTAAATAAAACCACGAAGTTCACTTAGGTCTCAAGTTACACTAAGTTCATTTTACAAACATTTGCGAAAAACCACTTTGTAGAATCAACCAGAATGTCTTCTTTAGTTTTGGGATACAAGCCCTGAAGTATTTTTATTGTGGGTGGGGATGTTTGAAAGGCGCCTTATTTATTTTTTTATGTGGGCAATGGCTTTGTGGGCTTGGGAAAAAAGAAATCTAGCGCCCGGAAAAATAAAAATACATAGCGAAGGCCTGTGGGCAGGGCCTTTATCCCGAAATGAGGGATGACATTCAAAAAAAAAGACCAGAAAAAATATTTATTAAAAAAATTCATTCTCTCGAAAAGAAGTAAATACTCTAAATAATCTATGTTTAAAAAAGGTCTTAGTAAATGATAAAGAATATTTATGCTGACAATGAAACTAATTGCTCAAGCACAGCATAAAAGAAAATGAATAAGTGTATTTTCGCAACAGGCAAACAATAAAAAAACCAATGCATCATTTCTACGCACCCCAATTGGCTGAAGGGATCAATGAACTTACCCATGAGGAAAGCAAACATTGTATCAAAGTTTTACGCATGCAAATGGGCGATAAGATCTCCCTGACAGATGGAATGGGAACCCGCTATCTTGCTGAACTTGAAAATGAAGATCATAGAGCTTGTATGTTAAAGATCCTTTCAGCGACAAAACAAGAAAAGCCGGAGAAATTTTCTATCCATATAGCATTCAGTCCTGTAAAACAAAACGATAGAAATGAATGGTTTCTTGAAAAAGCTACTGAACTTGGAGTTGATGAGATCAGCATTTTGATCTGCGAACATTCAGAAAGACAAAAGATCAATATGGAAAGATATTCAAGAATTATGGTTGAAGCCTTGAAACAAAGCTTGTCAAACTACCTACCTGATCTGAACGAACCGGTTAGCTTTGCCGACTTTATTGCATTGAATAAAAGCTCAAATTTATTCTTCGCTCATTGTCAAAACGGGAAGAAGAAAAAGTTGAATGAGCTTTTCGTTAATGCTTCAGGCGATGTCATCGTGATGATCGGACCCGAAGGAGACTTCTCTGCAGCTGAGATCAATAAGATCCGTGAAATGAATCTTACGGAGCTGAGTCTGGGTCAACAAAGACTTAGAACAGAGACAGCAGCAATGAGTATTGCAATGGCTGCAATGCTTGCAAGATCCTGACAATAATATCCGATCAAGCTTGTTATATTTGTCCTATGTTTAAAACCCTTGCTTCTGTTTTTCTGATCTCATTGATCATGCTGGCCATTCCGGTCGAAGCACAGAAATCCGGCGTTCAATTAGCACGTTTAAAATATTCAGGGGGTGGTGATTGGTATGTTAGTCCTACTTCCCTTCCCAATCTGATCAAATATTGTAATGATAATCTGGGTACTGTCATAGCCCCACAGGAAGCTGTAGTAGAAGCAGGAAGTCCCGAACTTTTTAACTATCCTTTTGTGCATATAACAGGACACGGTAACATCATTTTTAATTCTTCGGAAATACTGAACATCCGAAATTATTTGATGGCTGGAGGATTTCTAAACATCAATGACAGTTATGGTTTTAATCCTTTTATCCGGATCCAGATGAAAAGGATCTTTCCGGAAATTGAATTTGTCGAACTGCCTTTTTCTCATCCCATCTATCATCAGAAATATGATTTCCCAAATGGACTTCCCAAGATCCATGAACATGATAACAAGCCCCCACAAGGCTTTGGCATGATCTATAAAGGAAGATTGATATGTTATTATAATTATGAATCTGATCTGGGTGATGGATGGGAAGATCCGGAGATCCATAAAGATACGCCCGAGAAAAGAGCCCTGGCATTGAAGATGGGTGCCAACATAATCTCTTATGTGTTTATGCAATAAGCATGAAAGCAGGTTTTAACATAGCGCAAAAACTCTTGTCGGTATCTATACTGATGAGTTTTCTTTTCTTCAGTACACCGCGTGAAGCTCTGCATGAACTCTTCGCTCATCACGATACACATGAAGCCTGCGAAACGCCATCAGACAACGGCTATAGCCTTGAAAAGATCCATACTCACTGTGACTTTTTTAAGATAAAATCCGGTCCGGTTTATATTTCTAAACAAATTACTTTTGTTGTTTCATTACCTGTTTTTAGCAGGATACAAAATGAAAATACAGAATTTCATATTCAGAGTTTTTCTTCTTTTTCTTCTGATCGTGCTCCTCCCCTTTGCTGATTTTTGATTGAATTCACAGATCATTTATCAGTAAAAAATTTACTATGCAAAATATATTTTTGAAGTCGGCCGTATTGGTCCTGGCTCTCTTTTCTTTTTTTTATGCCGATGCGCAACAAAGCATAAGCGGCAATATCAGCGATAATAATAATGGCTCAACCTTGCCCGGGGCAGGCGTTTATATTCCTGATCTCAAAATGGGTGCATCATCAGATATAGATGGAAATTTTAAGATCAATAATCTCCCCAAAGGAAAATTTCTGATCCAAATAAGCTATATCGGATACAAACCCATTTCACAATTTATTGAAACCACTTCAGAAGAAAAGCTAAAGTTCAGACTTGAACCAACCAGTGTTGAAGCACGTGAGATCGTTATCACCGGTTCGCCGGTGGCAACAGATAATGACCACAACAGTGTTCATGTGACACTGATGGATCGAAAAGAATTGCTTGCATTGCCTGCCGGGAATATCATTGATGCCATAGCACATACACCGGGTGTATCACAGGTCACTACGGGATCGGCTGTATCCAAACCCGTTATCCGCGGACTGGGCGGTAACCGCATCATCACCTTGCACGACGGAGTGCGACAGGAAGGTCAGCAATGGGGTGAAGAACATGGAATAGAGATCGATAAATTTGCAGCAGAAAAAGTGGAAGTACTTCGTGGGCCTTCCAGTCTGATCTATGGATCGGATGCGTTGGGTGGTGTGATAAACATCATAGAACCTATTCCGGCCGAACCCGGTTCTCTGGCCGGAAGCTTCGATTCGCAGTTTGCAGATAATGGTCCATATCTTGGCAATTCGCTTATGCTTGAAGGTAATCACAAAGGGCTGCATGCCCGGGTGAGAGCCAGCTATGTGCATGCAGGTGATATAGAAACAGCAAATTCTTTTTTGGAAAATACAGGATACCGGGAAAAGAATTTTAATTCCAATATCGGTCTGAATAAAAAATGGGGATACACGCATCTCAATATTTCTTCTTACGATGCGCATATCGGATTCTATGAACCTGAAGTAGGGCAACAATTACACAGGATTCCATTGACACTTGCTCATTCCGGTACTTCGGATGTGGAACCGGAATTAGATGGAATAAAATTGCCTTTTCAAAAAGTAGC
>JBBKWX010000138.1:0-3070 GCA_037969175.1 Bacteroidia bacterium | reverse complement strand
GAATAACTATGGCTGATAGCTAAACAATTAATCAATAAAATTAACCCCAAAGTTTTAATCTGCATCTATTCTACAATGATCAGCTTGTGATAACTTTTACTCTTATTCCCCGAAATAGTAAGTGTATAAATACCATTTGCAAACTCATTCATTTCTATTTGTTTCTGTGATAGATTATGAACGATTAGCTTCTTTAAGATCTTGCCCCTGATGTCAGAAACAAGAAAAGTATAATTCTCATCCGAAGATAATCCATCAATGATAAATATCCCTTGACCTGGATTTGGATATACTTTTATTTGCGTATTTGCTAATGTAAAAGAGCTGGAAACAGGATTTGCAAAATTATTAATTGTTGTATTTGTAATCACTGCCAGGTTATAATCAAAATAGATATAAGCTGTATTTTCAATTTTTGTTCCGGCTATTAAATTTGCTTTTGGTTTAATTCGATATTGAACATAAGCTTCACTCCCGGCTGGATTACTTGCACTATCCGGTAGCATAATATTAGGGAAACGAAAATTTAGAACTCTGTTAAAAAGCGTTACAGTATTAGCATGACTATAATTGATTACTTCAAATGTTTCTTCGTTTAAATTGATATCAAGTGAATCAAGCAACCTAATGTTGAATGCAGGAGCAGTACCTAAATTCTGAAAATGAATTGTAAATGTCAGCCAATCCTGATAGCCGGGTAAAACTTCTCCCGGATTAACCTCTTTATAATTTGGGTCATAAGAATTTACAACCGAGTAACAATAGTCCATACTATTATTTGAGGGATTGATATCACCAACAATTGGAATTACTTCTGCATGCACACAAATTTGATCTCCATTTTGAGCTGTTGTATCAGTTGTAAACAAGAGTCCAAAATCAGTTAAATTATTTATCAATCCAAAGTCTGAGATGCTGTATGTAAACAAGTTTCCATTTACAACAGGATTTAGAGCACCGGTAGCTATACCATCATAAGAAACCGGACCGCTAACTGTTATCTGTACCTGGCCGCTGCTTCCACTAGCACAGTTTAGGCCATACCATTGACTCGCATCACCCGTCATAACTTGTAAAGTATGTTGTTGTCCGGGAAAAATTAATCCATTCTGATGATTAATGGATTGAACATTCAGATCTAAATTTGCTTTACAGATAATATCAAAGTTTACATTACCGGCAAGAGGAATAGCCGAAGTAAGAACTACTATACTATCATTTCCCGGATAAATACAATTGCTTATAAATGGTTTATTTGTTGTGTCAACCGAAATAGAATAAGTACCTGTATCTTTTGCAATAGTATAAACTCCATTTGTACTACTTGATGTAAATCCGTATTCAGCTGTTAATGAATTGTAAAAAGTTAACTGAATATTTTTTATCACATTATCTGTAGAATCAAATTCACAATTGCTATTAGTATCGGTATATACTTTTCCAATGATGCCTATTTCTGCTGATCCGTCACAGCCACTTACATTGCCAATTGTGCATAATGGCATAGCCAGAACAGCAGGACTCATTGCAGAGATATAATTAGGTAAACAGGTTGCAGGATTATTTGAAATATTAAAGTTGGGTGAAGGAGGACCAAAGCTGGAAGGGAATTCAGGGAAACATGAAATATTATTATTGCTGCAGTTTAACCATTGCAATTGGGTCAATACAGGCAGAGATGTTAATTGATTATTGTTGCAATTTAATGCAGCAACTAATGGAGGCAAAGCAGGTATTGACATAAGTTGATTACTGTCACATTCTAATATAACTAAGGACTGAGGAAAATCAGGTAGTATAGTTAATTGATTGCTTGAGCAAACCAAGGTTTGAAGTGCAACCGGCAAAGTGGGTAGTGAGGTAAGCACATTGTTTCTGCATAATAAAATTTGAAGCGTTTGTGGTAAATCAGGAAGCACTGTTAGTTGATTATAACTGCAGGAAAAATCTAAAAGCGAATCAGGTAGAGTTGGGAGCTGTGCTAAATTGTTATTACTGCAGTATAAATATTGAATCATTCCAGGTAATGCCGGTAGATTGCTGAGTTGATTTTGAGTACAATTAAAAACAGCAAGTTTTGAAGGCAGAGGAGGTATGTATGTTAAATTATTTTCAGAACAATCAAACAGATCTAAAGAATCAGGCAAATTAGGGAGTGAGATCAATTGATTTATATTGCAATACAATGTTTTTATAGAAGACGCTACAGGAGGAAGAATAGTTAGCAGATTGCTACTGCAATCAAGCTGAAGAAGGTTAGAAAAATATTCTATGCCTGTTAGATCTGAAATGTTATTACCGGCTATGGATATTATCGTTTCTGTTATTATATCAGAGCAAGTAGTATCCATATCATTCCCATTCATGCATGTAGGATAAGTGGTAGTAAGCCAGGATACAAAATTGGCATCCGGAATAGTAACGTATTGAGCTTTGATATCGGTGTTGAAAAATGTGATTAAGACTATCAGTAAGATCGCTTTTGTAAATACTTTATTCATAAAATATAAGAGCTAAAATGGGTATCCAGGGTTAATGAACCTTTGGTTAAAAAGTCATTTTTGACAAATGCAATATCCGAATTTTAATCAAATAGTTTATGATGTTTGAAATACTATATTATCATTTCGGTTAAATGAAAAGATTTGACCGATTTAATTATAAATGAGCTATGAATGAATTTTATTTATTGATATCAGTCTTGATATATTTATAAGGAAGAGCACTGCCATCTCCCCATCTAGCACCTTCATATGTTTTTAAAGCTATTGATTTGTTATTGATCCAGGTAATATTGGCAATTGACCAATCAGTTGTATAATACATAAAAGAGGGCTTAATAGTTTTTAATCCTTGCCCTTGTGTTACCGTGAAACCAAATATTTCTGCTCTGTGATCATAGTATTCTGTAAAGTCGGGTCCATCATATGAAGAATAAACAATGAATTGATTACACGATGGAGAGAAAAGTAAACCTATTATTCCACCATCATAACTGGTAGGCAAAACCAATTTTATTCCGTTCCTTTTATCAGTCAAATAAGATTCACAAATATCCTTACAGTAATGG
>JBBKWX010000137.1:0-7216 GCA_037969175.1 Bacteroidia bacterium | reverse complement strand
GGTGATATGGATTTCAAAGTTACTGGTACCGAAAAAGGTATCACTGCAACTCAGATGGATCTTAAGGTTGACGGTCTTCCGTTTGAAGTAATGCTAAAAGCATTGAATCAAGCAAGAGCCGGTCGTCTTCATATCCTTGCTGAAATGAAAAAGACGCTTAGCGCACCAAATTCGGATTACAAAGATCACGCTCCACGTATAGTTAAGATCACTATTCCTAAGGAATTCATTGGAGCAGTTATCGGGCCCGGTGGTAAGATCATTCAAGAAATGCAGCGTGAAACTAACACTACCATTTCTATCGAAGAAGTTGATAACATGGGTGTGATCGAGATCTCTTCTACTGATAAAGCGAGTATTGACAAGGCAGTTGCCAAGATCAAAGGAATTACTGCTATTCCTGATGTTGGTGAAGTTTACACAGGTAAAGTAAAGAACATCATGCCTTTCGGAGCTTTTGTTGAAATTCTTCCCGGTAAAGATGGTCTTTTGCATATCAGTGAGATCTCTTGGGAAAGACTTGAAAGCATGGATGGTGTTTTCAAAGAAGGTGAAATTATAGAAGTAAAACTTATTGAAGTTGATGCCAAAACCGGCAAATTAAAACTTTCAAGAAAAGCACTTTTACCTCGTCCTGAAAAAGAAAAGTCATAATAGACCAGCACTTTATACAAATCCCGGTAGAGAAATCTACCGGGATTTTTTTTTGTACATTACATGTACAATTTAGGCACATGTAACCAATTTAAAGTAATTCCGTTATAGCCACTGTCAAAAATAATTGAATGAGGCAGCTAAAAATTACCAAACAAGTAACTAATCGGGAGACCGCTTCGCTTGATAAGTATCTCCAGGAAATAGGAAAAGTAGATCTGATCACTTCCGAACAGGAAGTAGATCTGGCACAGCGAATCAAGAAAGGTGATATGCAAGCCCTCGAAAAGCTTACCAAAGCCAATTTAAGATTCGTAGTTTCTGTTGCTAAACAATACCAAAATCAAGGACTCACACTGGGTGATCTTATCAATGAAGGTAATGTTGGTTTGATAAAAGCTGCTCAGCGTTTTGACGAAACCAGAGGATTTAAATTTATCTCTTATGCTGTTTGGTGGATCCGCCAATCCATCCTTCAAGCTTTGGCAGAGCAAGCCCGAATCGTAAGATTGCCTTTAAATAAGATCGGCAGTATTAATAAAATAAATAAAGCATTCTCTAAGCTTGAGCAAGATTTCGAAAGAGAACCATCTGCTTCGGAATTAAGCTCTGTGCTTGAAATGACGGAAACCGACATCAAAGATACGATGCGTTCTTCCGGGAGACATGTATCTATGGATGCACCTTTAGTACAAGGAGAAGATAACAGTCTTTTGGATGTAATTGCCGGTCATGATAGTCCTAATCCGGATGCAGTTCTGATAACTGAATCACTCAGACGCGAAATTGAAAGAGCCCTGGGAACGCTTACTCCCCGGGAAGCAGATGTGGTCCGTTTATATTTTGGCCTGGCCTCCGAGCATGCACTTACACTCGAAGAAATCGGAGAACGTTTTGACCTCACCCGAGAACGTGTACGTCAGATAAAAGAAAAAGCAATACGAAGATTAAAACATACTTCCAGAAGTAAGATCCTAAAAACATATTTGGGATAAAACTATACAGGAATTCAATCCAAAAGCAGAAACCCATCATGGTTTCTGCTTTCTTTTTTTACGCTACCTTTGTAAAAACAACAAAGAAATGCATCTTGTAGCACCTTCAATTTTGTCAGCAGATTTTGGAAATCTGGACAGAGATGTCGAAATGATCAATAACAGTGAAGCGGATTGGTTTCATGTTGATATCATGGATGGTGTTTTTGTTCCAAACATATCATTCGGATTTCCTGTTATGGAGGCCATAGCCAGAAAAGCTAAAAAACCGCTTGATGTGCATCTGATGATCGTTCAACCTGAGAAGTATATTGCTCAGTTTAAAAGATCCGGAGCAAGCAATTTAACAGTTCACATCGAAGCATGCCCTCACTTACATCGTACATTGCAAGAGATCAAATCTGAAGGAATGAAAGCGGGTGTAGCTTTGAATCCACATACTCCTGTCAACTTACTTAAAGATCTTATCAAAGACATTGATGTGGTTTGTCTCATGTCCGTAAATCCGGGATTTGGAGGTCAAAAATTTATCGAGCAAACGTATAACAAAGTGATTGAGCTCAGACAAATGATAGAAGAGTCAGGATCCAGCGCACTCATTGAAATAGATGGTGGAGTTGATCTGAATAATGCTCCCATTTTGATCAAAGCAGGAGCTTCTGTTTTAGTTGCAGGGAATACGGTTTTTAAAGCTAATGATCCGGCAGAGATGATCGCTAAATTAAGATCATCTCAAACTCAAATCGCCTAATTTAATCCTTTACATAATCCGACAAGTAATCAAATCTTGGCATCAACTTGCCATCTTTTGCAATACTGGCACGCTCGATCAATCCATTTGAATCGTCTAACAAAAGAGAAGGAAGTACTCTTTCCAGCAAGTGCTTGCCAAATGCTTCGCTGGCATCCCTCGGGAGCTCACATGGCAAATTATCTACCGCCATTACAGCAATTGTATTTTTGCTGAAAGGAACATCTTCCTCTTCCGTTACCGGATTATAACCATAGACCGGAGCTTGTATCGTAGAAGCCCTGTGTGTGCTGGGAATACTCCCATCAATATCGCAGGTAATATCTGCTATTACACTGATCCTGAAATCGGGTAAACGCATTTGTTCAGAACTGAATAATTTAGGTGCTTTTGGATCCCAGTAGGTTGCATGCATTAATATATCACATACCGGTAGAAACTTATAAAACGAACTATCAAAATTTGAGGGATCTGCA
This sequence comes from Bacteroidia bacterium, assembly GCA_037969175.1. Classification (GTDB taxonomy): domain Bacteria; phylum Bacteroidota; class Bacteroidia; order AKYH767-A; family JBBKVM01; genus JBBKWX01. The sequence goes on along the minus strand of JBBKWX010000137.1, from coordinate 4,340 downwards.
TAAAACTCTTCATCATTCCAGGCTCCGCCATTTTTAGGAGTATGATAATCTTTCGAATGAAGCTGAGCATAAACCGGTTCGCGAAATGAAAAGTTCAAAATTTCATAAGGTGTTACTTTCTTAATTTTTAATGCTCCCAATACTTCACTTGCACCATTCGATACTCTTCCTCCTCCGGTTAGAATGATTTTGATATTAGGAAGTTTCACTCTTTTCATTTCTTCTTCCAACTCCATTTTATCCCGACATTGCCAGGCCGGTTTCAACTGATATAATTCATATTTCAAACCATAAGCCCTGATACCGTTATAAGCCCCAACGATCCCTGCAAAACGGCCAAAACCAATAACTCTGTGCCCTTCTTTATCTATCAGACATTCATAGTCTATTAACTGGATCTGCTTGGCTAAAATGGCCATTAATAAATTCTTGTTCTTAGGTTGTTTCTTAATGGTATGTGAAAAAAACAGATACTTTTTACTCTGAATAAGATTTTCTGTAGGAACTTCTTTAATACCAAACAAAATATCACAATCGGCTATATTCTCGTCAACCTTTACACCATGATCTTTATATTCTGAATCAGAATATGAACGGTCATTAGAGGGTTGGACTATTATTTCAACATTCTTAAATTCATCCATTACATCCAAACATTGTTGTGGAGTAAAGACAACTCTTTTATCGGCTGGAACTTTTCCTTCTTCTCTGATCAATCCTATTTTCAACATAAAAATAATTTAGATCGCTAAGTTAAACATTCGGTAGTTGATGTATAGACAGTACACAAGTTTTCCATATTTTAGCTTAATGAAAATGATCGATCTCAATCTCATCAGATATCTAATTGTATTGAGTGCTTGCTCTTTGGCATTGTCGTCTTGCAAAAAGGATGAATACAAAGCAGTTTATGATGTTACATGTGTTAGTTGTGATGTTAGTTATTGGAAAGAAGATTTTCAATTTGTATCCCGAATAAAGGTTCAAAATAATTTTAATTTTGAGTTTGAAGCTCAGGATGGTCAAAAATTGCAGGTTTCCGCTTTAGATACAGCTGATAATTCTACTGTGAAAGTTGAGATCCGGTTAAATGGGGAAATTGTATCTTCCAAAGAAGCGACCGGGACAACAAGTACCGCGGTTGTTGCAGAGTATGATATTCCCCGGAGTCGTAACTAAAAAAACCAGATTAAAAATTAGTATCTTTGTATTCCTAATGGGGCTGACCGGAATCGACAGTAAGAGCGATGGGTTGGTAAGCATGTCGAGTCTTGTGGGTAAACTCGTAAATCTGAACCTTCAAAAGCTCAAAAGGCGAAAACAACTACGCATTAGCCGCTTAATTTAGAATTAAGTAGTTAATTGCCTCAGAGAGGCTTCCTCCCGGTAGCTTTTCATTCGAGGTATCGTAACCCGGGATAGGGTCTGTATCTCCCCGATGCAGATCCCGAAACTCAGGGGATACGTTTAATGGTTGGCCGGTTCCGGGCCTGCTATCATTCCGACAATCTAACCGGAAACAAACATGTAGAAAGCTAATTTATTCCTTATCTGGACGAGGGTTCAACTCCCTCCAGCTCCACAGACAAAATCGACCCATTTGGGTCGGTTTTTTTGTTGGATCAAACGAGCGGAACTTGTTCCGTGGAGTGAAGATCCGGCAAAAAAACTAAGCGTAGCGACGGTTTTGGCTGATGGCTCCCCCCCACTAGAATCAGCCTTAGCTAAAAAAGTAAACGCACAGCCATAGCAAGCTCTATCTTTTCCGGACCCGGATTAACCAGATCCAGCATAGGAATAGCTTCCAAACTAAAGGATATTGGCCACCTGGCAGGTACATATTCCAAACCAAGCACTGCATCCACTCCCATACTAATCCCACTTCCGTAATAAGAATCTTTCGCTCCATTTCGGATCCTGTAATAACCTTCTTTGTAAGTTGCAATATGGGCTCCTGCACCAAAATAAATATCAAGCGGTATCTTAAGAGAACTATTAAAAAATGGTATTTGTTTAATATAAAAACCGGTCAATAAACCGGTTCCAAAATTCTTTTTAACAGTTAGGCTTGCTTCAATTGCCTTTGAATTATCAGTTCCGATAAAATATTTTCCGGTTATTCCGGATGAAAATTTCCCCAGTTTAACACCTACCCCTAAGTCATATCCCTTCATTGCTTGCGCAGAAACTTGTTGAGCAAAACAAAGCAAAACAAGAGCTATAAGTGTAAATATTTTACCCATATGATCATTGAGTTTTAATGAAACGGGTATATTGATTTTCTTTAGAATCCCGAATTCTTACAGTGTAATAACCCGAAGATAAGAATTCTAGATCTATATGAAATACTAATTTGTTTTCAGTTTGCTTAATTAAGTCAGGGAAATCCATAACTATTTCTCCCATTGAATTAAGAATACTTATGGAAGTTAAATCGAGATCAGGTCCAACTATTTCCAGAATTGCTTTCCCATTTGTAACCGGATTAGGGTATATACTTGTTTTAAACTTATGTTCTTTTACAATTACTGCGATAACTTTTGATGGATTCTGCTTTCCGTCGAAGTCAACCTGAATAAGCCTGTAATAAGAAAGCCCTGATACAGGTTGATGATCTATAAAAAAATAATTTTTGATAGCATTGGAGTTGCCGGATCCAGCCACTTTACCTATTGCTTGAAAATCCTCCGCATCAGCACTTCGTTCAATTATAAAATGATCATTATTAATTTCAGATCCGGTAGTCCATTCCAAACCCACTTTCTTATCATTGTATGATCCTTGAAAATTTAACAATGTAACGGGAAGAGGGAAACTCAATTGAAGACAATTTCCTAGAGGAGCTGCTGGAACGAAAATAGTATTAAGATACATTCTTCTTCCATTTACCTTATCAATTTGACTACCCCCACCATAATCATGTCCACCCAAATAAAAAGCATTGCCTCCTGCTTGACTATTTGAAATTACTTTAGTTGTTCTGGCAACTTGAAATACTTGATCCGAAGATCCAACTTGCAGATAACTCGTAGGCTTATAGCTTCCATTATTCCCCACGACCCAATTTCTCAAGCTGCCTCCTATATTGTCAAGCCCACCATCAATCTGAAGAAATGGCATATCCGGATTATAGAAAGAATAAGTAAATGACGCATTCGCTACATCAATTCCAATATTGGTAGCTAGTGTATCATCATTCTCATAGGTTTGGACACCCTCACATTGAGCTAAAAAATTACTGCCATTTTGAAGGAATCTATAAATAGCATATGTATGTATTGTATCATTTGAAGTATCCCAATGAGCTTCTGATGCGAAAGTATAACAGCCCCCCCAGTCTATGATCTGGTTTGCAGGAATAACCGAAACCCATGGCTCTAGAAATTGCCTTGTTCCGGTAGAATCATTGCCTGTGATATTAATAATACCTGCCTGGTGTAAATAGTCAAGATGAATATTTTGATTACCTCCATTACTTAATACAGCAATATTAGGTTTAAATGCGACAGTATATCTTATATCTGCTGATGCGCCATTTGTTAATTTATAAACTTTTACGCCATTCGCAAACTGATTTATTACAACCATGGCAGTATCATAATGCGTAGACTCAATAATAAAAGGCCCCGATTTAAAGTCATAATTTTGAGCAGCTAATGTGACGGGGCTTATCTGTTGAGCAAGTGCCGTGAAATCAATACCGTCTTTGACCTTACCTGATTTGATCGCCCATTTTACAGGTATGCTTGCCTGCAAAAATGCATTGATAAGCCCATAAACTTTAAGATTATACCTGCCTCTGTTATCTGATTGAGTAACATTATCAGTTCCAATGACTAATGATCCGGGATGTATCCACTTAATATCGGGGTTGGGATTAGGAAGATCGTTTTGGGAAAGGCCTACATTTAATTGAAATAATGTGGCAATGATTATCAGCGAAATTATTCTAACACGTGTTTCCATTTTTATTCAATTTGGAAACCTGTGATATCTACTAAATTTTATAGATAAAATAACAGGTCTTATGTTTCATAACAATGAATTTCTGATTAGCTCTGTTCCTTCAATTTACGCAATAAATCAGAATTTTCCGACTTGATTTTGGTCAATGGCATCATATATTTGACCAATCACAATAAATTGTAGGCAGACCTAAGTTAAAAGATGTAATTATCATAACTACCTTATTACTAATGACTAATCTTATTTTTCAATTATTAATTCTCTGTAAATCACGTCTTCCTTAAATTTGATTATTTAGGTTCACAGAAGCTTTTTGTAACTTGCACAAAAATAAATTTATCATGGATTTAGAATTAGAAGGAAAAGTATTTAAG
>JBBKWX010000136.1:0-25201 GCA_037969175.1 Bacteroidia bacterium | reverse complement strand
TTTTTCCTATTTTTGCCCCTCCAAACCGAATACCCATATATTATGAGAGAGATACAATTCAGAGAAGCCCTGCGTGAAGCCATGAATGAGGAAATGCGTCGTGATGAGAGCATATTCCTGATGGGAGAAGAAGTTGCATTATATAACGGTGCATACAAAGTGAGTCAGGGCATGCTGGAAGAATTTGGTGAAAAGCGCATCATTGATACGCCTATCGCGGAACTTGGATTTGCAGGGATTGGTGTTGGAGCTGCAATGAACGGATTACGTCCTATCATTGAATTCATGACTTTCAACTTCTCTTTGGTAGCTATCGATCAAGTGATCAACTCAGCGGCCAAGATGATGTCGATGTCAGGTGGAAATTTTTCTGTGCCTATCGTATTCCGCGGCCCAACAGGTTCTGCAGGTATGCTAAGTTCACAACATAGCCAGGCTTTCGAGAGCTGGTATGCCAACTGTCCGGGTTTGAAAGTTGTTGTTCCCTCTAACCCGGCTGATGCAAAGGGTTTGCTAAAATCTGCTATCCGTGATAATGATCCTGTGATCTTTATGGAATCGGAGCAGATGTATGGTGAAAAAGGCGAGGTGCCTGAAGGTGAATACCTGATTCCAATTGGAGTTGCTGATATCAAACGTGTTGGAACAGATGTTACCATCGTATCTTTTGGAAAGATGATGAAAGTTGCTTTGGATGCAGCTGAAGAACTTGCTAAAGACAATATCAATGCTGAAGTGATCGATTTACGCACTGTAAGACCGATTGATTATGATACTGTTATCACTTCGGTAAAGAAAACGAATCGTCTTGTAATAGTTGAAGAAAGCTGGCCTTTAGGTAGCATTGCCACTGAAGTAACATTCAAGGTGCAAAAAGATGCATTTGATTATCTGGATGCACCCATATTGCGTGTTACAGGAAGAGATGTGCCCTTGCCCTATGCTCCAACTTTGATCGAGGCATATCTGCCAAATCCTGAAAGGGTTATAAAGGCTGTGAAAAGTGTTATGTATGTTGCTTGATAAATTGATTATTAGGTAATTGTTAATTAAGCGATTTCAACTAAATAAAATCAAATATTTTCCTACTTTTGCACGCCTTAAAGTACAAGGCGGACATACTCTTGAATCATAATAACTAGAAATAAATAAGATTACAACTATGCAAAATTTGCTGTATTACATTCCTCTTTTTGGTGTTTTAGCCTTGCTATACACAGTGTGGAAGTCGGCCTGGGTTACAAAACAGGAAGAAGGAACCGACAAAATGAAAAAGATCGCAGGTCACATTGCAGAAGGCGCAATGGCATTCCTGAAAGCAGAATACAAGGTCCTTGCGATCTTTGTTATTTGTGTTGCGATATTATTAGGAATGACTGCCCCTGAAAGCTCAAGCCCGATGGTTGCTGTTTCCTTTATAACAGGTGCCTTTTGTTCAGGTCTTGCCGGATTCATTGGTATGCGTGTGGCGACTAAAGCTAACGTTCGTACCACCAATGCAGCTCGTACAAGTCTTGGAAAAGCTCTTGAAGTAGCTTTTGCAGGTGGTTCTGTAATGGGAATGGGTGTAGTTGGTCTGGGTGTTCTTGGACTAAGTACCTTGTTTATCATTTACAGCAAAGAATTTGGAGTTGGGAATCAGGATGACCTGAATCGTGTGATCACGGTATTGACAGGTTTCTCTTTCGGAGCGAGTTCTATTGCACTTTTTGCCCGTGTTGGTGGTGGTATTTATACCAAAGCTGCTGACGTAGGAGCTGATCTTGTAGGTAAAGTTGAAGCTGGAATTCCTGAGGATCATCCTTTGAATCCTGCTACAATTGCAGATAACGTAGGTGATAATGTAGGTGATGTTGCCGGTATGGGAGCAGATCTTTTCGAGTCTTATGTTGGTTCTATCATAGGTACTATGGTTCTTGGAGCTGCCTTTATGGTTGCCGGTTCTGAATTTACTCAGAATGAGACCTTGTTCAATGGACTTGGTGCTGTATTATTGCCATTGGCACTTGCTGCTTGTGGTATCGTGATGTCGATCATCGGAACTTTCTTCGTGAGAGTAAAAGAAGGCGGAGATCCTCAGAAAGCTTTGAACATGGGAGAATTTGGTTCATCAGCATTGATGATCATTGCATCTTGGTTCATCATCAAAGGAATGCTTCCTGAGACCTGGGAATATCATGATCTACTTTATAATGATATCAAGATCCTGACAAGTACAGGTATTTTCATAGCCACGATCATAGGTCTTGTTGGTGGTTTGATGGTTGGTTTGATCACTGAATATTATACTGCAACGGGTAAAAAGCCTGTAATGTCTATCGTACGTCAGTCATCTACGGGTGCTGCTACAAACATTATTGCAGGTCTTGGAGTGGGTATGATGTCAACTGCTATCCCTACATTGATCATTGCATTCTCTATCATAGGAGCTTTCCACTTCGGTGGTTTGTACGGTATCGCTATTGCAGCTGTTGGTATGCTTTCAAACTTAGGTATCCAATTAGCTGTTGATGCTTATGGTCCTATCTCTGATAACGCAGGTGGTATTGCTGAGATGAGCGAATTGCCTAAGGAAGTTCGTCAACGTACAGATAAATTAGATGCAGTAGGTAACACTACCGCTGCTATTGGTAAAGGTTTCGCAATTGCTTCTGCTGCATTGACAGCTTTGGCACTTTTCGGAGCTTATATGACTTCTGCTCATATCACGTCTATTGATATCTCTAAGGCGAATGTTATTGCCGGTTTATTCATTGGAGCTATGCTTCCATTTGTATTCTCTGCACTTGCAATGAATGCGGTTGGTCGTGCTGCTATGGCGATGATCGAAGAGGTACGTCGTCAGTTCAAGACGATTCCTGCTCTTACAAAAGCACTTGAGGTGATGCGTAGGAATGAAGGAAAAGAAAAAAGTGAGTGGTCAGCTGAAGACGCAGCTACTTTTGAAGCAGCTGATGGAGTTGCAGAATATGGTAAATGTGTTGAGATCTCTACACAAGCTGCTATCAAGGAAATGGTATTGCCTGGTTTGATGGCAGTTTCTGTACCTGTTGCGATAGCCTTCATGCCCGGTTTTGGAGCTGAGGCTCTGGGCGGATTGCTTGCAGGTGTTACTGTATCAGGTGTATTGATGGCTATCTTCCAATCGAACGCAGGTGGTGCATGGGACAATGCCAAGAAAATGTTTGAAGAAGGTGTTGATATCAATGGTCAGAAGTTTTATAAAGGATCTGAACCTCATAAAGCAGCTGTTGTTGGTGATACTGTTGGAGATCCATTTAAAGATACTTCAGGGCCATCATTGAACATCCTTTTGAAGTTGATGTCAGTTGTTGCACTTGTAATTGCTCCACTGATCGCTTTGGATAAAGTTGAAATGGCATCAGCAGGAACTGCTAACGAGATCACTGCTCCTGTGAGCCAGGATCTGGTTGCAATTGCCGGTGAATATAACGTAGATACCTATCATTCATTTGTTGATTTCAGTGTACGTCATTTCCTGAGTAAGGCAAAAGGATCTTTTGCAATCGAAAGTGGAACTATAAACATCACTGATAATCTTGAAAATTCTTCTATCCAGGTTACCATCAATGTAAACAGTGTTAGCACTTCTAATGCTGACCGTGATGCGGATATTAAGAAAGAAGGTTTCTTCGAAACAGCCAAATATCCAACAGCTACTTTCACTTCTACCAGCATCAAGCATTCATCAACCGGTGCTTTTGCTTATGTTGCTGAAGGTGATTTTGTAATGAAAGGTATTACAAAAACTATTAGTGTTCCTTTCAATTACAATGGAATGACTGAGCGTGGTGAACAACCGGCGGTATACAGTTTTGAAGGTATGTTTACCATCAATAAAGCTGATTTCGGAATTGCAGCAGAAAACCCTGCTTTAGGTGACGATGTGACCGTTGATATCAATATCGAAGCGAATAAAAAGTAAATTATTCTAATAAGATTTCAAGCGGTGTAGACTTTTAGTTTACACCGTTTTTTTTTGTGCATGATTTGGAGTTTTGCTTTTCTCATATTATATTTATTTATCTAAACCCCTTTCTATGAAAACTTTATTGAAAATAATTGGAGTATTACTCTTGTTAGTTGTTATTGTTGCCATTGGTGGTGTATGGTATTTAACCAACAAATTGCCGAATGTAAAACCGGCGGAGGACATCACAGTAGAAATAACGCCAGAGCGGTTAGAACACGGAAAATACATGGTAGAACATGTTGTATTATGCACAGATTGTCATTCATTGCGAGATTTTAAATATTTCTCAGGTCCGGTTCCCGAAAATCTTCGCGGAGGTGGAGGAGAAGTGATGGATCAAGCCATGGGCTTACCTGGTCGACTTGTAACGCCTAATATCACGCCTCACGGAATAAGCACATGGAGCGATGGAGAATTAATTCGTGCAGTTCGTTCCGGGGTTAATAAAGATGGAAAGCCTTTGTTTCCCATGATGCCTTATTTAGCATTTAGAGAGCTGCAACAAGAAGATCTCTTTAGCATAGTTGCCTACATCCGTTCTTTAAATCCGGTTGACTTTAATCCTGATAAAACGAAACTGGATTTTCCAATGAGTCTGATCGTTCATACTATACCCAATGATGCTCCTCCCATCCCTGATAATAAGCCTATGTCTGAACTTGAACGCGGGCATTATTTGGTCAAGATGGCATCATGTAGTGATTGCCATACTCCTTCAGTAAAAGGCGAACCTGTTGCAGGAATGGATTTTGCCGGAGGAGTCATTTTTCCAATTCCGGGAAGTCCGGAAGTCGCTACAGCCAATATCACTCCTGATGAAGAAACAGGCATAGGAAAATGGACAAAAGAAGATTTCCTGAATAAGTTCAGAACATACAGTAGTGCATCTGCCAAGAGTATACCTGTTAACTCTGGAGACTTCAATACTTTCATGCCATGGACAGCATATAGTGGAATGACTGATGGGGATCTGGGTGCTATTTATACTTACCTGAGGACAATTAAACCGGTAAAAAATAAGGTTGAAAGAATTAAAAGCCCTACTGCATCAAAATAAACCAATAAAAAAGGCTCCAATTTGGAGCCTTTTTTATTGGTTTATTTTCCGTTTTATATCCGGAATATTATTTTATTTTTTCAAAGATCGTTTCTGTTTCAGAAGTATCTGCACCTTCGGCTCTGCCCATTTCAATCGCCCTTGTAGCAGTCTCTTTTGCTTCGCTCATTTTACCATTCTTATACAAGAGCCATGCGTAGGTATCTAAATTACCGTATCCGGGTTTTAGCTCAACACTACGTCTGGCGTATTCTTCAGCTCTAGTCAAATTTTCTTTATCGTTCAGTTTTTCGTAAAAATTCCAGGCTATTTCATTTAATTTTCCAGAATCATTACCGGCATATTGTTCTACATACTTGTTCGCAAAAGAGGCATACGAATTCCAGTTGCCTTCTCTCTTGGCTTTGGACATTTCAGCAGCAAGGATCAACTCTTCAGATTCGTCCCCAACATTCTTTTTCACTTCAGTTTTCAGTTTATTGAATGCAAGGGTATCCTTTCCTCTGGCAGCAGTTTCAAGGCTTGCTTCATAAACTGTCTTTATTTTTGTATTCACGACATCTGCACCGAAATGTTCAGAAAACTCGGTCTTTCTTTCCAGGAGCTCTTTGAAAGCGGTTGATTTTGAATCGTTTACATAATTCAAGATTAGTTTCCAGTTTGCATCTTGCATCAATTCTTCACCCTGAACTTTATTGAAATATGAATTTACATCTGCTGTATTATCCGCACATCCTGCATCAAGCATAGCAAAATATCTTTCTGCATTTTCCGGTTCCGGCTTTGGGCTTTTTTGAAATTGCATTGCAGTTTCTTTTAGCCTTCTTTCCGGATCAATTGCCGTTCGACCAAGTTCGATAAATGCTTCAAGTTCCATTGATCCACAAACCCGATGTTCTATACTTCCATCAGCATTAATAAACAATAAAGTTGGATAAGCTTTAACACCATACTTTTTTGCAAGTGCAGGACCTTCTCCTTTTTCCATATCTATTTTAGCAGAGATGAACGTAGCATTATAAAAATCTCCGGCAGCACTTTCACCATAGACATTTTTATCCATCCATTTGCAAGGGCCGCACCAGGAGGCATATGCATCAAGAAAGATCGGCTTCTTTTGAGCTTTTGCCATAGCTACTATCTTATCCCAATTTCCCTGCTTAAAATCAATTCCCTGAGAAAAAACAGATGAAGAAAAGAGCATGATACCTACAAAAAACAAGGTAGGTAGCAGCTTGGAATTAATTGCAAAGTTTTTCATTTTTATGTTGATTAGATGTTGAGCACAATTGTTAAAACAAGCCATGAATCTCAGCATTGATCTTTTCTATGATCATACCCAGATGTTCGGCATTTTCTGCAAAATTTATTTCATCAATATCAATGATAAGCAGTTTTCCGCCTTCATATTGAGAGATCCAAGCTTCGTAACGTTCATTTAATCGTTTCAGATAATCCAGTCGAATCGTGTTTTCATAATCCCTGCCTCTTTTCTGGATCTGATTAACCAATGCCGGTACACTACCCCGCAAATAGATCATCAGATCAGGTGGGTTAATGAATTTAGACATTAACTCGAAAAGAGAGATGTAATTGTTAAAATCCCTTGTCGTCATCAAACCCATTGCATGCAGGTTGGGAGCGAAGATAGATGCATCTTCGTAAATGGTCCTGTCCTGGATATAACTTTTACCGCTATTGCGAATATTCAATATTTGTTCAAAACGGGAATTTAAAAAGTAGATCTGAAGATTGAACGACCAGCGTTGCATATCATCGTAAAAATCGAATAAATATGGATTGTCGTCCACATCTTCGAAATGCGCTTCCCACTTAAAATGTTTTGAAAGGAGATTAGTAAGGGTTGTCTTACCTGAACCTATATTTCCGGCTACTGCAATATGCATGATGTGTCTTGGGTATTGAGGCTTTAAAAATACGAATATTGTTTAGACCCTAAAATTTGAATTCTCTTAATTCTATATAATCTTCATAAACCAGTAAAACGAAATTACCTGATTTATCTGCATTCAGCAGAGGTTTAGAGCCTGAAAAATATTCATTTACCGGTCCGAAATTAGTTGAAGAATTTTTTGACATTATTTTATTTCCATCGATAAAATAATATTCCCGCTCTGCCCAGGAAAAAGCTGTGGCAGATGAATCGGGTTGAGATTGGATCAGATTGGCAAACCTGTCAAAAATGAGGATCCTTCCTGAAGATGTTTGTAAAAAGACCCGGTCATTTCTTTCTGCCAATGAACCCTGAAGTATGCCTACATCCGTGAATCTGCTGAGTTCTTCACTTTCCTGTATCACTTTAAATCTGCTATCGAATTTTGTGAGTTTGAAATCTTGTTGATTAAAGACCCAAAATCCTTGAGAAGGGGATGAACAAACGGCAACTGCTTGAAAGATTCCCAGTACTCTCAGGTCTGTTTTATTTAAAATTTCCAATCTTGAATCACAAAAAACCAATCCTGCATGTTCTTCAAAAAATAGTACAGGTTTGAAAGGGTCACTCAGGTCTATTGATGAAAGATTGCCCAGATCGGATCTGTCATAAACTCCAATAGAATTACCTTTTTTATCAAATTTCTCAATCCTACTTCCATTGACAAGATATACTTGACCGAGCTTATCAACCTTTGCAATTTCAGCGTGCATATCCCATCTGGCAAGCAACTCGCCCTGGGCTTCAGCAAAAAAACTGCTAAAAAAAATACACAGAATCAATAAAGGTGCTCTCATATTTTTACATTTCCTGCAGCCAGGATATTTTTTATCTCTTCCACATATTGTCTGTCATTCGAAAGTCGGGGAACTTTATGCTGGCCCCCTAGCTTTCCTCTTGATTTCATCCAAGTATAAAAAGTTCCTGTTTCTAATGCTTGTACAACGGGCATACGCAGTGCAATATTTTGATATCGTTTTGCTTCGTAATCTGAATTGATAGATTTGAGAGCATTATCAAGTACTTCTGTAAAGTATTCCAAATTTTTCGGAGCTTCTTCAAATTCTATCAACCATTCATGAGCACCATTTTCATTATCACTGAAGTAGATGGGAGCGGCAGTATATTCTTTAATGACAGCATCTGATTTTTTACATGCTATATCAAGTGCTTTTTCTGCATTATCAATAATAACCTCTTCGCCAAAGGCATTTATAAAATGTTTTGTTCTTCCGGTGATCTTGATCCGATAGGGTGATATACCTGTAAATTTGATCGTATCTCCGATCATATATCTCCACAAACCTGCATTTGTAGAAATGATCAATGCATAATTTACATCTTTCTCAACTTCATGTAACAACAGTGTTCTGGGATTTTCTTTGCCGTATTCTTCCATCGGCATAAATTCATAATAAATGCCATAATCCAGCATGAGCAACATTTCCTCACTGCTAGAATTGTCTTGAATTCCAAAAAATCCTTCGGAAGCGTTATACGTTTCCACATAATTCATTTTTGATGAGGGAATAAGTTTGTTAAACTGTTCGCGATAAGGAGTAAAACAAACAGCTCCATGCACGAATAATTCTAGATTTGGCCAGACATCATGTAAATCATTTTTGCCGCTCAATTCCATGATTCTCTTTATCAGGATCAGAGTCCAGCTAGGAACTCCGGAGATATTGGTCACGTCTTCCTTCATGGTAGCATGGGCCATCTTTTCTATCTTTTCTTCCCAATTTTCCATGAGTGCAATGGATAGTTCCGGAGTACGGATGAATTGTATCCAGAACGGTAAGTTTTGTATCAGGATCGCACTCAGGTCTCCGTAAAAACTGTCATTTGAAAAAGAGGTCATTTGATGACTACCACCCATCGACAAAATTTTCCCATCGAATAATTTGGTGTCGGGATGGTTATTACAATAAATGGATAACAGGTCTTTACCACCTTTGAAGTGACATTCTTCAAGTGCCTCGATGGTCACCGGAATAAATTTACTCTTGTCATTTGTGGTACCGGATGATTTTGCAAACCATTTTACATCCGTGTTCCACAAGATATTTTGCTCTCCTTTGAGTAATCTGTTGATAGAAGGTTTAAGGCTTTCATAATCCTGGATCGGAATTCGTTCCCGGAATTTATCCGCATTCTTGATACTCTTGAAATCGTAAGTTCTTCCCCATTCTGTATTCCTTGCCTGGTATACCAAGGACTGTCTCCACTCTTCCTGCACATCATGAGGATATTTCTTGAACAGCTCGATCTGGTGGATGCGCTGTTTCATGATCCAGGATAATATGGAATTCATTATTGCCATTGTTGTAAAGTAAATTCTAATTGGTCAATATTCAAAATGCTAATTACAAGATCAGCAGATAATAACACAGGACATATTTCCTGTTAGAATTTGTATATTTACGTAATAGCGGATTTTTCTAATTTTCAATCGTTCAATTTTTGTTGGATAAAAAACTCATCGGTTTATTTTCATTATTCATTTTTTGCAGTTTTCCTGTGATGAATGAGATACCAATAAACAGTTTTACGGGTAGTCATCTCAAGCCAGAGCTGAGTATTAAACATAAAATGAATGGGGTAAATTTTGTTTCGCCACCCAAACCTATTGATCCCGGTTCATTGCAATCATTGCAGCAAATAAATGCAGGTTGGGTTGCCTTGAATCCTTTCGCATTCAGCAAAGCAGGGCTACCGGAGGTTTATTTTGATCGGTCCGGACAGTGGTGGGGCGAAACAAAATCAGGGACAATAGAACTTGCAAAATTTGCTAGAGCTGCCGGAATGAATGTAATGATAAAGCCACATGTATGGGTGAGAGGTCAGGGCTGGCCCGGAGATTTTACGCTTTTGACAGAAACAGATTGGCAAATATGGGAAGAGCAATACGGAAAATATATTCTTACATATGCTGCACTAAGTTCTGAAATTGGTGCTGAAATGTTTTGCATTGGTGTAGAGTATAAATTAGCAGTACGGCAAAGACCACTTTTTTGGAAAAAATTGATCAAAGAGGTTAGGAAGTTGTATAAAGGTTCGCTGACCTATGCTGCAAATTGGGATGATTATCGTGAAGTGAGTTTTTGGAATGAGCTTGATTATATTGGAATAGATGCATATTTCCCTCTCAGTGATTCGGAAACTCCGGGAGTAAGTGAATTGATGTTGGCCTGGGAGAAACCAAGTATTGAAATCGATGCCTACAGACAGATAATGAAGAAACCTGTTTTATTTACAGAGTATGGATACAGAAGCATAGACCGAACAGCTTGGAAACAATGGGAGTTAAAAGACGACTGGACTTATAATGCACCGGGAAATCTGGAGGCTCAGAACAATGCATACGAAGCGATCTTCAAGACCTTTTGGGATAAAGATTGGTTCGCAGGTGGTTTTATTTGGAAATGGTATCATGCACATGAAAAATCCGGAGGAAAAGAAAACACGGATTATACACCACAGAATAAGCCGGTGGAGAATATTATTAAATTTTATTATTCAAAGAATAAATAATTTTCAAATCATGAAGCTGGAATGATCAGCCCTTTTATATTTGTTTATGAATCATAAGAAAAGATTGTGGGTTATTATTCCTGCTATTATTCTGGCATTGTTTGGACTTTGGTACTTTAGAACCGTCATCACCTTTGTGATAATTGCTGCAATTGTAAGTCTCATCGGCAGACCATTGATGATCTTGTTCGGAAAGATCAAAATTGGAAGGTTTCATATTCCGAATGCACTCAGTGCGATCATGGCTTTATTAACCATGATAAGTTTGTTGGTGCTACTGATATCTTTGTTCTTCCCGTTGATCGCCAGAGAAGCTACCATAATCGCAAACCTTGACATGGATACAATTTCGGAGCAGTTCAGTTATGACCTGGCTCCTATAGATGCTTTTTTTAACAAATATGGTTTTCTACCGGTCGGACATGAATCTGTAATTGGTTATACGAAAGAAAGTATATTGGCTTTTGTGAACTTGACCAGCCTTTCACTAATGGCTAATTCTATCATAAGTTTCACCGGTAATCTTTTAGTTGCATTCTCTTCAGTAGTATTTATTTCTTTTTTCTTCTTAAAAGATCACAGCATGCTATACAATGCAGTTATGCTGATTCCTCCGACAGAATATGAACCCCAAATTCGCAATATTCTGAACAATGCTAAAAGGCTGTTGTCAAAATATTTTATAGGACTTATTATCCAACTTGCTTTGTTTACGATCATGGTGAGTGTAGGGCTTATGATTGTTGGAATCGAAAATGCCCTGTTGATAGGTTTTCTGGCGGGGATACTCAATATCATTCCTTATGTTGGTCCTATAATAGCGGCTGTAATTGGAATTTTCATTGGTGTTTCTTCAGGTTTAAGTAATGATATGAATATAGAGTTGTTGCCGATTATATTGAAGATCTCAATAGTATTTTCAATATCACAATTAATTGATAATAATCTAAGTCAACCCTTGATATTTTCTAATTTAGTCGCAGCTCATCCTCTTGAAATATTTTTAGTTATTCTGATGGCTGCCACATTAGCCGGCATACCGGGTATGATACTGGCAATTCCTGTTTATACATTGATACGAGTTGTTGCAAAAGAGTTTTTGATAGAATTTAAATTGGTAAAGAAGCTTACAGAAAAACTCTGATTTGGTTTTTATTCCGACTTATTTTATCGAACTTTAAATAGAATGAAATAGTATGGAAGAACACAGAATTAATAGCTCAAGAGATATCATCCGGATACTTACTGCTATTGTGTTGATCACAGTGATTCTTTATTACGGACGTACCTTATTGGTACCATTGAGTTTCGCTATGCTGATCAGTTTTGTGTTGTATCCATTTTGTAATTGGCTGGAAAAAAAAGGTTTTAATATATACATAGCGATCGGTCTTTCATTACTGGTGGTCTTTATCCCACTAAGTTTAGTTGTTTCTTTATTGGTGTATCAAGCTTTATTGTTCAGCCAGGACTGGCCTTTGATAAAAGATAAGCTCTATGAAGTAATTGAAGTATTCAGGATCTATCTAGAAAATGACTGGAAGGTAAGCAGGCTCGTTCAGGACAATTGGATTTCAACATGGATGGAGAATTCATATACATATGTCTTTCCATTTCTCCGCCAGGTATTGAGTGGATCTGCAGTTTCAATGGTGTTATTGGTTCTCATTCCATTTTATGTTGCAATGGTTCTTTACTACCGGAAACTTATAGTTAAAGCAATTTTTGCATTATTCCCACAAGCCAAACAATCAGAAATTCTTTTAGTCCTGAAAGAGTCCATTAGTGCATATTATGGTTTTATAAAAGGGATGGCGATAGTCTATTTACTTGTTGCCATTCTCAACAGTATCGGTTTGGCTTTGCTGGGTATTCCTCATCCGGTTTTATTCGGAATCATTGCCTCTTTACTAACGTTCATACCTTACGTTGGGATCACCATTGGTGCGATATTACCTATGTCTATAGCCTGGATCACCTATGATTCATGGACCTATCCCATGGGTGTCATTATTGTATTTACGATCGTTCAATACCTTGAAGCAAATCTGATCTTTCCGCTTGCTGTTAGTTCAAGGATGAATATAAATACATTATTTATGATCATAGCGATCATTGCAGGTGGAGTGATATGGGGTGCAGCGGGGATGATCCTATTCGTTCCTTTTGTAGCTATATTAAAATTGATCAGTGAGCGTGTTGAGTCATTGCAGTCATTAGCAATATTATTAAGTGATGATCCAATGCTGGATAAAAAAAGTAATAAGATCAAAGAGCCTCCAATGCAGATCTAAACTGCTTTTATTTATCATTGTTGTCCGGTGTCGGGTTTCTAATCCTGTCGAGTTGCATCATAAGTACTTATCTACAAGGGGAATCTGTGCTAATTTTACCACAGAGGTCTCAGAGCCTCGAAGTCTCGCATAAGCGTCAAGCTACGCTTTATCAATTTTGGGTAATTTTATAAGTCTATGGCTAATTGTATTGCATTTTCATAGCAGTTATTTTTCTCAAGTATTATGTTCTTTTACCACTAAGGTCAAGTACACATAGTTACACTAAGTATTTAATGCATATTCCGCAACAGTATTGTTTCTTTTTGATTTTGCATAAAATCTGTTCTGATAATGATGTCTGCCAGCTGGTGGACTAGGACATGCCAAAAATAAATTTCAATTAGAAGTGATATTTTCATGAATATATCTTAGTGAAACTTGTGACCTATGTGCTCTTCGTGGTTTTATTTTATTTGTTAGCTTGATGCGTATGCGCATATGCGGGACTGAGGCCCCTAAGGTTAAAAAAAAGCCTTAAATAAAAAACTAAAATTTATTCCGGACAACAATGTTTATTTATTCAATATTAACAGATCTTTTTCGGGATAGAAATTTTCGTAAAAAATATACCCGACAAGAACTCCATACTCTATCAGCAGAAGCACATTACTCTCCTTAAATTCCGGGTTTCCATAGGTCCAATAACTGAGAACAGCCAGCCCCGACCATATAAAAACATACTTTTTATTTGCAAAAACTGCCAAGGCACAAAGCGTTGTGAGATACCAGGGATGGATGGTAGTGCCAAAGAAAAAATAAATACTGAGTGCGATCATCAATGCAATAAATAGATCTTTTCTTTTCTGAAGAATAAACGCATAAACAAGGATCATTGCACTGCTTGCTAATGCCAATACGGGACCCAGGATATCTATCCTGTTGTACCCAACGATTTGTAAGTAAATATTTTTTACGAGATAATAAATGGAAGCGTTAAATTCAAATTTCCTGAAATAGAGATCCAGACTGGAAAAGAATTGTGGTATTAATGCTGAATCCGCAAATGGAATGAACAAAAGGACAGGAATACAAATGATCAGAATAGAAGTGATAATTGCATTTCTCCAACCTAGTATTTTTGGCAAGAAAGGAATGATCAGTATGGGCAATAGTTTTACCGAAACCGCAAGGCCAATTGCTATTCCACCCAACATCAAGTTTTTCTTTTCTAAAAAATAAAAACCCATTAAAAGATAGAATATCATGATTCCCTCAAAATGAGCATTGCCGCTTAATTCAACTATTACCAATGGATTCAATGCATACAATGAAACAAGGTTTTTGTCGAGCCCTTTCATTTCAAGAAGGCGTACTATAAGGAGAATAGATCCACATTCAGCCAGAAAAATAAATGTCTTTATAAAAAGAGAAGAGAGATAAAGATCTTCATGTCCCAGGAATGATCCGGCTGAAAAAATAAATTGACAAAGTGGGGGATATACTGTATAATAATCCGGAGAGTTCATATTGGCAAACAATACAGACATAAACCCGGTTTCGAATTGACTTGAGATCTCTGAGGGCAGATAGAGATAGGGATTGTGCCCATTCAGAATAAGATTACCATCCCAGATAAATCTGTAAATATCATCTGATAATTCGGGAAAACTGAATAATGTGCTGATACGGAAAATCAGTCCAAGCATGATCGCCGACAACCAGTTTATTTTTTGTTTTACCAGAAATACATAGGAAATAAAAAGAATGCTAAATAATGCAAGTACCGTAAATGAGTTTTCTCTTTGAGTAAAGTAAGTAAGTAAGATGTATCCCAAAACTGAAAGCAGAACCGGTATGCCTGTTCTAAAATTAAATTCAGTTTTGTTTAATTCAAGCATATATTTTCTTACCGGATGCATGCACTATTGAAAGCCAAAATACCATTCCATATCCGAATGCCAACATCAAATGAAAGGGGAGTAATCCAAAGTCATCAAGAAGGAAGGCCGCAATAATTCCGAATACAAAATAAAGACAAAGTATCCCTTCAACAATATTTAATAGACTCAAGCCGGAACTTGTATAGGCTTTTCCTTTCCAGGTATCTTTCAAGTTTCTGATATCAAATTTTGGAGTTCGGATGAAAGGTGTTTTATACCCCAAATAAGCCTGTATTACAGCAATTGCATTATGTAAACTGATACCCATACTCATGCTTAAAAACAAAGGGAAATTGATAAGGAAGTATAGCGTTGTCTTCCACATTGACCATTCTTTCCGTTTCAGTGAGACAAAATAAAATAGTCCAAGACTGACTAAACTAAACAAGAATATAGATGCTAGTTTGAAGATCAATTTTAACTCCGGGCTTGCTGCTTTTATAAATAATACAGGAACACTCAATATGGAAATGATAACGATACAAACGAAGATGGTAGAATTTAACAGATGAAATGTTGCATGAAGTTTCGTGCTAAAAGGCAAAGAAGAACGAAGTACTTTGAAAAGATTTTTTTTAGCTGTTTCGGCAGCACCTTTGGTCCATCTAAATTGCTGTGATTTTAATGAAGAAATTTCTGCCGGCAGTTCGGCAGGGGAACCTACCACTTCAAGGTATTTGAAATCCCAACCTTTCAATTGTGCTCTATAGCTCAGGTCAAGGTCTTCGGTTAGTGTATCACTTTGCCATCCTCCTGCATCAACGATCGTACTTTTTCTCCAAACACCACCGGTGCCATTGAAGTTTATAAAGTGTTTGCCATTATTTCTGCCACCTTGTTCAACTGTAAAATGAGCATCCAGACCGAATGCTTGTAGCCTTGTAAGCAAAGAATAATCTTCATTTACATGTTCCCATCTTGTTTGTACTACTCCAATTTTTGAATTTGAAAACCAAGGAATTGTTTTTTGCAAAAAGTCAGTTGTCGGCATAAAATCAGCATCGAAAATAGCAATGAACTCTCCTTTTGCCTGAAGCATTCCTTCTTGCAAAGCTCCTGCTTTAAATCCACTGCGGTTCTGTCTTCTTACCTGCTTTATATCAATTCCTTTAGATCGCCATTCATGGACTTTTGATGCTATGATCTCTGCAGTATCATCAGTACTATCATCGAGCACTTGTATTTCCAGTTTCTCTTTTGGATAATGGATCTTACATACAGCATCAATCAATCTTTCGACTACATATTTTTCATTGTAAACCGGAAGCTGAATCGTAACTGTTGGAGAAAAATCAGCATCAGGAACATTCTCCGGATCTGAATTTTTATTTCTTTTTAAATATAAAATCACAAGGTGCAGCTGGATCAGACTGTATAGAAATATAAACAGAAGCGCTAAACCATATATAATTAGAAAAATTATTTTCATCTCTTTAAATGTACCTGAATATTGTGTATAAGATCTTGTATCCTGCCATCACACTGCCTTTGATAGTTCCGGTAACTTTGGAAACACCTATTCTTTTTCTGTAAGTGACAGGCACTTCAGAACAACGCAACTTTAGCTTAGCTGCTTTTACCTGCATTTCTACAGTCCACCCAAAGTTTCTATCTATCATTCCTATTTTCAATAAAGAAGAATACCTGATAGCACGGAATGGTCCGAGGTCAGTAAATTTATATCCATAGATCAGCTTCATTAGCCTTGTCGCAAGCCAATTGCCAAAGATCTGTTGTGGCATCATAGCTCCTTTTTCTTTGTCTCCTAAAGCTCTTGAACCAATGACAAGATCCATTTCGCCATTAATGATTGGATCAACTACCAGTTCAAGTTCTTCAGGATGATCGCTATAATCTGCATCCAGAAACACAACTATATCAGGCTGTTCTTCTACTGACTTCTGCGACAAATAGGTCAGGCCTTTAAGGCAAGCATTGCCATATCCTTTGATTGGTTCATTCAAAACCGTAGCACCTGCAGATCTTGCATTTTGTTCCGTACTGTCTGTAGAACCATTATTTATTACGATTATTTCAATTACCAAATCTTTTGGTATATCGTTTAATACTTTGGTTATTGATTTTTCTTCATTCAATGCAGGAATCAAAACAACTATTTTTTTCTTCATATTAATCTCTCAAACTCAATCCTTCTTTGGTAATATGAATAGGATCATTATATCTTTCTTTATCACCGCCATTTTCTAAATTTAAAACACCTCTGGGGCAAACTGCAGAGCAAATCCCGCATCCTACACAAGAAGAACGAATAATATTTTGTCCTCTTTGCGCATACCATCTTACATCAATTCCCATCTCACAATACGTAGAACAATTACCGCAACTTATGCACTGACCACCGTTAGTAGTAATTCTGAAACGTGAAAAATATTTTTGGATGATGCCAAGATAAGCGGCCATGGGGCAACCAAATCTACACCAGACTCTTGAGCCCATAATCGGGTAAAATCCAACTCCGACAACTCCTGAAAAGACAGCCCCAATAGCAAATCCATAGGTCTTGGAAAATGCTGCAGATAAGGATCCAAGAAGCGCACCTTCCTGTGCAGAATTGATCCATAATAATGCAGTGGTGATAACAACAAAAACCAAAACACTGTGAATCATCCATCGTTCGATCTTCCATGCTTTAAGAGATTTATCACTTTGATGTCTGAAAGGATCGCCCATCGTTTCGGCAAGACCACCACATCCGCAAACCCAGGAACAATACCATCGTTTTCCAAAGAAATAGGTGAGTACAGGTGTTGCAGCAAAGCTCATAAGTGCACCCCAGAATACCATAAAGGTTCCTAAACCTCCCGGAGAGTTTAGTAAATAATTTACATCATTTGGAAAAAGGTAATTGTACTTCAAAGGCCAGAAATAGCTGAAATAAAATTCCGGTTGATTGAACAAGATCAATATACCGGGAATTAAAAATGCAAAACCAAATTGGAAAAACATTACAGATAATGTTCTTATGATCTGATATCGGTTATGTCTGTATTTTAATATGGCTCTATAGCCCATCACAAGGACAGCTAGTGTATATAAGGTTCCATATAGAAACCATTGATCGGCTGCAATGCCTCGTAAAGCAAAGCTCATTGGGTCACAGATCCGAACAAGGTTTTCAAGATATTGCGGGAACCAATAAATGATAATATAAAATCCTGTAAGGAGTATACCGCTAACCCAGGCCAATGCACCTTTTGCCGTCATGGAACCAAACATGATCCCATCATTTTGAATTCCTGCAGGTCCTTTCCCGAAATTATTCCATGCCATTAATAGGGTTCCAAGTCCTACTGTTCCAAAACTCAACCACCAGGCATGTACTTTGGAAACCGGGCCGCCTCCTAAAAGGACAACCAGAAAGACCAATGTTCCAATGCCGATCAATGCTAAACCCATTCGGTCTTTCATTCCGGTTCCCGCATCAGGAGCTCTGGCAATTGCTAAGGATTCATCTACATTATTTCCCATCGTTGAAGATTAAACAAGTTGTAAAAATTTCTTTTGAGCCTCTTTCTCAAATCGTGTATGAAACTCGGGATCGAAGCTTGCATTTGGCAATTGTTGGATCACTTCATTCAATGTTGCATTTTCACTTATCCATTTATCACAGATCTTATGTCTGAAGCGAATTCCAAAGAAGTTAAAACCTACGACACATTTTGAATTCTTCTCGAAAACAATGCGGATCGATCTCTTTCCATTCTCATGTTCCCAATACAGACTATCAAGATCATCGGGTAGAGATGCCGGTACATTTCCGTAGGTCTGATATTCGATGTCAAAAAATTTAGCTGAGTTGAACCAATTGCCTGGTCTATATTCAGTAGGCTCTAAACAGAGTGTATGTGCCAGCGTTTCGCCCATGATCTTTCCGGTATACCAAACCTGCTCAATTGGTCTTCTGCCGCTTAAAGGGACTCTAAACTCGGCACAATCACCAATGGCATAAATATCTTTTACACTGGTTTCTAAAAATTCATTGACTAAAATACCTTTTTCAATTTCTATTCCTGAATCCTTTAGAAAATCTGTATTCGGTGAAACGCCTACTGATAATCCAACAAATCCACATTCAATAATTTCACCTGATTTTGTTTTAATACTTTTTACTTTTCCATTATCATCACCAATAATTTCTTCCAACTCTGTTGATAATCTTAGATCTACCTTGTGTTCAAACATATGTCGGCCTATCATTTCAGATTCTTCTTTTGGAAGTACGATATCCCAAAAAGATTTTTCTCTGACAAGAAATGTAGTTGGGATATTTCTTGAGTGCAGCATTTCACATAATTCAATTCCGATCAATCCACCACCTACTATAACGGCTCTTTTTATGTCTCCGGTATTTTCTTCCATAGTCTGAAGATCCTGAACATGATATAAACCTTGTACGCCGATAAGATCCTGCCCGGGCCATCCAAATTTATTGAAATGTGAGCCGGAAGCAATAATTAATTTGTCGTATGGAATGATAGACTTATCCTGAAGCTGAAGATTTTTTGAATCAATATTTACTTTCTCAACGTGAGCATGAACAAGCTCTATTCTATTTTTTTCCCAAAACCAATCTTCATAGGGTTTTATATGCTCAAACTTCATGTGTCCCATATATACGTACATGAGCGCTGTACGTGAAAAAAAATATTCGGACTCATTGGATATAACTATAATCTCATGATTCGATAATTTTCGAATATGTCTCGCAGCAGTTATACCGGAAACTCCATTACCTATGATCACTATTTTTTTTCTATCCGGCATAAAATATCAATATTATCCAAAGTAAGCATTAAAGGTGAATTCCTTATGTCATATAAGCGACAGGCACTCAATAAAATTAATAATACTACGTTCATTTTGCATTAGGAGAATCGGGTTAATGCTATTTTTTTATCTTTATGATCCTATCTTATAAAAAAATTATGAATAAATATCTTTCAGTATTTCTTTGTTTACTCTTACTCAATATAGGGTCCACGCATGCTTCAGGTAATTTTTTCGAGGATGCAGATTTGTTTTTTTCAAAATATGTCATGAAGACCAAAGTGGATTATGCAAGACTCAAAACAGATAGAGTAGAACTCAATGCATTGGTCAAAACAATTGGAACCTATGATCTGAATAATGCAAGTGCAATGAATGAGCAGGCATTTTTGATCAATGCTTATAATTTATTGGTGATAAAAAGTATAGTAGAAAAGTATCCGATCAACTCGCCTATGTCGGCTGATGGGTTTTTTGATGATGAGAAGTTTATGATTGCAGGACAGAGCCTTACGTTGAATCAAATTGAAAATGACCTGCTCCGGAAAAAGTTTAAGGATGCCAGAGTCCATTTTGTATTGGTCTGTGCAGCGGTGAGTTGTCCTCCAATAATGCCATTTGCATATAAACCTGAGCAGCTTGACAAGCAGATGACCGAGCAAACGGTGCTTGCCATGAATGACCGGGTTTTTATTCGTGTTGATGATGCTACCAAGAAAGTGAATGTATCAGAGATCTTTAAATGGTATGCGGAAGATTTTGTGAAACGTGGTCAGTCTGTAACGGATTTCATCAATAAATACAGAACAGTTAAGCTTCCGGACGGTTATAAAATAGATTACTATAGTTATAACTGGAGTCTGAACGAAAAAAAGAAATAACCCGTTCTGTAACCGACAGAATAATTTTTCACAGTGCGGGCTTTTTGTCGGAAAGAAAAGCAGACAGCTTATTTTCATTCAAGGTTCAAACCCCTTCCGGATTATTGGCAAGACGTGATATAGAATTGAAGATCTTCAATAATCTGTATTCACAGACAGATTTTTTTGATGCCTATGGTTCCCGAGAAGATGAGGGCGGGCGTAAATCCTGGTATACTGGTTTGTTTCGAATACAGTATGGGATTTCCAGGAGATTAGAAATGGGTCTGGATCTGAACTACCGGAGAGTACGTTATGGGAGCCCTGATGAAAGCGCATTGATGATCTTTGTGAATGATAAGGATTCAGTTCAAAGATCGGGATTAAGCAGGGTAGGGGCTAACCTGAGGTGGCAAGTCTTTCCATCTATCTCAAATTTTTCTGCAAGGATCTATTTTCTAAGCTCAGTCTTATCTGCATCGGACAGATCTCCTTCAGGACCTTTTTTAGATGGGGATTCTGATATATTGGGCATAGAGCTGCTTTTTGACAAAGATCTGAGTGAAGACTTCTGGATCTATGTATCTCTTAATAACCAAATCGAGTTTGCAAAGAGCGAAGGTAAAACATTCAGAAGTCCCTTAAGTTTGATTGGCAGTTATCGGGGTTTCGAATTTCTGAGTCCATATTTGATGACAGAATTCTCACCTGTATGGTCTAAAAGCGGATTTTCAAGTTATTACCTGCAATTAGGCCCGGGGTTGAAGCTTTTTCCCAGAGATGATCTGGAACTGGAGATCTTGTACAGCAATTTTATTCTGGGGAAGAACGCCGGTGCAGGGCAGACCTATAATTTTGGATTGAGGAAGGTTTTTTAGCTTTCAGAGGTTAAGATTAAAATTTGACAATTTTGCGAGAACGCAGCTCTTGTCCATTAGTCAATGTGAGGGCATATACTCCGCTTGGTAAATTGGGCAAGGCAAGGTTATGATTGAATATACCGGATGTCATCTCGAAAGATTGATGAATCAAAATTTTTCCGGTCATATCTTGTATTCTCATAGTAACACTGCCAGGATGACTAAAGATTGTTCCTAGTTCAAACTTATCAGAAAAAGGATTAGGAAAAACATCGATTCCGGATTGGCTATCACCTTGTTCCCAAAGGCTTACCGGAGCTGGCATAAAGCGTATCAACCAGAGATCGGCATTAGGTGTTATTGTTGGAGTCAACATCCAGTTATCCTGCGATTTATCGAAAGAAGCATTTGACCAGGAAGTACCAAAAGCAACATAACTTCCATCGTTCAGATAAGCAAGCCCGCTACAACCTTCGCTTATGTTACCCCCCCAGCGGACATCCCATTGCTTTACTCCGGTAGAAGCAATTTTGATACCCCACATATTTCTGGTAGATCCCGGGTGATTGGGTTGGGATTTATCAAATAGAGCCTGTGTTCCTGAACATCCTCCGGCTAAAAAATAGCCCCCATCCGGTGTTTGAACAATATCTCCCAGTGATTCTGCACCATCACTTCCAAGTGTTTTATCCCATTGTTTAAATCCCATGCTGTCGCATTTTACCAGCCAGAAATCAAAGTCAGCACGGTACATTTCTGATTTCTCACAACTGATCGGACCCATAGATCCCCCCATTACGATAAAACCATTGTCAGCAGTATTTTTGATCTTGTAATTTTCATCATCCCAATTATTGGAGCCATATCGCCGATCCCAAATCTTATTCCCAAGGGTATCGATTTTTATCAACCAATAATCAGGTGCTCCGCCGCATGTAGGACCCGTAACATCAAAGCTAGGACCATATTCTGTTGTACCTGTCATGATAAAATTGCCATCAGTGCTTTGGATCATTCCATAGCCACGGTCACAAAAATATCCTCCATAGCGTTTATCCCATAACTTATTTCCCAAGCTATCGAGCTTTACCAGCCACATATCGCATCCGCCATTTGTAGGACTAATAAATCCAACACCGCTAACATCCCCGCTTTGTGGTGAGTAAGTTGTACCAAGTACCAGAAATGAGCCGTCCGATAGTGCTACAACTGATCCTACCCGATCACTTTCGGAACCACCCAGCGTTTTGTCCCAGATTACATTCCGGGTGCTATCCAGCCTTACTACCCAATAATCATATAAGCCACCTCGGTGTGGTTCAGTTTTATCTCCTCCAATCCCTGACTCTGAATCACCTACAATGATAAAACCCCCATCGGCCAATTCCAGAAATTCTCTGGGAGTATCATAAAGTGTTCCGCCTATGGATTTTTCCCAAATCAGATTTCCCTGAAGGTCTACTTTGAATATCCAATAATCTGCATTCCCTTTACTCGGTGCAGATAAGTTGCCCCCATAAGCACTAATCTCACCTACACATAGTATATTGCCATCTTTTGAAATCTTTAATGGGGCCTTTGTCTGATCCCATCCATAACCCCCAAATCGCTTATCCCAAATTTTTGTAGGATAGGGTTGGGCTTCGATAGTCTCAATAAAAATAATAGAGACTAATACTAGAAAGCTGAATTTGCCACTTTGCATATTCAAATATAAAGGAATAAACTATGAATAAATCGTGGTTTCGATTTTCTGAGTTTCTTAATGCGGCCCGGTTGGGCCTTAAACAGCGCATTTGCGTTAAGCCAATAAATTAAATATAACCACGGAGAGCACATAGGTCACAAGTTTCACTAAGAGGTTTTCATGAAAATATCAATCTCACTCATACTATTTTTTTGAGTGCTCTTGCTCAACCTGTCGGCAGAATACTATTTCAAACATGTTGTTAGAAAATAGATATCTATGAATATTCTTAGTGTTACTAAGTGTACTTGTGACCTTCGTGGTAAAAAAAAACAAAAATATTGAGGAAAAGAACTGTAATTAAAATCCCTTTTGACAAGCCGTGGACTTACATCATTTTGCAAAATTGATATATTAACTTGACGCGTATACGAAGCTTCGGGACAGCTTCTTCTATAATTGTATAAATATAGCGGACAGCCGGAAATGCCGCCCAAAACAAAAAAACCCATCGCAGCGCAATGGGTTTTAAAGGTATTAACAATATTTTGTTTAAGCCTGAGCTTCTACTTCTCTTGGGATAATAGAAACATAGCTCTTATCGTCTGCCTTGCGTTTGAATTCAACAAGACCGTCAACCATTGCAAAGATTGTGTGATCCTTACCCAGACCAACGTTTTTGCCCGGACGGTGCTTAGTACCGCGCTGACGCACGATAATGTTTCCTGCGATTGCATTCTGACCGCCAAATATCTTCACACCAAGTCTCTTGCTGTGTGATTCTCTACCGTTCCTGGAACTACCGACGCCTTTTTTATGTGCCATGGTATATAAAAATTAATGATGTTAAAATTATTCAGCTGCTGGAGCCTCTTCTGTTTTAGCTGCTTTCTTTGCAGCACTTTTTAAGCTGATACCTGTTATCTGGATCTTACAAAGCTGCTGACGGTGACCATTTGACTTCTGGTAACCTTTTCTGCGCTTCTTCTTGAAAACGATAACCTTATCGCCCTTCAGGTGGCTTAAAACCGTAGCGCTAACGAGTGCTCCACCGATAACCGGTGCACCCACATTAACTTTACCATCCTGGTCGATCAGTAAAACCTGATCAAAATTTACTTTATCGCCTTCTTTTGCGTCCAAACGGTTTACGTAAAGGAACTGATCCTGAACTACTTTAAACTGATGACCGGCTATGTTTACAATCGCGTACATGTTTGCAATCTTTTTTATATCCCCTTTATGATAATCCACTCGGGGGGTGCAAAGGTAAAAATTAGATTTATTCTACAAAAGGAAATATGAAATTAATCCATATATGAAATCTTTCTGGTATATATTTCATCATCCGTTTTGACCTGTAGCAGGTATAAACCCTTGCTGATAGCTCCTGTTATTTCCTGTAAGCCTATATTGATTTCCCCTTGGGCCTTATTGATATACAATGATTTACCAATATTTCTGCCGCTAAGATCGCTTATGCTGATCTCTAAATTGCCGGGTTCTTTCAGACTGAGACTTATTCTGCT
Source organism: Bacteroidia bacterium (assembly GCA_037969175.1). GTDB lineage: Bacteria > Bacteroidota > Bacteroidia > AKYH767-A > JBBKVM01 > JBBKWX01. Next base: position 722 of record JBBKWX010000136.1, on the reverse strand, counting down.
GTTAGCTCCGGCAGGGTTAGGATAAACTTTTAATTTTAGCTTGTTAGCGGGATCAGATGCCTCTTCGTGGATTCCTGTGATGAGCGGGTCTCCTTTGGTGTACTGAATGAAGTACAACATCATTTCCTTGTCGGTTGTGAGGCCAAAAGTCACATACTGATTTGAAGTATTTGTAAATTTAGCTTTCATTATCAGACCATTCTGTGGATTGATCCGATGCAAAGGAGCAAATTTCCGGATCGGAGGATGGGCCCAGTCATAGTATCCCTGATTGAAGGTATAATTGATATTATAAAAACCTTCAAATAGTTGATTTCCAACGGACCCGTTAGCATTTCGTTCGTAAATGTCGAAATCAATAGCCAGTTTATGTGTATGAGATGAAAGCAACCAGATATCCCAGAAATTAGTCTCTCCACTAAAGAAATCAGCCTTTGTGATCTCATAATTGAAAGTTAGAGGAGGAATAAGAAGAGCAAAATTTTGAATCAGATCCGAATACATGATTTTGGCAGCTGTTCCTTTGGGCTGAGTATAGACATTAAAATAAATATCGGTAGCCATTACTGAATCCACATTGCTGTTTCTCAGGTGGTAATTAAAATCCAGAATGGTTCCCAGATCCCATTGATAGGCTGTTCCGGGTGGGAGATCATAGTTAGCAGAGCTTTGCCAAGCAGAAACCATTTCATTGTTGCCTGTGCTGCTACCATTTCCGTTTG
>JBBKWX010000135.1:0-4876 GCA_037969175.1 Bacteroidia bacterium | reverse complement strand
ATTGTAGCTATAGCTGCAATCAGAGAGAAGATCAAATATTCAAATGTACCGGGCCCACTTAGAGGTTTAGGTATTACATTTATTATAACCGGATTAATGGGAATGGCATTCATGTGTTTCATGGGTATTTCTCTTAGCTAATAAATCATAAAGGATGTTGATCTTATCTACAACAACTGCAACACTTATCGCCAGCATCGTCGTATTCCTGTCGATCATATTATTATTGGTAGTGCTTCTGCTTTATGCAAAAGCTAAACTGTCTCCAAGTGGTCCGGTTGAGATCATTATCAACGGTCAAGAGCCGGTTGAAGTGCAGGCAGGAGCAACCTTATTATCATCGCTTGCTCAGCAGAAAATTTTCCTTCCTTCCGCTTGCGGAGGAGGAGGTACATGTGCAATGTGTAAATGCCAGGTGCTTTCAGGTGGAGGAGAGATCCTTCAAACTGAAGTAGGATATTTTACACGTAAGGAAGCTCAGGATAACTGGCGTCTGGCTTGCCAGGTAAAAGTTAGAGAAAGCATGGAGATCAAGATCTCGGATGAAATATTCGGGATCAAAAAGTGGGAATGTGAGGTTGTTTCTAATTACAACGTCGCATCATTCATTAAAGAATTTGTGGTTAAACTTCCGGAAGGCGAGAATATGCATTTCGAAGCAGGCGGATACATTCAGATCGATGTTCCTGCGATAGAAGTTGACTTCAGCAAATTTGAAATCATTTCTCATCCAAGAATGGGTAAGAAGCCGGATGAATTTAAAGAAGAGTGGGATAAGTACAAATTGTGGGATCTTAAAATGAAGAATCCGGAAGAGATCTTCCGTGCTTATTCAATGGCCAACCACCCTGCAGAAGGAAACATCATCATGTTGAATATTCGTATTGCTACTCCACCTTGGGATAGAGCGAATAACAGATGGATGAATGTAAATCCGGGTATCTGTTCTTCTTATGTTTTCGGATGTATGCCGGGTGATAAAGTAACTATCAGTGGCCCTTACGGTGAATTCTTCATTAAAGAGACCGGAAAAGAAATGATCTATTTTGGTGGTGGTGCAGGTATGGCTCCATTGCGCTCTCATCTCTTTCATTTGTTCCACACCGAAAAAGAAAAAAATAGAAAAGTAAGTTTCTGGTATGGAGGTCGTTCAAAGCGTGAATTATTCTACATAGAAGATTTCAGAGCCATCGAAAAAGAATTTCCAAATTTCAAATTTCATATCGTTTTATCTGAACCTTTGCCGGAAGATAATTGGACAGCAAAAAAAGATATTGACGATACGGAAGGCGATGGTTTTACCGGGTTTGTACATCAGGCCCTGATTGATAATTATCTCTTAAAACATCAGGCTCCGGAAGATGTAGAATTTTACTTCTGTGGACCACCCATGATGAATGCTGCTGTCATCAAAATGTGTGATGAATGGGGCGTGCCTGCTGAGAACGTTTCTTTTGACGATTTCGGAGGTTAATCAATAAATTTTATAAAGCCCCCGTCCTTTGTGGTCGGGGGCTTTTACTTTATATTTAATTCATGAAGACTTATCAGACTATTCTATCACTGCTTTTATTTGGGATAATCACTTCTTGTAGCCAACAGAAGCTTGAATCGATCAAGATCGAAGGCGAAGCTCAGGGAACTACATACCAGATCATTTATTTTGATGAGGAGCAAAGAGATCTTAGAAATGAAATAGATAGTTTGTTTAAAGTTATCGACAAGTCGATGTCATTATGGGATACTACATCTATTATCAGTAGATGGAATAGCGGAGATTCGACTGCTATCCCGGATGTTCACTTTATGAATGTATTGAAGAAAAGTATTGAAGTTGCTGAAATTTCGGGAGGTGCTTTTGATCCGACAGTCGGCCCATTGGTCAATGCATGGGGTTTTGGTGCCAAACGGATGGAAGATCTGCCTTTGACTAAGATTGACAGTCTGCTTGAGCTTTGTGGTTATCAACATCTCAAAATTGTTGAAGGCGGTGTAATTCGTGAAAAGCAGGGTATTCAGTTGGATTTTAATGCCATTGCTCAGGGGTATACTGTTGATGTTATTTCTGATCTATTATTGTCTAAAGGAATCAATGATTTTTTGGTTGAGGTTGGCGGCGAAATGCGAACTTTTGGAGCTAAGCCTAAAGGAGAAAAATGGAAGGCCGGAATTGATAAACCAATTGAAAATGAATCAGCAGAAAGAGAATTGCAGGCAATTGTAACTATGGAAGATCGTGCTCTTGCTACTTCCGGTAACTACAGAGCATTCTATGAAAAAGGCGGACAGAAGTATTCGCACACCATAGATCCTAAGACAGGGTATCCGGTACAACACAATTTATTGAGTGCTTCGGTGCTGGCCGCGGATTGTATGACAGCGGATGCATACGCTACAGTTTTGATGGTCATTGGTACAGAAAAAGCCATGGAGCTGATCGGAGATCATCCGGAACTTGAAGCTTTTCTGATCTACTCTGAAAATGGGAACTGGAAAACCTGGATGAGTCCTGGCTTGCAAAGTAAAATTGAAGAAATAAAAGAAAAGTAAAGTTTAAGATTCTTTACATTCTTCACCGGGCTTGCGACCACAAACAGTGCAATTGCCTATTTGATCTACAAGCAAAGGATTGTTTGAACTGCAAGTGCCTTTAAATTCACCGTTCTTAAGAAAAATGAGCCGAACAGATATACCTGCCATAGCCAGTCCAAGAAGTATTGCAGTTATTACAAAGAGTTGCATGATGAAATAATTTGATACAAAGGTATAAAAATGAATTTTAAGAGTTCATGAAATTTAATCCAAGTGCTTATCTTCGTATCATTCATGCAAATAAGACTGAGTATTATTTTAATTAAGCATCTTTTATTCTGGATGCTGTTTTTTGTGCTGAGCCGTTCAGTATTTGTGATCTATAATTTTTCCAGGATCAAGTCTGAAGGTTTGATGGAGATCTTAAGATCCTATGTGCATGGGGCTTATCTGGATCTGAGTGCGACATCGTATCTAATGGCAATCCCTTTTCTGTTGTTGTTGGCATGGACCCTAAGCAGATCAAATGTTTTACTGATCATCAATACCTGGTTTCATTATTTATTCATCTTCATTTGTTCTCTGATAGCAATTACAGAACTCTCCCTCTATGATGAATGGGGAACTAAAATGAGTATGAAGGCTTTGTCTTATCTGGCCCATCCGGATGAAGTGATCAAAAGTGCCGGAAATAAAATTATGTTCCTCGGTTTACTTGCTACGTTTCTATTGACTATATTTTCCGGTTGGGTTTATTCAAAATATGTAAAGCCTAACAAATTATTCCCACCACCAAGGAAATGGAGTTTGATCATAACAACATTGGTAACCCCGATCATATTGGTGTTGATGTTGCGTGGAGGATGGCAACAAATTCCAATAAATCAGAGTGATGTTTATTATTCAAGTAATAATTTATTGAATTTATCTGCTGTAAATTCATTCTGGAATCTGGGACATAGTATCGAGCAAAATAAAAGTTATATGGATACAAATCCATATGATTATTATCCGCTCAATGAAGCTAAAAAAGAGGTAGAGATTTTATTTGCAGAACCGGATACTGCTACAGAAAAAATACTTACTACAGACAAACCCAATGTAGTCTTAATCATTTTGGAAAGCTGGTCGGCTGATCTGATGAAGAGTTTGGGAGGATATGACAGTATTGCGCCAAACATGGAAATGCTGGCTTCCCAGGGGGTTTTGTTTACGAATGCATATGGACCCGGTGAAAGGTCAGATCAGGGCATGGCGGCCATCTTTAGTGCTTTTCCGGCACAACCCACCACGAGTATCATCAAACAACCTTCAAAATTTCAAAAACTGCCTTGTATCAATACGCAAATTAAAAAAGCAGGGTATGCCAGTTCCTTTTATTTTGGTGGGCAATTGAATTATGGAAACATAAAGGGCTATATGTACTATAATCAGTTTGACAAGATCATGGAAGGTGTTGATTTTCCTTCATCCATACCCAGAGGAAAACTGACTGTTCATGATGAATATTTATTCGCTCAGCAGCTCTCAGATCTGAAACAGGAAAAACAGCCTTTCTTTTCTGCGATGTTTACAGGCAGCACACATTCTCCCTTTGATATGCCGATGAAAGAAGCGATTGATTGGGGTGGAGAATATCAGGGATATTTAAATTCAGCTTTTTATACGGATAAATGTTTGGGTGAATATTTTGTTCAGGCTAAGAAACAAAGTTGGTACAGCAATACGCTTTTTATTATTGTTGCAGATCATGCCCACCCTTCACCACGGGAATGGGAATACTATCATCCATTAAGAAAAAAAATTCCGATGATGTTTTTTGGGGATGTAATTAAACCTGAATATCGTGGATATAAATATGAAAAATTGGCTTCTCAGGTTGATATTGCAAAGACACTTTTGCATCAGTTAGATCTGGATGCAAGCCCATTTAAATGGAGTCGTGATCTGTTCAAATCAGGAGGCGAAGAATTTGCATATTATACATTCATTGATGGAGTAGGGTGGATCCGAAAAAATGAATATTATGTGTGGCACCATCAACTGAAGAGAGTATTCTATCAGGTTGCGGATTCCGAAGCATCAGCCTTGAAAATGGAAAAGGAAAGTAAATCTTTTCTTCAGGTTTTGTTTGATGAATATCTTCAATATTAATCCGGAATTTTCAATCCTTGTTGTATTGAATAAATTTTAGTTTTTTTTAGTTGACCTTTTTTTTCCCGCAGATCTCACAGATATCACTTTGTTCAGCGTTTTCTGCGGTTATGAAACGTTATTGCAAGAGATTCACTTTGCATTCGCAGATCTCACAGAATGGAATAAAAAGCTTCTGCGAGATCTGCGG